>NZ_PDIY01000001.1:1710000-2039642 GCF_002563655.1 Bacillus sp. es.034 | reverse complement strand
TGGCTTGTTGATATATAAATCCACCGGCCTCGGTAAGCTCGATTCCCCGACCTTTTGCTCTAAAAAGTGTGACACCAAGTTCTTTTTCCAAATTCCTAATTTGCATTGTAATTGCAGGTTGACTAATATGTAACTGCTTTGCTGCGCTTGTAATACTTCCCATCTGTACTACATTGATAAATTGGCGTAAAGCGTGTAGATTCATCAACATCCCCCTATAAATAAAATTTATGAATTAATAAAATATATATATTTTTCTTATCATTTTATCTCTTTTACAATAATTATGAAAGAGAGGGAGGAAATTGATGGAAAAAACATCTAGTAAATCGAACATAATAATAACTGCTCTCATTACAGGTATTTGCTTGCTAACAGATTCTATGCTGTATATTGCTTTGCCCCTTTATTGGAAAGAAGCTGGATTATCTTCACTAATAGAAGTTGGCCTCCTATTGTCGGTTAATCGCTTAATTCGTATACCACTTAATCCGTTTGCTGCTTTTATAACTAGAACCTTAAATCTTCGACTTTCCTTGTTACTAGCCATCTGTTTAACCATAATAGTAAACATTGGTTTTTTCTCCCTAAATGGACTCCTATTTTGGTTAATACTTCGTTGTGTATGGGGATTTGCATGGGCCTTATTACGCCTTACAGGGCATTTAATGGTGGTGCAATTGTCTACCAATTCCAATAAAGGGCATTTAATGGGGATGTATAATGGAACTTATCGATTAGGAAGTTTAGCAGGAATGACCATAGGGGGATTTTTATGCTACCAAATTGGCCTTAAGTTAACTTGCCTGGTATTTGCATGTATATGCTCTTTAGCTATACCTTTCATATTTTTTCTCTCTTATAAGTCTTTACCACCTAGACAAGAATCGGGGATAGTTAAGATCTCTCTTCTAAAAAAAGGGGTATCCAGCTATCGCTTTTCAGAGGTTTCATCGTATCTTTCCTCCTACAAGGGGTGTTTCTTTCAACTGTTAGCTTTTACTTATCTAAGCATTACGGTGGGACTTTGACTTTTAACGGTATACTATTAACTTCAGGAGTCGTCTCAGGGCTTCTTCTCGGAATGAGATGGGCATGGGAGCCCTTCTTGGCTCCATTTATAGGAAGGATTTCAGACGGGAAGTGGGGCAGGCATTCTATACTTCTAAGCGCCTTACTAATTATCGGAAGTTTATATCCTTTTATGGATAGCCAACTCCCATTTATGATATGGGGTCTCATCATTATCGCCATACTAATTTGTTCAACCATTATTACAACCTTAACCGATACATTAGTATCTGACGAAGCTTACCAAATTGAGGGGAGAACTTCATTAATTAATTACTATTCAATAGCTGTAGACTTTGGGGCAGCTTTAGGGCCACTTATAGCCTATCATTTTATTACTGAAGGAAAACTCTTCCTCTTCCTCTGCTCAGGATTAGCTATCTGTCTAGCGATGATATCCTCAAACGAACACCTTAAACAAAAAGACAAATGTTCTTCTGTTACACAATGATCAGAAGAACATCTGTCTTTTAATAGTACTTCTTTATACATATCTCTTTTCGAAATCTCCCTCTAATTTCCAGCATTACTTTGGGTGATCAGCTTTTTCAATCTTCCGTTAAACTGCCCTTTAACTTAATACCAATTATTTCAAATTCTAACTTCATACTCAAGAAAAATATTCATAATAAAAGAGCTTACCTGATGCTGGATAAGCCCCGAAAGTTAAGTTTATGTTCGAATGTTAGTTCTTTTTCTAGATTTAAGCCCTTAATGCTTTTAGCTCATACTAACTTGAAAAAATATTATCCCATTACATCTTTCAGATGGTTATTTTGTCTCTTTAAAAACAACCAAACTACAAAAAGAATACTAAAAATAATAAACATTAGTATAGGTGCCTGAAAAAAGCTCCAAGTGCTTGGTCCGTAATAGGTTAATTGGTGATGTCTCTCAATAGTTTTTTCATACGAACTCTTATATTCGTATTGAATACCCCATTGTTTATTCGCCATCATTACGGTTCCTAAGTCATAACCACTAGGAACAATTGTCTCTCTCTTTCCCAAAACACCCTCGTCTCCAATGACAATCGCGGCTTTACTGTACTCAATAGGATAGATCGTTGTAGGTTCCTGTTTTACAGAAGGATTTTCCTGTAAGCGATCTTTTAAATTTGCTGCTGGAAAAACAGCTAACAAATTCAGTTTTTCATTATACTTTTTAAAAATAGTAAGAAGTTGTTTTTCTTCTTTTTCAGTCAATTCTGTTGAGTCTCCAAGAATTTGAAATACATCATCCATAATAGCTTCTTTTTCTTGGTCTACAACTTCTAGATTAGTTACTTCTTCTTTATATTCACTAAACTTTTTATTTGATTGAATTAGAAAAACGAATCCAATCAGCAAGGAGCAAAGTGTAGCTATAAGTAAATAATTCGTCAGTTTCTTTTGAGCATTGAAAAACCTGGATACTTTCTGAAATGGTCTCTTCACTTCCACTTTATATACTTCATCCATGTTATTAGATAAATCAACATTATTTTTCATACTTTCTAATACTTCTCTACATTTTTCACACGAATTCATATGTTCCTCAATAAAATGAATACTATCTTGGCTGCACAAATGATCGATATAAGAAGGGAGTAAATCTCTTACTATATTGCATTTATTGTCCATTGTTATCCCTACCCCTTTCCCTTAATTTCATTTTAGCCCTATAAAAAGTAACTCTCGCCCAGTTTTCATTTTTCAGTTGAATTTCTCCTATCTCTTTGAAACTAAGACCGCCTAAGATCCTCAAAAGCAACACCTCTTTATATGGTTCTTCAAGGAAGTGAATAGTTCGATAAAGGGCAATTTTGTCTTCCGAATAAATAAATTCAGCTTCAGGAGAAGTATGTAATGCGTCATCTTGAAACTTATGTCTTTGTTGTTTCTTATTTTGTTCAAGGTGCTTATAATAAGAGTGCTTCGCTATTTGACAAAGCCAGACTGACATTTTACATTCACCATTATATCTATCAATGGATTTTACAGCTTGATAGAAGGTTTCTTGTGTTAGTTCTTCTGATAAATCTGCGTTGTGACAAAGACACATTAGATATTTGAATACTTCTTCAGCATAATTGCTATATATTTCATCAAGTTCTCCCAAGCCTTTTCCTCCTTTCGTCTATATATCCGATTCAAGTCAATTTCGTTACAAAAAACTACTATTTTTTTATTGGCATTAGAAAACCGCCGAACTAAATGGCGGCGATTAGTATATAAATTATATAATTTTAAAAGTAACCTTACTTTAAACTAGTTCTGGCTGTAGAGTCCGTCCTTTCACAACCTTGTCTAATTTTAGCATAAACACCAATATTTTTTTAGAAACCTTGTTCCATTAAATGGCCCTTTAGCAGAATAACCACCAAATAAAAAACATCGCCTCCATTCATTCTGAAGAAAGCGATATCTCCTTAATCCTGTTACAACCCATCATATCACCGGCCCCTCATAAGGAGCTTTCGGCATACGATGAAAATCATACGTTTTCAGATCTTCTACTTTCGTAAAGTAAGCGTGTAAACTGTCTGCCATCATTAAATTCATGACGGAATTTTTTTCATTAATCAATAGGATGGGCTTTTGCATGGCGTGGGCGTACCCGATTTCAAATGCCGTTCCGCTGTCCACGTACTTGCCTTCGTAATCGCGGATGCCCACCACTACATCGGATCGCCTTAAATGCCTCAGATCATTGCGGAATACCTTCCGCCTCCACTCTTTTGAACCAAATTCGAGATGTTCAAATTGATGAAATCGTGCGGAGAAGATTTCTGACACATACGGATTCCGCATAAGGGCATGTTCAAGTCTTTGTACCCTGTCTATTTGTTCCTTACTAAAGAAGGGACTTGCGATAAATACTCTGACGTTTCTTATAATCGTGTTCTCCATGTGAACTCCCCCCGAAAAGGACTAATAATTTATTTTATTAGAGGCCTTCCAGGTTCATGTATATGAGTTTGGTTGGGGTGCGCCACGGGGACAGGCACCGCGGCTTCTATTCAAAGAGCCATAGGATCTGTCCCCCTGGCTGCGATATATATGAACATATTGAGGTGGGTTGAATATTTTTCAACCTTTGACCTTAAACAATAGTGAAGAACATTTCAGAAAATCACTTAAAAGCATTCACTGTAACCTTAGCTGCCTTTGCTATAAGTTCATTATCATAGGCAGCATCCTTCGTATCACGGCTGGACAGAACCGCAATGATAATGGGATCTCGATTCGGTGGCCAAACGATAGCAATATCGTTTCGCGTTCCGTAGTCTCCTGCTCCCGTTTTATCGCCTACCACCCATCCTTTAGGTACGGCCGCACGGATTAGTTCGTCTCCAGTAGTATTCCTCTTCATCCAATCTGTCAGGATTGTACGCTTATCCTCCGGGAGCACATCGTCTACGGTGAAAGCCTTCAGGTTGGTGGCAAGTGCTCTTGCTGTACTGGTATCACGGATGTCTCCTGGGATGGCACTGTTCAAATCAGTCTCAAAGCGATCAGCCTCGGTGACAGGATCGCCGATTTGCCTCATTGCATTTTCGAAGCCGTCAGGTCCTCCTAGTTCCTGAAATAAAAGGTTCCCGGCGGTATTATCGCTGTAACGGATAGCCGCATCGCAAATTCCCCTAAGGGTCATCCCGGTATCTACGTGTTGCTCTGTAATGGGCGAATACGTGACGAGGTCATCCTTGGTGTAGGTGATGACTTCATCAAGTTCATCCATCGAGTTTTGTTGCAGCACTGCCCCTGCTGCCAAAGCCTTATAAGTGGATGTGTAGGCAAACCGTTCATCAGGTCGATAGACCACCGTGCGTTTTGTACCGGTGTCAATTGCATAGACGCCGAGCCGGGCATCAAACTTTTTCTCGAGTTGCATGAACTTATGAGCATTCCCATGACTTGTTGCTTTTTCTTTTGCTTCAGTCTGCTCTAATCCGTTTCCAAAGAGGCTTAAACCGACAAGACTGAAACTTAACAGTCCAACACACATCCAGATTTTTAACATTCTGACACTTTTCAACATCATCAGCCCTCTCCTGTTTTATTGACAATAGTCTAATTAGACTTTATACTAGCTTAGTCTAATTAGACTATTGTGTAAAGGAATGAAACTGAAATGATAAAATCTTTTTTAATGGTAGGACAATCGAATATGGCAGGTCGTGGATTCCTGCATGAGGTAGACCCGATCTATAATGAAAAAATAAAAATGCTTCGCAACGGTCAGTGGCAAATGATGACTGAGCCGATTAATTATGACCGTCCTGTTGCTGGTGTAAGTCTGGCAGCATCTTTTGCAGACCAGTGTTCGAAAGCCAACCCGGATGATGAAATTGGATTGATTCCTTGTGCGGAAGGCGGCAGTTCCTTGAACGATTGGCACCCGCAAGGCACTCTTTTCAAACATGCTTTGTCAGACGCCCGCTTTGCTCTTGAAACCAGTGAAATTTGTGGCATCCTTTGGCATCAAGGTGAAAGTGACAGCCATCACTCTCTCCATGAGACCTATTACGAAAAGTTATCTCTTATCATTGAAACGTTACGTAAAGAATTAAACCTTCAAGACGTCCCATTGATCATTGGTGAGCTTGGTCATTTCTTAGGGAAAGAAGGTTTCGGAAAGTACTCATCAGAGTTTCAAGAAATCAACGCTGAATTACGTCGATTTGCTCATGAGCAGCCGAATTGTTATTTTGTATCGGCAAAAGGTCTAACTTCCAATCCGGATGGTATTCATTTGAACGCCGTTTCCCAACGAAAATTCGGTTTTCGCTACTTCGAGGCATTTTCGAAAAAGCGTCATATCTCAGGACCTCTTACGGATGAAAATCAATCCCTAACGATCAACCATACCTATTCGAAAACGGAACAAATGTATATTCACAGTATGAATTTGGCTCTGGGTAAAATCACATACGCTGAATTTGAAGCGCAGATGGCGAAGGTGATGCAACCTTGATTCCCTTACTCATCCTTGGATTACTTATTCAAAACCCCGGAGCTCATGGATACGAACTTTTAAGTTTAATGGAAAAACGACATTATAAATATATCGTCAACTTTACGAAAGGATCATTTTATTACAATTTACAACAACTCCAAGAAAAAGGGTTGATTGAAGAAACACATGAAGGACGTTCAAACAACGGTCGTGACATTCACACCTTTAAAGTAACGTCTTTAGGAATAGAAGAATTTGATAAATTAATGGCCAAATACGGAACCAAATCGGAGTATGTAAACTTACAAGTTTATGGGGCATTACTCTTTGCGGATGTATACGATAAACAAAAATTATTAGACTTAATCCAATCCCAAATTGATCAAACGGAATCCAGAATTGCTCTTCTCGATGAGTACTTAGCTACCATTGAAGAATCACCTGGTAAGATTGATTATTTTGGTCGCATGAACGAAAATTCACGATCTCATCACTTAGTGAATTTAAAGTGGTTTAAGGAATTGAAGGCAGATATAGAAGGCGCTACTGATTAAAACTAAAATCACCTATCCCAAAATGGAAAAGGATCTGGAAGTTTACCTTCAGATCCTGTCCTTATTGAGGCTTTGCATTCTTTTGTTCACATTAATCCTTCTGAATGTTTCAGCTGTAGCTAATTTTTCATTCGTTTGTTAACTTCAATTGTAATGAATTCCGGCAAATAATTTGGGGTACATCCTTTTGATACCTTTTGATCTTTGTAAAGACCCGTTTTTTCACCAAGTTTCACACAACGATCACGATACTTTTCATCATAAACGCCTATCCAGCCAGCAGTGAAATTCATAGCCCATTGAACTTCCGGTTCTTCCTGCGTAATAGTAGCTTCAATTGCAGATAGTATGTCTGCAGTGTTATCAGGCGGTGTTTGTCCAGTCCATCTCAAACGCCCTTGATAATACCAGAAAGCTCGCCTTTGAAGAGCAGAAGGACTATTCCCCCACGACTCCATCAACGCAATGTTCTTCTTGTCTTTAGTGAGCTGATTAGCCATTAACCAATCCATTAAGTTATTTCGCTCATCATATGTGTGGGTCTGCATATCCTTATCAAGCTTATTCAGGACATCTTGTGAAAGATGCTGTTTGTCCATAATTAAAATTGCCAATAGTCTCGGCAAGAACTCTTCGGTTGACCAAAGTTCCATAGCTAGTCCGTGATCTTTTTTAATTTCCTTCGCGATTTTCCTTAAGTCGCCTAGCTTGGTTTTACTATTGAGCTGAGATAGAATGTTGTCTGCTTTTGAAGAGCGTTTTATTTCTGTGCTATTATTTTTATTCATTTGACACCACTCCTTTTTAAAGCACTGTTAGTCATTGGCAGGCTATATCTATAAAATCGATTAGATTTTTACTCGGTCATTTCATATGCCATTCGCAGATCATCGTTAAATGTTGCTCCTCTAATTCTGCATAAATGCATCCGTTCATTTTTTCCATCAAGCTTTTTGTAATTGACAAGCCTAGCCCCGTACCGTTTCCGGTTCTTGTCTGGTCCGCCTTATAAAAACGGTCGAACATGTGATGGACCTCAAGCTCACTTGTATTCTCAACAGAATTTGAAATCTTCAACTGAATGATTCCTTCTTTTTCACAAAGCTGAATGGATACATTTCCGGTCGAGTATCTAATGGCGTTCACGGCTAAATTTTCAATCACTCTTTTTACGAGAGAGGGATCTGTCATGATCATAATTTCCTGATCTGGGAGATGCATGTCCGGTTTTATGTTTCGCTTATTAAATTCATCATAATACCCCAATAGCGATTCAATCATGAGATGATTCATACTGACCTTTTCCACTTTCAAAGGATAATCTTCCCGTTCAATGATCGACAGCTCGAAGAAATCTTCTAGTAACACCTTTAACCTTCTTGCACTATTTTTGATAGTTTCAATGTGTTTCTTCTTTGTCCCATCACTTATTTCATCTGACTCCAATAACTGAATATATCCTAAAATGGACGTCATCGGTGTGCGAATATCATGAGAAATATGAGAGATTGCCTGTCGCAATTCATTTTCAGTGGAGCGTTTGACGGCAATAGCCTGTTTCGTGGCATCAATCTGATGATTGATTTCCTTGGCTAATAGTTCGAAATCACGATCATAAAAGCTAATCGTCAATTTCTTCCCCGATTCATGCTGGTGTAATTGCTGGAGTTGCAGGACTGCATTTTTTATTTCCTTTTTCAACAGATAATAGCGGGTGAGGACGTAGGCAAACGCTGCCAGAATGGCTAATAATACATAAAGCATGACTTTACCCCACCCACTTTCGTTTACTTAATTTCTTTTTTCTGAAATATAATACTACCTAATGCACCAAATAACAGAAACGTAAAGATCGGAACGACTACCATGGTTAAAAGGTCTCCGCTTACCATTGTATCCACCAACATAATTTCGTAAATCAATTTAAAGACGGAATAATTTAAGATGGTTTCAAACATTGGGACTTTAGCCGCCAACATTTGCAGGGGCCAATCAGCAAATACAAAGAACAGGAGAAGAAACCCTATCGTTTTCCCACTGTCTGTAAACAGGATCGAAAAGATCGCCATAATGGAAGCAAAGGCTGCCCCGTACATTGTAATCAATCCCAGCGTTTGGAAGTAATAACTCCACCCAGGCATCTCGTCAAATCCAAAATAGAAGGCACTGGATCCCGTCATCAAGATCGGTAATATCAATGAGATGATGATCGCTCCGATGGAAAATATGATTAGCTTTGCAGAGTAGATCCGGAACCTGCTATTCCCTGAAGACACCATACTTTTCATCGTACCCATGGAATATTCACTCGTAATGAAGAAGCCTGCCAAAATACTTGGGATAAGCTTCACTATATTCGCATGAGGACCGAGAATACTATCCCGATAATAATCCTTTACGGTTGGCAATCCCGATGCCCCATTATCAAATTCTATCAGTGGAAACAACACTGCTGCCGCGACTAACATCCAGGTCAGGAATCGAAATGACCGGTCTTTCTTTAATTTATACCACTCCGTTTTGAAGAGATTACCCATGCTGAACACCTCCGATACGATGACTAAAGTACGTTTCCAAATCTTCTCCCATTGGCATAAATTGTTCTATGACCAATCCTTCACTGGTTAAGATTTTGGAGACCTCACCCGGTACATCAACATAGGCAAACAGTCTGATGGTTCCATCAGGCATGACTTCAAACTCTTGTGTGGAAAAATGATTTTCGATTACCGTTGCAGCTCTTTGGGGATCGTCCACTTTAATATGCAAGTATTGCTGACATTTTTCATTCAATTCTTTGGCTGAAAGTTGTTCCAACAATTCTCCGTGATGAATAATCCCATAGTGCGTGGCAAGTAGGTGCAGCTCACTTAATATATGACTGGAGATTAGGATCGTAATCCCATATTCTTGATTCAGCTTTTTAAGTAATTCCCTTACTTCGACGACACCCATTGGATCCAGTCCATTTATCGGTTCATCCAGAATCAAAAACTCAGGATCCCCTAATAATGCGATACCAAGACCTAGACGCTGTTTCATCCCTAAAGAAAAATTCTTCGCCTTCTTTTTTCCTGTATTCTGCAACCCGACTAACGACAAGGTTTTTTCAATGCAGTCTTTTCCCGGTATTCCTTTCAGCAGACGGTGTGCTTCCAGATTTTCAGCGGCAGTCATCTGGGGGTATAGAGCGGGACCTTCAATGATCGTCCCTATTCTTTTTCTGGCTTCAATGATATTTCGCTCATCGTTTTCTCCAAACAATTCAAACGTACCTGTCGTTGGATAGGCGAGTCCGGTGATTACACGAATCAGCGTTGATTTCCCAGCACCATTCTGGCCGATAAATCCATATATCGATCCTTTTTTTATCATGACACTTACTTTGTTAAGCGCCATTTTATCTTGATATGTTTTGGTCAGTTGGTTGGTTTTTAATACATATTCATTCATCCAGATTTTCCTCCTTTATTCACTTGTTCAATGGTCAGTTCTTTGAACACTCTTACAGTATAAGAAGGAAAACGTAAGAAAGTCTTAAGTCATTTCTTAAGAAAACCTTAAGTTTTGAGTTTATAGCCCATCCCCCAGATCGTTTCGATATACTCTTCATTCTGATTCGCTTTCGCAAGCTTACTCCTAATATTACTCACATGAACATTAATCGTATTGTCGTCCCCATAAAATGAATCCTTCCACACACTTTCAAACAAATTAGCCTTGGAAAAGACTTTATTGGGTGAAGACATCATGAGAAGCAGAATTTCATATTCCCTTGCCGTTAATTTGAGTTCAGAATCATTCACGGTCACTACCTTTGGATCCATATCCAGGACAATATCTTTATACATCAGCTGATTCGTTTCCTGAACCCCTGATAGATCGCGATATCTTCTAAGACATGAATCGATTCTGGCAGATACCTCATCCACATCGAAAGGCTTAGTAATGTAGTCATCTGCACCTGCTCTCAGCGAATTGATCTTGGTTTGCGTTTCAAGCTTTGCCGAAATGATGATAACCGGAACATGACTTTCTTTTGTTATCTTTTTTAACAGCTCTTCACCGCTTAAGCCAGGGAGCATCAAATCAATTAATACCATGTCCCATTTTTGGCTATCCAGATAGATGACTGCTTCCGTACCTGAATATGCTGGCTTAGGGGAGTAGCCGCTCTTGCTGATAATACTGCATAGTAAGCGATTTATATCCTCGTCATCTTCAATTATTAGAATGTCCACTGATTCTTTCAATTAAATCACCCTCAAAGTTATTACCTTTATCATTCATTGAAACCATGTTAATGTCAAATCATCCCTCTACGTAACAGGAATTGTGTCCATAAAAAACGTCTCATGGCCTGCCCACGAGACGTCCTTTTGAATGATTTTCCTTTAAAAAAGCCACGGGGACAGGCACCGCGGCACCAATTCAAAGAGCCAATGGACCTGTCCCCGCAACTCACTTCTCTTCAACTCATCAAACTCCCCCTCAACCAAGCCTTTTCCCGAAATGGTCCAATCGGAATCTGAATCAAGCTCGTTAGGTTCTCGGCTTCCAGCCTATAAATCCCATCCGTCACCGCTGTATCAAACCCAAGCAGCGGATGCCCCCCAAATCCGACCGCAGCCGAAGACAAGAGCAGTCGCTGAACAAGCATTCCCGCTTCCATCTGCATGATCCTGTACCCTCTGTATCCAAGAGAATCCTTGAAATAATCTTTGTTCCCGGTGATATGAAGGCACAACGGAACCTGAAGCAAGTTGACGTTATCCAGTGATAGCCCCGATTGCAGCTGGAGCCGATAATCCCCGGTACCGATTTCCCTTAGTGAATGGCGGACGCTGTCATATGCGTATGCGCCATTTGGTATGCCTTCTACGTTATACAAACAGCCGTATATGGTAATACGGGGTTCTTTACCGTCAAAAACGTTGTCTAGGTCACTTCTAAACCAGTATGAATGAGTTGCCCTTTTTAATAAAACCGCGAGCTGCTCCTGACTGACCTTCCCCATGACAAAATCCATCTCAGGGGAATGGCGCTTTTGGCAAGCTTCCACAAAATCATACGTACAATATTCAATCTCCGGAAGATGGATTTCTTTTTCTCCCCCTCTCATACCCGGTTGTTTTGCCACCTTTTGAAAATCACCGGTACAATCGAGTTTAGAAGCTTCATTCACCTCCAGTAACCTAGGAAACTCTCGAACCTTTTCAGATCTTTCATAATGTGTAAGAGAAATAGCTGGCAGCTCCCGGCATAATTCTTCAGCGGTGACTTTCCGCTCCATCCCCCTGCCACCCCAATTCGTTGCAGCAACCGAAAGCGGGATGACGGAATAGACGCTTTCCTCTCCCTCAGACAGTCCAAGCAAATGGTTGATAGGAGAATCGAGAAATTGAGCATACACCCCTGTCTCGAATCCGAACCGTTTGGATGTTTCCAAGAGCTGCCCCATCAAAACACCGGCATCGAGTCCCTGCAGCCGGTAGGAGAAGTTATTGTATTTAAAAAAATTCTTCCAGTATCTCACCGAAACGAAGGCAGTGGCAAAACATGTCGAGATCTCGCAGCGATTGCCAAGTGCCCGTTCCAAGTACGAATCAACATTCCCGTCCCGGAGCAGGACAAGTCGGTGGTGGGCGGCATCATAATGATAGATTCCTTGGGGCAAATCCTCGAGTTTCAAATAGAGATAGAGTTCATTCGGATACAGCGCCCCTCCGGATGGAGCAAACCGTCGATAGGAGTGGATGGGATACGACTCCTCCCCGAAGTCATCGGGATGCACCGACTGGCTTACTCCGGACATGCCGTAGACATACCAGAGAAAATGACCGATCCTTTCGACATCGGGTTTCAACGGAGGCTGCTCTCTTGTGAATGACAAGGGTACTTCAAGTGACAATGGAACAACCGGCAAACCCCGGTACAGCTTATAGGGAAGGGGCGCATCCTCCCAGTCCACTTCCCAGTTTGGCTGATTGGCCCGGTTGATATCACATTGCAGATTGTGCAGAAATTCTTCCAGACTCATCCTCCTCACCTCCTCTGCTTAAGGAAACGGATGCGGTTTTTTATTGAGTTCATCAAATGTCAATGGCCGGTCCCTATATCCCAGTTCCGCCGGTACGTTCAGGACCCTTTCCAATCCTGTCAGTCGGGTGAGATGATGCCCGAATGTCATGGGAAGCATGCCGGGAATCAGGACTTTCACGCAGTATAGTCCGTTCTTTTCAAGTTCTGGTGCGGTTTGGTCCACAACGATGACATCAAGGTTCCGGCTTCGGAATCTTTCAAGAATATCCTTCAGGTCATCCGTCAGATCCGCATGACGGGAATTCCATTTGAACTCCTCCTGGAAACTTCTCAGAGGACGATCCTGTAAAAAGCTGAAACGTTCCTCAGCCTGGGGCAGTCCGTACAGCATGCCGTGATCATCCATCTGCCTTACGAGTGAATCATCGTAAAGCATCTTTTCATAGTTCGCTCTGTTCTTTTCCAATTTCTCATCGAGATTCAGCATCATCCCGGCGAGTTCCTGTATCGCGCTCTTTGCCGCTCGTACTGGATCCAGATGGGCACCTGCGGCGAGTATAAGATTCAACCCGGTATCCTTCCTGTTCTTAGCCATGGCAAAAACACTTGGGATTCCGTGCTCCATGGTGGAGTTATATAAATAAAGATCATACCCTGCGACGGCCCGCATCCGTTCGATCATTAGCTGCAGTTCCTCGTCCTCTGATGTAAAAGGATCGAGACGAGAAAGACCCAGTTCTGCATACCAGGTCATTAGGAAAGAGTCCCGTTCGACGACCTCCATGATTCCGTAGAAAATCGCTTCCTCTCTGCTTCCCCCAAGGGCACAGCCGTTGGACGTTTCATAGACAAAACCGGAGGATCCGCACCCCAGACTGTAGTAAGCAAGGAGCTCTGGGACAAGAATCGACCGCTCTTCCATGAGTGAGTATCCCCACACCCAGTCGATTTTCCTATCAGGATCAAACTTTTCGAAAGGGAAACCAGGCATGACATACTGTTCATCGTTGTGCACGCCGACCTCTAATGGATTCAATGCATGTGCTGACAACTGTCGGTAGCTTTCATGAACAACCGTCCGTTTGCCCCGTGCCTCCAATCCGCAGTGACGTTCCAATCCTTCAAGGATGGCCGTCAGCTCGCTGTCTGAGTAAGCTTGAGTCCGTCCCGCCGTCCCTTCATCCCCGGAGAACATCGGCATATTGACGCTCGCATCGGCAAAAGGCGTCACCAGGTCATACATCTTGCTGTTAAAAAGTCCGGTACGGTTATCCAGATAATCGTTTACAAGAACTGATTTCAATTCATCCAAAGGAGTACATCTGAAACTATCGGCACGGATTTTCGGGCTGGGGTTGAGGGTAACACGGGCTAGTTCCGCCGAATCGTCTGGCACCTGGCTACAATTCGGACATAACGAATCTGGTACGAACGAGTGCCAGGAACTGTTCAATGTTTTCAATTCGGTCAAACACACCCGCCCATGGGAATGGGGCTTTGCACCTTCGAGGACCCGGTAAGCTTCTGCAGTGATGATGTGAGCCATATGGGATAATCCGATATTCGAAGCCCACGGATCTTTTGTCATTCCACCTATTTCAGCGAGTTTCCCCTGCACCTCCCGCATCTCATGCCGTTCCTTTCCTCCAAGGAGACGTCTCAGATCGGCACATTGGGAGCATCCCGGTGTGTCGGGCTGAACCAGTGGTCCGATGACCCCCTCTCCAAACGAGACGAAGCCTCTCAGCCATGGAACCTGCGTCCCCCTCATCACTTCTTCTGCCATTTGATGGACAGCTGGATTCCATGCATCATCCAACACCAGTACTAAAGCTGTATTTGCCGGGAAGCTCGTTTCAATGGTCTTTTGCCTAAAAACGGGATACCGGGCTGACAATTGCGCACAGACACGGTCCGAAAGCATTCCCTCCCCCACGATCACTACGAAAGAATTCATTGCACTTCCTCCTCTCGCAGCAGCACACCAAATACACCTTCCAACTCCTGTCTGAATACAGGTTCAATAGCCAGTTCATACACCGTTACCTGTTTCTGATTCACTTTCAAAGTGTTAAGAGCTTCTTTCAGATGATAAGACTCGATCCGATCTTCTCCCTCCGGAATGATGATTCTCTGTACATTATCTTTCTCCAAAGCAACGGCAACAGGATGTGCCTCGAATGCATCCGTCCCGTTCTGGGCTTGAAAGAGTGCTTGCTGCAGAGAGTTCCTCAGCGCCATAGTGATCGTGAAACCTGTATTTCCGTACCAGCCATCTCTTCCCCGAGCATAAACAACCGGAAATCCATGCAGATCTTCCCCTAATCCGATGTCAGTTTCCTTTTGCATGGTGGTCAGTGCCTTTAGATAAAAACGGCATGTTTCATCTTCCACCGCCTCTAGTTCAAGACGAGAAATGATGTTCTTTTGAACGGATTCCCTTTTTCTCAACTCATCCGTCAAACAACTCTGTAGACCGCGGCCCACGCATTCTGCAAACGTCACCCCTGTAGAGACCGCCATGGGTTCACCAGTATCACGTGGGACCATCATGCTTCCCAGCCTTGAAGCGTATCTCTCTATTCCCCTTAACCCGGCTTCGCGACGTGCCTCTGCATGGGTCAAAGCACTGCATACCTCCGCATCCAACAGTTCTGCCGGACCTTCAGAACGTCCGTCAACAGGCTGCACACGGCATTGAGCCAACGGAAGCTGCTTCGTATCCCCTTCCTGCCATACATGAAAGATCCCTGTTTCTTGGGACGTGAGCAAACTGAAGAAATACAGCAGTTTTTCAGGATCAGACCTTTCTGACACCTGGTCCAGACGGGTTTCAAGATTCAGCACAGGTTCAGCCCCGAGTCCTGTTTCCAGGGGATGTGGTAAAAAGGAATGCCAGCTTCCTTCAAGTGTTTCGGTATCCAGTAGAAAGAGCCGGTTTCGCTGATCCGGTTTTGTTACTCCTGTCATCTCTTTGAATAGTTCAAATGTAATCATGTTCGCAATCATCGCACCAGGCACCGCCGACTCAGCATGACACTCCCCTTGTTTTCGCAAGGCAGTCCCGTGGAGACGCCTCCATGCAGATTCCCATCCCGCCTCGGAATCAGGATGTATGATAGGTCCTGCGATACACTTTTGCTTGTGACAAATCGCCGGAATCAACAGCTTTTGATCTGCCCTGCTAATGGCATGAAGAAGGTCGAGTTCCTCGAGGTTTTCGTTTTGAGTTACATATACAATCGAATCATAAGGCCTTATAGTCTCCCGCCATCCGGATTCACTGAATCCCACTTCATGAAGCTCTACCTCGAAATCGTTTTTACGGGCATGGTCCACAAGTTCAACGAGCCGCTTTCTGTTCGTAGGTACCTCATCGGTCACAAGCACCTGCACCTTCGCCAAGCCGGATTCAATAAGTGATGAAACCAATGAAGTCAGAAGAGGACCAGACCCAACTGCCAGGACGTTCCCATGACGATAGGTTTCAAACCGTGAAGCACCTGAGTCTGCCAAACTATCGACGAACTCAATCTGTGATGCGAATTTTTTCACTGCGTGTCGAGGCAGGTCATGTGGCAGGTCCCTGCTTACGTCCCGAACAAATCCATTCTTAAGCAACACCTCTGCTATTTCCATGACCCTATTTTGATAAGGTTCAGGCAGTCCGTTTGTCAAATATTCAAGGGAGTACTCCCCATTGAACATCGGCAAGAGCTTCTCCACCCATTGATCAATGCCGCTTCCCTCCATACGGAAAGAGCATAGGTTATTTCGGAAATACACACCGCTGTCCCGATCTGGGAGGTAAAACGTATCCCTCTTCACTTTTAAACGCATAGAAGGGTTCAATTTTTCCATAGCGCTCCTCCTAACCCCCGCTAATCTTACTTGTAATTTGGCTGTCATTATCATCGTATGAACTTCAATTTGTCCCTTATGTATAAAATAAAGACCCCTGCACACTCGCAGGGATCCGTTTGAAACCGATATTTTCCTTAACGACCGCAGCGTCCGCATCTGCCGCAACCGCCACATCGTCCTCCTCCACCACAGCGGAAGCATCCTCCGCAACCACCGCAACGGAAGCATCCACCACACCCGAAGCAGCTAAAGAAGCATGCGAATCCAAAACCGAAACAGCCTCCAAAAAAAAGTCGTTCGTCATTCGGATCATACATATTCTGATCCCAGGAAACGGGCTGTGTTGCCTGGAAATCACCTACATTCAAATTCTGAAGTTCATTATGAAAATTATTCATATCCTCATTACCTCCCAAAAAAAGTACCATAAGGCTTTCGTAACGAATTGACATGGAGTTTCTATTAGGCAAAAGCACAATAAATGTGAATCATCCTCAATAATTTATGTTCGGTTGCTGGGTGTTGTGACTGGTGAAGAAGCCTAGATTGGGATTGATTATTTTTGCACAAAAAAAAGCCGGCATCCGCCGACTCTTCATAAAACCTATTGATGATTCCTGCACACTTCCCGTAGATCCTTCATCACTTCTTCTTTCTCTCCCCATGAATAAATGGACGCCCCTGCAGCCAGGGGATGTCCGCCGCCGTTGTATTTCTTGGCGATGGTGTTGATGACAGGACCCTTCGAGCGAAGACGAACCCTGATTTGATCATGTTCTTCAATAAAGAAGACCCATGCTTTCATGCCTTTTACATTCCCCAATGTACTGACAAGAAGGGAAGCTTCAGATGGTACGACGGCGTGCTCTTCGAGGATATCCTTCGTCATGACCATCATCCCGCAGCCATCCCCATCCATCTCGAAGTTTTGCAGCACATATCCGTTAAGCTTCGTGACGTTGGAATCGACTTCATACATTTTATTGAATAATTCGTTCCGGTCAAAATCATATCGGATCAACTCACCCGCAATGTCAAACGTCTTCTGAGTAGTACTTGGATACAGGAATCTTCCCGTATCGCCGACAATCCCTGCAAACAGGAGTCGTGCCCCTGAATCAGGCAATGTCAATCCTTTGTCTTTTCCGAACTGATAAAATTCATAAATCATTTCACTGACGGAACTCGCTGTGGTATCAATCCAGAGGTGATCTCCGTATGCATCCTCGTTTGGATGGTGATCGATCTTCACAAGCTTGTCACCGAGTTTGTAGCGTCGGTCACAGATCCGTTCTTCGTTGGCCGTATCGCAGACAATGATCAGGGCCCCTTCGAATACGGAATCTTCGATAACATCGAGACGCTTTAAGTAATGAAGGGTTTCCTCTTCTTTTCCGACGGCATAAATGTTTTTCTCAGGGAAAGAGGCTTTCAGCATTTCCACGAGTCCTCCCTGGGATCCGTATGCATCCGGGTCGGGGCGGACATGTCTATGTACAATGATCGTTTCATATTGTTTGATAAGGTTCAGGATTTGTTCTTTCATGAGAATCTCCTTTGTGTTGGAATTTATATTTGGCATTCTGCTCCGTTATCTGTAAAATAGTAGCGAGAGATGTCAACGATGGAGGACAAAACTATGTATTTTCTCGCATTACTGATCGTCGTCACGTTCACGTTCTATGTCTTTTATAAAATAAGACAAGTGCGGACACGACGACCGATGGAAAAGAAATGGTTATCGGCTAAAGCAAGCATTGCCCTTGGGCTGTTCGTTGCCCTGTTTGGGATCAATCAGCTGTTTTTATTCCCTGGTACGCTGACGTATGTCATCGGCGCGCTTTTCATCCTTATTGGACTCGGAAGCTGCTGGGCTGGATATAAAATGTACAAGCATGTGCTCCCTTTTGCACAGAGGGAAGCTAAGGAACTGGATAACCAATAAGGTATTTGAAAGACTAGAACCCAATCTAGTCTTTTTTTTACGGATTAATGCCTGTCGATCAGCTGACAAATCATCAGGGATTTCCCCATTAATACCCCTTCGTTATATACCTCTACATCCACTTTACCAAATTTCCTCCCGACGTCGAGTACCTTTGGATGGATTTCGAGTATGCTTTCCATTTGGACAGGCTTGATAAAGTAAATAGTCATGTTTTCGATGACGAGGTCGCCTTTTTTGTACGGCTTCAGTGCACGGTTGGCGGCTTCTGTCATTAAGGTGGTGAATACACCATAGGAAAGCGTTCCGATTCCCGTTGTCATCTGCGGTGTGACGGCAAATTGGTAGATTTCTTTGTTGTCTTTCTTCTCCCCGACTACTTCTACTGCGTTTGAAATGAGGTCATCGATCGTCTCCCCGACCTGCGGCTGACGCTGGATCATTTGCAGTGCTTTCAAAACGTCCTGACGGCTGATGATCCCCTGCAGCTTGTTCTGTTCATTGACGACGGGAAGTAATTCGATCCCTTCCCAGATCATGATATGGGCGGCGGATGCGACACTCGTATTCGGGCTGACCGTGATTGGCTGCTTCGTCATGATCTTATCGATGCCTGCATACTTTTCCTGGCCCATGACGTCTTTAGAAGTCACCATGCCATGGACTTTCAGGTTTCTGTCCACGACAGGGAAACGGCTGTGGAAAGTGTACTGATTCTTTTCGAACCATTCTTCCAACGTGTCATCCAAATGCAGATAAATCGTATCATCCACTTTGGTTAAAATGTCTTCCACTAACACGATCTCTTTTTTTATGAGCTGATCGTAAATGGCCCGGTTGATCATAGTGGCGACGGTAAAGGTGTCATAGGAAGTGGAGATGATCGGGAGTTCGAGTTCATCTGCGAGCTTCTTGACGTCTTCGTCTGCATCAAATCCCCCGGTGATTAGAACGGCAGCCCCTGCACGCAATGCATGTTCCTGGGCCTGGGTCCGGTTCCCGATGATCAAGAGGTTTCCGGCTTCCGTGTATCTCATCATGGCTTCAAGCTTCATGGCTCCAATGACAAACTTGTTGAGCATTTTATGCAGGCCGGATCTTCCACCGAGTACTTGTCCATCAATGATGTTGACCACTTCTGCGTAGGTGAGCTTTTCGATATTTTCTTTCTTCTTCTGTTCGATGCGGATCGTTCCGACGCGTTCGATGGTGCTGACGTAGCCTTTCGTTTCGGCATCCTTGATCGCCCGGTATGCCGTTCCTTCGCTGACGGTCAGTGCTTTTGCGATCTGGCGAACGGAGATCTTTTCTCCGACAGGCAGGGTATCTATGTACTCCAGTATTTGTTCGTGTTTTGTAGCCAAGCTTTTCACCCTTCTTTGTAACGTCCTACTTTATATGTTTATTATAATGTGAAAAGCACGGTGTTTCAATTTAATCGGGGCTTTGAGTGATACAAGCCCCGTTTTTCTTTAACCAAATGATCGTGATTTCACTTTACGAACAGGCTTCGATCTCAACTTCTTCCCCTTGCCTGTTCCTTTAGGTGTGTAAAGCAGGGCGGCGAGGTTTCCGGCCAGGACACAGGTGGCGAGTATGAGCCAGCCGATGGCGAAGGTTCCTTGGAGGCCTTCTGCAAAAATAGACATACGTGGGGCTCCGTAGTAAATGAGTGCCCCTGTGATGAGTAAACAGAGTATATAACGTTGTTTCAAACATTTCCCTCCTCTCTAGGCTTGTATCATGTATATGCGAGTGGGTGGAGGATGTTGTGTAAAGGTGAGAAAAAGGCGCGGTAATTGCAACCTAAGTAGTTTAGTTATTGGGGAGAAACATCTTTAATGACATATGAATTAGCATACCTTTTAGCTCATTAAATTAATTGGTTATTTTGTTGATGGTTCAAGACATTTAACATTATGTGGTAAAATGAACTTAGTGATTGCCAGTATGTTGACCTTCAATGAACGGGCTGGTAAACGAAATGCTAAGAATAATTAGAGGGTTTTAATTTATGTTTGGAGGAGAGATTAGCTTTGGAGTCTTTCATTATGCTTTTATTTGTCTTTATCTTATGCATTTGTATTGGTTCAACATTGAACATTCTTTTGAAAATGACAAATAAAGTAGATTGGCTGATAACTTTATTCATAAGTTTATGTATAGCAATTTTAGCTCAATTTTGGAATGTTATGTAGAAATAATCGGGCAGGATTATTAAGTAAGAGTATTCTTTTAATGGGGGAAGTACATATATGAGAAATAGACTTTTGCTAGTGGCAGTATTATTTTTTGTTTTAGGTTCAGCAATGGTTAATAGTATGGATTCGCTTGGTTACATATTCAAGTCCATTTTTTAAGGTATTTCTGCTACTGTTTTAATTGTGATAGGGTTAGTAAGTTTATATAGATTTCAAAAATAGTCAACACTAATACATTTAGAACTTCTTAAACGATCGGGACACTTAAGAGGAGGGTATAAGCGCAAATAACTACTTCCCAAAAGAAGAAATGCTATATGAGTTACAACGTAAACTGTTAACTCAGTTGGAGTCAGTTTCCTTTCCCTCCTGGTTTTCTTAAAATGGAAATAATAATAAATGGCACATACGAGCAACACTGCTCCAGATACTTGATATACAACTTCTAAGAAGCCAATCACAGAGGTATTTTCTTTGTTCAGTTAAAGGGCAGATTAATTGAAGACTAGGATCATTGAAGATAGCGAGACAATAGCTGAAGACACCACAAGTGATCTTCAGCTTCTTTTTTATTTTCTAAACAGTCGTAAATTGGTGGAAGATATCTGAATGTATAGTATGTCAAAGGTAGGTGAACCTAATAACACCATTATTTTTCTTGAATTATATTAGTGAAGGATGATAACCATTGGGGCTTCCAAATAGAAGAAAATTATATATTTTGAGATCGTATAGTAACAATTTTCTAAAATTAACAAATCCCTGGGTTGCTTTATGGTGGTCTGCTGCTTTTCCCGGGTTTGGATATATTTTATTGGGGGATTTTATATTAGGCTTTATTTTAATGCTGTTTGAACTGGTAGTGAATACTCTTGGGCATATAAACAGGAGTATTTATTTTTCGATGATCGGAGATTTTGAGCAGGCAAAGGAGGTTCTTGATAAGAGATGGTTTTTAGCTTATATGGCTGTTTATGTTTTTGTAATTTATGACAGTTATCGGCGGGCAGTTGAATACAATAAATCATATATATTGGCTTATAGGGAGAAAATTCAGGATTTAAATATATTTGATCTTGCCCCTTTAGGTATAGGTAACCTAGACAAAACTTCTCCTGCTAATTCAGTTATCTGGGCAGCCCTTTCAAGCGGGGTCTCATCTATGTATTATAAGAATATACCGAACCTGATTTTCAGCTTATTTTGGATAGGTTTACTCAGTTATAAGTCCAGACTACTTGAAGGTATTCATTATACTTTTATTATGGATTTTTCCAAGGCGAAAGAGGTATTGGAACCTCAGTGGCTTCTATTTTTTCCATCTGTTTATGTATTTGTTATATACCATACTTATATATTAAGCATCTACAATAATAAGTGTTATGACCTGACACTCTCCAGATTTCTGAAAAAGGATTTTCAAAAAAAAGACTTTCCTTTACCAATAAAGGAGGAATGAAATTGTATATTATTGCAAGTTTTGATTATTCTCCTGCATTAGAAATTGCACTGACGGAACTAATGGAGAATGAAATCCCTCAAAATCATATCCTCGCTCTTCCTTTAGACAAGGTAACAGAGTCACCACGTTTATTTGATAGCATTCATTATGCAGATGGAACCAGTCTGGTAGACCTTGCTGGAATATTAGGTTGTATTTTTATGCTTCTTGGTTCTATCTACGGTTTTGTTTTAGAATGGGGTCCAATAATCTGGGCTCTTATAGGGCTTGTTGCTGGGTTAATCACTGGATTTTTTATTAAGTGGATATATATCAAGGCAAAGTACAAAAGAAGTTTTAGCAAAAGTAAGGTAGAAGTATTTGTAATGATCTACATAGGAGACGAAAACAAAGTGCAAAAAATAAAAGAAATTCTATGGCAGCATAACGCCCAGGGATTGACAGTGTATCAAGGGATTTAAAAAACTTGATAAGAACCCTATTTCTCCAGCTAAAGGGGCTTTAATTAAATAAGAACAATAACAAAAGCTTGGGGTTCCCCAAGCTTTTTGTTATATCAGAAACGTATGTCACACAAGGTGAAATCTTATTGTTTTCACCACAGTATTTGAGCTACTTCATTTACACCGCTCTTACATGTTAAAATTCGATAACATCTCCAGCCTTCATAACCTGTCCCTCAGAATCCTCAAGCATCTCAACGAATTTATGCGGATCCTGCTTAATCGGCGGGAATGTATCATAATGAATCGGCACAACCTTCTTCGCTTTCAAGAAGCTGGCTGCCGTTGCCGCATCCTCAGGTCCCATTGTGAAATTATCTCCGATGGGTAGGAATGCCAAATCAATTGGATGGCGCTCCCCAATCAGTTTCATGTCGGAGAACAATCCTGTATCCCCTGCATGGAAAATGGTTTTTCCTTCAATCATTAGAAGAACGCCTGCTGGCATACCCATATAGATGATTTCATTTCCATCTGTGATGAGACCTGATCCGTGGAATGCCTGTGTCAGTTTCACTTTACCAAAGTCGAACTCATATGCTCCCCCAACATGCATCGGATGAGTTCTCACCAGTTGCCAGCTTAGGTAGGTTGCTAGTTCATGATTGGCAATGACCAATGAATCGTTTTTCTTCGCAAGTTCTACCGTGTCCCCTACGTGATCGTTGTGACCGTGTGTAAGGATGATGACATCTGGCTTTTCATCTTCCAATTTTAGATCTGTCAGTTCGTTTCCGGTGATGAATGGATCGATCAGGATCGTTTTTCCGTTTGTTTCGATTTTGACTACTGAATGTCCGTGATATGAAATCTTCATAATTTCTCTCCTCCAAATAAACTTATCTATTTTTCTTACTCTCGTATGCTATTTTATGTTATACCCGAATTTTTTAAAAATAAGCGAGTAGTGGCAATTAAGATGTTGTCTATACTCATATAAAACAGTAATAAAAAAACCAAGGTTGCCCTTGGTAAGAAAGATTATCTATTTTACAGCTGATTGATCATCCGTATCCTTTTCCAATACATTCTCAATATAATCTTTGCCCCATTCATACATAGCCTCTAAGATCGGTAACAGCTTTTCCCCATGCTCGGTGAGTGAGTATTCGACTTTAGGCGGGACGACAGGATACACTTCCCGGTGCACAATTAAATGATCTTCCAGTTCTCTTAATTGATTAACAAGCATTCTTTGAGTGATACCCGGCATAAGAGATTTTAATTCACCAAATCGTTTCGTTCCTTCCTTCCCCAGATGCCACAATATTAACATTTTCCATTTACCCCCGATTACTGCGAGGGTTAATTCTTTTTCACAGTTGAAATTCTTCTCTCCTAAATTTGGCATTTGCCTCAACTCTCCTTTATTCATCCAATAGTATACTTTTTATCACTATATGCGGTAAAAGTGCGTACTTTTAATTTATTTACATACTGAGTATACTAAACAGCATGCCAGTGAGTAAATAACTTTTCAGAAGGAAACATTTACTTCTAGCCGCTTAAACAAAAAAACATTTTCTATAAGGAGCGAATATAAATGAAATTACAATTAGCATTAGATCTTGTCGATATCCCAGGAGCCATTGAATTAGTTAAAGAGGTAGAAGAGTATATTGATGTTGTAGAAATTGGTACACCTGTTGTGATCAATGAAGGACTTAAAGCAGTGAAAGAAGTAAAAGCTGCGTTCCCTAACTTAACCGTATTAGCGGACTTGAAGATTATGGATGCAGCTGGATATGAAGTCAGTCAAGCCTCTGCTGCGGGTGCTGACATCATTACGATTCTTGGAACGGCAGAAGACGAGTCAATCAAAGGCGCAGTAGAAGAAGCCAGAAAACAAGGGAAACAAATCCTTGTTGATATGATTGCTGTGAAAGACGTTGCCGCCCGTGCGAAAGAATTGGACGAACTTGGTGCCGATTATATTTGTGTACACACAGGTTATGATTTGCAAGCTGTAGGAAAAAATTCCTTTGAAGATCTACACACGATCAAAAGCGTTGTAAAAAATGCCAAAACAGCCATTGCCGGTGGAATCAAATTAGAAACACTACCGGAAGTCATTAAAGAACAGCCTGACCTTATCATTGTAGGTGGCGGGATCACAGGCAAAGAAGATAAACGGGCGACTGCACGTGAAATGCAGGAATTAATTCACCAAGGGTAATGACACGATGAAGTCTACTCAATATTTAGCCAAAGTCGTTGAAGAATTAAGTCAAACGGTGCACTTAATCTCTGATGAAGAGGCAGAGAAATTAGTAAACCAGATTCTGGAATCCAATAAAATCTTTGTGGCTGGAGCCGGCAGATCTGGATTGATGGGGAAATCTTTTGTGATGCGCATGATGCACATGGGGATTGATGCCTATGTCGTCGGGGAAACAGTAACAGCTAACTTAGAAAAGGATGATCTATTAATCATTGGATCAGGCTCAGGAGAAACCAAAACGCTAGTGCCCATTGCTGAAAAAGCTAAAAGCTTGGGAGGTACCGTCGCAGCGATAACCATCTCTCCTGACTCAACCATTGGGAAATTAGCTGATTTCACCGTTACATTACCGGGAGTCACGAAAGACCAGTCCGAAGGTGATTACAAGACTATTCAACCAATGGGCTCTCTATTTGAGCAAACGATGTTGTTATTTTATGATGCCATCATTCTGCGCTTCATGGAGAAAAAAGGATTGGATTCTGGTAAAATGTATGGAAAACACGCAAATCTCGAATAGAGTAAAAAATACAGAAAAAGCCACATTTCAGTATGTGGCTTTTTCTGTATGCCCTCATTTTTCAAGCGAAGTATTGCACTCCATCAACGTTAGGGTATAACACCGAGAGCTTCAACATCTCTCCTATATTTACACAAAAAAAGCCGACTGAACATTCCCATGCAGTCGGCTTCCTGTTGTTATTGTTGCTCTAATTGAGTTCTAGTATCTGAGTAGTCTACAGTATGTGCTTCAGCAACCGCCTGGTACGTAACATATCCATTCAATGTGTTAATACCTTTTAATAAAGCTTCGTTATCTAAGCACGCTTTTTTGTAGCCTTTGTTTGCGATTTGAACCGCGTAAGGTACAGTTACGTTTGTTAATGCGATGGTAGACGTACGTGGTACGGCACCAGGCATGTTGGCAACGGCATAGTGTACAACACCGTGCTTCACGTATGTTGGATCGTCATGCGTTGTGATGCGGTCTGTTGTTTCGAAGATTCCGCCTTGGTCGATGGCGATATCAACAACAACTGAACCAGGTGTCATTGCTTTGATCATCTCTTCTGTCACTAGTTTAGGTGCTTTCGCTCCTGGAATCAGTACAGCTCCGATGACTAGGTCTGCTTCTTTGACAGCTTGTTCAATATTTAACGGGTTGGACATAAGCGTTGTTACGTCGCTACCGAAGATATCATCAAGCTGACGAAGGCGATCCGGGTTAAGGTCAAGGATCGTGACGTTGGCACCAAGTCCGACAGCCATTTTCGCTGCATTCGTACCGGCAACTCCTCCACCGATGATCGTTACTTTACTGCGGCGAACCCCAGGGACACCTGAAAGTAATACACCTTTACCACCGTGGATCTTCTCTAAGAACTGGGCACCGATTTGAGTCGCCATACGTCCAGCCACTTCACTCATCGGAGTCAGTAATGGAAGGGCACGATTCAGTTCAACCGTTTCGTACGCGATTCCGACTACTTTATTATCAATTAACGCTTTCGTTAATTCCGGCTCTGGAGCAAGATGTAAATATGTAAATAAGATAAGCCCCTCGCGGAAATAAGAGTACTCACTTGGAAGTGGCTCTTTTACTTTCATGACCATATCCATGGACCATGCTTCCGCTGCAGAATCAACGATGTGTCCACCTGCTGCTTTGTAATCTTCATCTGTAAATCCTGAACCCATTCCCGCTCCAGCTTCGATGTAAACGTCATGTCCGAATTGAACAAGGTTCACAACACCAGCTGGCGTCATGGCCACACGATTTTCGTTGTTTTTAATTTCCGTTGGTACACCAATACGCATACTAAGCCAACCTCCTAAATGCACTATTGCTCCTTGGAGCATTTACTTCCTAAATATAACACTATTCATATATAATAGCGAAGGGCAATTACTCACCCTGTAAGCACTTACATTCTAACAAATAAATAAGGAAATATCTCTACTTTTCTTTAAAAAAATAAATGATTATTTCTTCGCTTTTTTTCAAAAATTCTTTAAAATAGAAACCATGCATCCTAGTATACCCAAAGGAGACCAACTTATGAAACAACCCATGATCGAACGGCTCGGACTCGAAAAGGTCCCACCACAATTAAAATCAACCACATGGATTGAATACTTCATCATACAGCTCGCCTTCTCCGTGAATGCAGGAAACTTCCTAATCCCGGCACTCGCCGTCCTGGAAGGCGGATTATCCTTTAAGGCAGCGTTCATCGCCACCGTACTCGGAGCAAGCGTCGCCTTCCTATTCGTATCATTCTTATCATTACCGGGCTCCCGCTACGGCCTGCCCGCCCAATACGTCCTGAGGTCTATCATCGGAACCCGGCTGTCGATGCTCATCGCATCCCCCATCCGGTCCCTGACGTCCCTCTACTGGTTCAGCGTCCAAACCATCGGAGGAACCTTCGTCATCATCTCCATGGTGGAAAAAGTAACACCGTACACCATACCATTCGTCCCGGTCGCCATCGGACTCGCCATCATCATGACCCTTCTAGCACTCATCGGCTTCGAAGCCGTCAAAAAAGCGACCAAACTATTCATCCCGATCCTCGTGATCGGCCAGGGCATCATCCTGTACCTCTTCCTAACAAAAGGAGCCGATTCCCTCCCAACACTAACACAAGGACAGGAACCCTTCTCCATCGGAACGTTCCTATTCTACTCAAGCCTCGTCTTCGTCCAATACATCTCAGGCGTCAGCGCATCCTCCGACATCACCCGCTACAGCAAGAGCGACCGCCACGGATTCTGGGGGCTGTACGGAGGAAACGTCGTCGGATTCATGATGACGGCACTGCTTGGGGGATTGAGTGCCAGCTTGTTCAAAGATCTGAATCCATTTGTGGCAGCGGGTCAGCTTACTGACTCAAGCCTGCTTCTGTTGGTGATCACGGCTTGTGCGATGGTATCGATGATTTCGATTAATCTCAGTAATGCGTATACGGGGGGATACAGTCTGCTTAATGCACTGCCGTCCCTGTCGCGAATTCAAAGTGCACTGTTGTTCAGTATTGCCGGTATTATTTTAAGTTCATTCCCGCAGCTGGTTTATAATGCGCAGGAGTATATTTCTTATCTGGGGATCCTGATTATTCCGATATCGGCGATTGTGGTGGCTGATTATTTGGTGATAAGGAGAGGAAGGATTTCTGAGAGTGCGCTTGTGAGGCTGGCGAGTGGGGAGTCGAATTTTAATCGGGAGGCGTTGTATGTTTTAGTGATTGGGATGGTGATTTATTTGGTGATTCCGGATTCGTTTTCGCCGGGGTTTAGTTGTTTTATTTTCACCTCACTCCTGTATACCCTCAGTAAAAGCTTAGGTAGATCTGAAAGGCAGAATCCTATTCAAAAACTTGGTTAAAGAGAGAAAGGGAACCTCATGATGAGGTTCCCTTTTTATGAGAGCTTATATAAAAATTTTAAAGAAGAGAATACAAAGCACTAATCAAAATAAGAGAATTAGAGATTCTCTCCATTCGAACGGATGACATCTTTATACCAATAGAATGATTTCTTTCTACTTCTTTCCAGTGTTCCGGTTCCATCATCATGTTTGTCAACATAGATGAAACCATATCTCTTGGAATATTCTCCGGAAGAAGCACTCACCAAGTCGATGCAACCCCATGAAGTATAACCAATGAGGTCCACGCCATCTTCTACTGCTTCGCCCATCGCTTTAATATGATCACTCAAGTAGTCAATACGGTAATCGTCGTTGATGCTGCCATCCTCTTCGACTTTATCGTATGCTCCCAAACCATTTTCAACGACCATCAGCGGCTTTTGATAGCGATCGTATAACTCGTTCAGTGCGATACGAAGGCCAGTAGGGTCGATTTCCCAACCCCAGTCACTTGCTTTCAGGAATGGGTTCTTCACACCGCCAATCAGGTTTCCTTCTCCCATTTCCTCTGATGTTTTCTCCTTTTTCTCTGTTCTGGACATGTAGTAACTGAAAGAAATGAAATCGACCGTTCCTTCTTTGATCGTCTCCAAATCACCCTCTTGCATATCAATCACAATATTATTTTCTTTGAAGAATCGATTTGCAAACGAAGGGTATTCTCCACGCACTTGAACATCTCCGCAGAAGAAATTAAACATTCTTCCATCCTCCAACGCAAACATAACGTTTTCCGGATTCGAATCATAAGAATACGTTGGTGCATAAATCAGCATATTGCCAATCTGTGACTCAGGAATGATCTGGTGTCCAAGTTTAACAGCAATGGCACTTGCGACAAATTGATGGTGCAGCCCTTGAAAACTTTCCTGCAGACGTGTTTCGTCACTAGTCGCAGAGAAGCCTAGGCCGAATAATGGGAAGTGTGTTGCACCGTTGATTTCATTGAATGTCAGCCAATACTTCATTTTATCTTTATAGCGGTTGAAAAGAACCGTCACATAACGCTCAAAGAATTCAACCAGTTTACGATTTTTCCACCCGCCATATTCTTTAATCAAATGTAACGGAGTTTCATAGTGAGCGATTGTCACCAATGGTTCGATTCCGTGTTTATGAAGTTCATCAAAGACACGGTCATAGAATGCTAACCCTTCTTCATTCGGCTCAAGCTCATCGCCTTTAGGGAATATCCGGCTCCAGGCAATACTCATACGGAACACTTTGAAGCCCATTTCCGCAAATAGAGCAATGTCTTCTTTGTAACGATGATAAAAATCAATCGCTTCATGGTTTGGATACGTATATTTTTCTGTATCTAATTCAAAATCAAAACCAGACTTCGATAGAAGCTCTAACCGGGCTTTCCCTCCAGGCAAGACATCTGCAAGGTTCGGCCCTTTGCCTCCTTCATTGTATCCACCTTCTAATTGATTGGCAGCTGTCGCGCCGCCCCATAAAAAGTTTTCCGGAAATTGATATGTTTTACTCATACTATTACCTCCAAATTTTTTTTATAGATCTTCACCATTTGATTTGATTACGTTTTGATACCAAGAAAAGCTTTTCTTTTTCTTTCTATTTAACGTTCCATGACCTTCATTATCTTTATCGACATATATGTAGCCGTATCTTTTCTTCATCTCACCTGTTGACGCACTTACAATGTCGATTGGTCCCCAGCTTGTATATCCGATTAGCTTAACACCATCTTTAACGGCTTCTTTCATTTGCTCAACATGTTTACGCAGGTAATCGATTCGATAATCATCCTGAATTTCGCCATCCTCATTAGGAACATCATGGGCACCCAATCCATTTTCTACAACAAATAAAGGTTTTTGATAACGGTCATGTAATTGATTCATGGTAATCCGGAATCCTTTCGGGTCAATCGTCCATCCCCATTCCGACTTCTTCAGATAAGGGTTTTCAATTGAAGCGAATACATTTCCTGATGTTTGCTGCTTGAGAACGTCTGGATCTGTACTTGTCGCACGGGATGCATAATAACTGAATCCAATATAATCGACGGTACCGTTCTTCAGAATTTCTTCATCTTCAGGATGCATGTCAATTTCAATGTCATTCTCATTCATAAAGCGTTTGGCGTAACCAGGATATGCCCCTCTTGCTTGAACATCAATGAAGAAGAACGATTCCCGATCTTTATCCATTCCATCCCAGACATCATCAGGATTTGCAGTATATGGATAGGTCATCCCGGCAGCAAGCATGCAGCCGATTTGGAATTCCGGATTAATCTCATGTCCAGCTTTCACAGCTAATGCACTGGCAAGCAGCTGATGGTGAGCCGCCTGATACTTAATTTGGTTCTTGTGATCACCTTCTTTGAAAATAAGGCCAGCCCCCACAAAAGGTAAATGAAGCAGCATATTAATTTCATTGAATGTCATCCAGTATTTCACTTTATTTTTATAGCGGTTAAAAATGATTTTGGCATATCGCTCAAAGAACACAACCAGTTCTCTATTTCTCCAACTTCCATACTTTTCTATCAGATTGACGGGAACATCAAAGTGAGCAATCGTGACAACCGGCTCAATATTATATTTTGCTAGTTCATCAAATACATCATCGTAAAATTTCAGACCATCCTCGTTTGGTGTTTCATCATCACCATCAGGGAAGATCCTTGCCCACGAGATGGATAGTCTCAAAGCTTTGAAACCCATCTCCGCAAAAAGAGCTATATCCTCTTTATAATGATGATAGAAATCGATTGCCTCATGTCCTGGATAAAATTCATTCTGATCCGGTACCAGACGTTCAATATTTCCCTTCATTATGTCCCAACGTTTTTTTCCAGTCGGAAGTAAATCTACAATGGTCAACCCTTTTCCACCTTCCAGGTACGCCCCTTCAGCCTGGTTTGCTGCAATGGCGCCTCCCCAAAGAAAACCGCTTGAAAAACCATTCATTTTTTCCATACTATTTCCTCCCTAATCATAGAAAAGACCAGATATGGTTTTCACTTTGTAAAAACCATATCTATTCAATTACTAAGCTCTTAGATCTGCTAAGTTATTTCCACTAATCTCAACGGTTTTCTCTTCTGGTGCTTTGATAGTAATTAATGGATCATTTGTGTTAACTGCTGCCACTTTTGTAACTTCCAAGCCTGCAAAGTTGCTGTGATTTGTAATGATCACGGGTGTTACTAATTCGTACCCTGCTTCTTTAATTTTTTCAATATTGAATTCAACAAGTAGATCTCCTGCATTAACTCGATCTCCTTGTTTAATATGAGCGGTAAAGTGTTCACCATCTAATTGAACCGTATCAATCCCTACATGAATCAGGATATCCACTCCTTCATCTGAGGAAAGGCCGATAGCATGCTTTGTTTTAAATAATGTTGTGATCGTTCCAGTGACTGGTGCAACCACGCGTCCTTCCGTTGGTAAAACAGCGATTCCTTTTCCCATTGCCTCAGAAGCAAAAACTTGATCAGAAACTTCACTTAATGGGACGATCTGGCCTTTTAATGGACTGTCAATTGTGACATTTCGCTTCGCTGTACTGTTTGTTTTTACTTCAGGCGTTTCATCTTTGTTCACGCCGCCGAAGAAGTAAGTTAAAACGAAACCTAAAATTGTGGCTACTAGGATGGCCCCGACGAATCCCCAGAAAGCTGTGTTCATACCTTCTACAGGATGGATGAAACTAGGGAATCCAAATACCCCCAATCCACCCATAACGTGTAATTTTGTTCCAAATAACCCAATCATTCCTCCACCAATCCCAGCTGCAATACAGCTGATGATAAATGGCTTTTTCTTCGGTAGTGTAATTCCATAGATAGCTGGTTCAGTTACCCCAAAGATACCAGAGATAAATGCAGGCGCACTTAGAGTTTTTAATTTTGGATCTCTTGTTTTTAACCAGACTCCAAGTACAGCACCTGTTTGTGCGAATGAAGCTGCGAAAATCATGGCTAAAATAGGATCAAATCCTTGTGTTGCCAAGTTATTAAAGGCAACCGGGATAAGGCCCCAATGCAAACCGAAGATAACAAACACTTGCCAGAAAGCCCCAAGTATAATTCCTGCAATAATCGGGCTTAAATCATATACCCAAATGGTTCCTTGACCAACAAAATTGGCTGCCCAAGTGGCAATCGGTCCAATAACGATAAATGTTAAAGGTACAACAACAAGCAAAGTCAAAGTTGGAACTAAGAATGTTTTCACAACAATTGGTATAACTTTAGCAAATCCCCGCTCTACTTTTGCAGCGAAGAAAGAGGCTAAAATAATTGGAATAACACTCGATGAATAAGTCATTAAAATAACTGGGATTCCCAAGAACTCAATAAACACCGGTGATTCAAAAAGGGTACCTGCAAATAATGTATAAAGCGGTTCACCCGCAGTTATTGTCGACAAAGCGGGATAAACCAGTGCAGAACCAATGATGATCCCCAAGAAAGGTGTTCCGCTAAATTTCTTCATTGCTGTATATCCAAGGATTACCGGCAAGAAATAGAACAGCGCGTCACCCGTTGCATTTAAAATTTGATAAGTCCCGCCTGTATTGGTTAACCAACCCAGCGCAACAAATAAAGCAGTAAAACCTTTGATCATACCTGCTGCTACTAATACACCCAGAATTGGTGTGAAGATTCCGGAGATCAAGTCAATGAAACGTGACAATAGATTCCCTTTATCCTCTTCTTCGACTTCATCCTGTTCTTGCCTGGATGAAAAGCCTCCTATTGCTGTAACTTCCTTATAAACCTCTGGTACATGATTTCCTATAACCACTTGATATTGTCCACCGCTTTGCCTAACCGTTACAACACCATCTAAATTTTTCAGTTCATCTGTTTTTGCTCTTGTTTCATCTTTTAGTTTAAAGCGAAGTCTTGTAATGCAATGGAAAACGCTATTAACATTTTCCTTTCCACCAACTAAATCTAAAATTTGTCTTGCTAGTTGCTGATGGCTCATGCCATACACCCCCAAATAATTTTGAAGTAAATTTTTATAAAGAAAAAAACCTAAACTACGTGAAGAACAGACATAGAACACCTGTCATTCCCGTAATTTAGGTTTTGCCTCTCAGAGTAACAATCCTAAAATGGAATCAGTAATTATCTTCTTTTTACAACGCGCTCAATATGAATCGTCAAGTAAAGGATTTCCTCTTCTGTTAACTCATAGTTGTATTGCTTTCCCACAAAATTTTTGATTTTTATTGAACATTGATAAGCATCGGGATACTTATTCATAATGACATGTAAAAGATCGTCCTTCTCACCTTTATAATGCTCTCCTTTGATAAGCCGGTTTGCAAAGAATTTCAAATGCGTGATAAACCGATGATAGTTCAACGAGTTCTCATCAAAGTCAATTTTAAAACTGTATTTCACGATGGTTAAAATATCTTGAATTACCTTTGTCATGTCAACTGTGTTGGTCATCTCTTCATTCAGCTGGGCATTCACGATATGGAGTGCAATAAACCCGGCTTCGTCTTCAGGTAAAAGACAACCGAACCGTTCACATATCATATTCAAGGCTTCAAGCCCAATTTCAAATTCCTTTTTATAAAGATTCTTCGTTTCCCAGAGCAATCCATTTTTAATTGGAAGATTTTGATTATAACGTTCAATCGCAAAATGAATATGGTCGGTTAAAGAAATGTAGATACTATCATTGAGTTTCGTTCCAAGTATCTCCTTGGCGTAATGTATGATCTTTTCCGAAAGCTCCATGTACTCTATAGGAATTTCAGCAATTAAGGTTTTGAACTTTTTTGAAATATCCTGGTCTTCCAACGTGAAGATCTTTTCCAATTTACCTTCATCAATTTCTTCTCCAACACGCTTATTAAAGGCTATTCCTCGACCCATCGCAATTACTTCCTGCTTGCCTTTCATGGTGACAATCACATTGTTGTTCAATATTTTATTAATCTTCACATTGTCCACCCCCGATAACAAAAAAGGCAAAACCCTCCCCTTTTTAAGGAATCGGTTTTGCCTGATTTAACAGTAACAATCCGTTCTGTATGCGCTTTCTTTCATGATACTAAATACTCATTGTATATGCAAGCTTTTTTTAATGAAAAGAATAACTAATCTGAAAATTTGTATAAAGTGTTTTCCTTATTATACTGTTCAAAATCGGGGTATCAGAACCCCACTGCTATAAAACTTCATCCTACCAGAGGTTCTGACTCAAATATGTGAACGTTCCTATTCTACTCAAGCCTCGTCTTCGTCCAATACATCTCAGGCGTCAGCGCATCCTCCGACATCACCCGCTACAGCAAAAGCGAACGCCACGGATTCTGGGGACTGTACGGAGGAAACGTCGTCGGATTCATGATGACCGCACTCCTTGGAGGATTGAGCGCCAGCTTGTTCAAAGATCTGAATCCATTCGTGGCAGCTGGGCAGCTGACCGACTCCAGCCTGCTTCTATTGGTGATTACGGCTTGTGCGATGGTGTCTATGATATCTATTAATCTTAGTAATGCTTATACAGGGGGATACAGTTTGTTGAATGCACTGCCTTCCCTCTCGCGGATCCAAAGTGCCATGTTGTTTAGTATCGCTGGAATCATTTTGAGTTCGTTTCCGCAGTTGGTTTATAATGCGCAGGAGTATATTTCTTATCTGGGTATCCTGATCATTCCGATATCGGCGATTGTGGTGGCTGATTATTTGGTTATTCGGAAAGGGAGGATTTCTGAGAGTGCGCTTGTAAGACTGGCGAGTGGGGAGTCGAATTTTAATCGTGAGGCGTTGTATGTTTTAGTGATTGGGATGGTGGTTTATTTGGGGATACCTGATTCTTTTTCGCCGGGGTTTAGTTGTTTTATTGTAACTTGTATTGTTTATGTGGTTAGTAAGGTGCGAGAGAGGATAGAAGAACAGGATTCTATTCAGAAACTTGGTTAAGTAGAGAAAGTGAACCAATTGGTTCACTTTCTCTACTTACTATTTCAATAGTAAAGACGCTAGTACATTTAATAAAATCCAAATTACTTTACACGTCATCGTCACCGACCAAATACATATATAAGCCTAATTTCAAATGCTTTAAATCTGTTAGCTCAACACCTTTATCAAAAATCTCATATTCTGCATCTTTCCAGAAACCATTTGGATCTTTTCCTTTGTTATCATTTAAAAAATTCTCAGTAGCGACTTTTTTAATAACTTCCCTTAATGTAGGAACAAAGTCAAATTCCTGCACCTCAGAATTAACAATAACTTTAAAACCTGTTGGAAGTCCACTAACACCTATTATAGGAGTAACAACTGCAGTATGGTTACCCGAACTAAGTCTTTTTAATCTCTTCACATCTAAAAAACAAGTCCAGTCCAACCAGTTATTACGACTTCTTATTACCCCATAATTCTCAAAGCATGGAAAAACTAAACCTACATGTGACCTTCCTGATGCCCATCTCTGTAATAAATCTACTTGCCCAAATGTTCCAATTGGTTTTGTTTTCACATACCTTACTTTGGCTTTATTATCAATTTTAAATTTGTAAGTATTTCTTTCTTTATTAAAAGTTTCTGGTGCTTTATATTGCAAGTATAATGGAAAAGCATATTGTTTAAGCTGTGTATCAAACCCGTATACGGCTTCACGCCTTTGGGTTGGTCCATATGTCCATACATCATATCCACTAGAAACTGCATCATAATGGAGCGCTGAAGTAATATTTAGTTCAGCGGTTTTTTCTGAGATCAATGGCATAAAAATTCTCCTTAAAATCTTCTTCGGAAAAATCGGGTTCAGGCTCCAGGAATATTATTTCTTGAAAGTAGTGAGTGCCTGGGGCCAAATCTGCTAGATTAGTCCTCTAGATACTTCTTTATCAATACAAAAAGCTCCGGTAACTCCCCTCTTTCTTGAGATGTATACTTTTTAGCTATGAGAAATTTGTTATAGTGGTCATCTAAAAAATCAAAAATTTGCTTCTTTTCATCAAAAGGTACTAATTCTGTAGGTTCAAGTATGGATAGTTCTTCAGGTTTTATTCTAGAAGATATTGTACCTTCTTTAAATTTAAATTTACTAAATATCCTCTTTAAGTTCTCATCATCCGTACCAAGTATTACTTCTTTCACTGAGTTAAAATATTTTAATGGATTCAAACAATCTTCCATCTCTGTAGGATTATAAAAACCCGATTTTGAGACAGCTTGCAATTTCACCTTCTCGGTTCTATCAGGTTGTATTCTTGCTAGTTTTAATTTACCTTTAATATCACTACTAATTTCAATGTCATGCATGATGTCATCAGTATCAATTAAGCAAAGTACTTTGCTTTCAATGGCTTTCTTTTCTTCCTTTTCTAAAAAAGGAGTAAAAAGATATCTATAAATTTTTATTACATTACCACAACCGCCTACACTTAATAGACGTAGATTTTCTACTTCGTTTAAATAATGAGATAAATAAAGTTTATCATCGCTACCTTCACATATAATCCAGTGACATTTATCTGATCGAATTGAACTCAGTATTGAAGCTGTCAAATCAAAATAACTTTTCATTTGAATATCTTCAGGTAATGATCCTCTTTTTTCAAAATAATTATTTAAGTCAAAAGAATTGATGTTAACCTTATTCTCTCCGTCAATCTTATCATCCAAATGTTGGACATTCCCAACACTTGTTATAGGTAATGATCCATACCAATGAGTTGTCAATATTAACTGATTCTCTCCTACAAGTTTATGTAATCTATCAAATTGACCAAATGCTTTTGAAATATGTAATGAGTTCTCTGGTTCGTCTATTGCTAATATTACTTTTCTTTTATTTGTTTTTGTATTATTTTGTAAAAAAGCAGTCGCAATATCTATTAATGCTATTCGTTGTTCTCCAGAGCTTAATTCATAGATTTCTTTTTTATCTTTCTTCAAGGTTCTAATGGAAAAATATGCTTCTAAGATTCTACTTCTAACATCCAGTGGTGTTAGATTTTTTTTGTAGCCATGCTCTACTTTATAAGCATAATTTTCGTCTATTAAACCAATAGTATGATTTATAGTATTCATATACTCATCAAGGTTAGTGTTTAAGTACTCCATTAAGCTAACTTTTCTAGTTGTTCCATTTTGTTTAGTGAACGTTTTATCGTTTAAAATATTGTCAATTTCCTCCAAAATATCTGTACTCATTAAATCTTGCATTTCTTTATTTTCAATTTTAATAACTTCACTAGTAATCGATTCTACGGGAATATAAATGTATGAGTAATATTCTTTAATAATACTTATTAACATAATATCCCTACAATCAATCCCGAGTTCTTTAAGTTTGTTGTCAAGATGTGTAGTGAAAGTACTATAGTAAACTTTTGATTTTTCATTAAAATCCATTCCTAAGAGGAAAAATAAATATTCATTCTGCCCATACTTATATTTCAATTCATCTCTAAATTGAAAAAACTTTAAAAATCCATCGTTATTTTTTAAGTTTCCATTCGCATCCGCTTTAATATTCCAAAAATAATCACTTAAATTAGATAATATTTGATAGTATTTATCGCTGATGTTATCTTTTATTTCGTCTTTTCTTATTAGAAACACAGGTGCTATGAATGCTTCATCTGCCTTTGTGTTTTTTGTTCTATTCCAATTACCGTTATTAAAAAAGGTGTTTAAACTTTCTAGAACGGAGCTTTTCCCAACTGCATTATTACCTATAAACAGAGCAAATGGATTTTCATAGTCGTTGCAGATTGGTACAAAGTTAAGTCCTTGATAAATTTTATAATGTCTACATAAAAGGCCAATTATCATCTAATACTCCCCGTTTATATTTATTTAACAATATTATTTTCGGCAAAGTTAAATAGAATTAAAGAAAAAGACTATATATTTTTTGTCGTTGTCCCCCTTACGTTTATACTTTACCTTTCCAAGGATCTAACCCCAATAAACGATAATGGTAAAAAGTATCCCTTTAATAGAAAATTCAGTATTATGAATTCTAATTTATTGGGATTTCCAACGATTTGAAAATTCAAAACACTATTAACGTAATTTCAAAGAGTATAGTTGTTTACCTAAATATGAAAATGAAACAGGGCCAAATACAAAGTACACCGACTCTTCGCCGTACAGAGAAACTGGCCCCTTTATTCCTAAAAATTCATAACCATTTTTTAAATCGTACATAGAACGAGAAAAGGCCACGACCAAGAGGATTAGGCTACATTTTTCAACATCAGTTCCGCAACTGTTACCACATGCCTAGAGTGCTCGTTGTAGATAACATTCCCTAAAGAGCAGTAGAATTCAGCTCTCAAAAGATATAAGGCTATTATGAGTTTTCCGACGTTTCCATTGCACACCAAGCATTTAATGAAGTCTTAGCAATCATCATAAATATTATTACAACTGCTGGTGCAATGAAAGTGGCAGCCAAACCAACTTTAGCACCAATTAATGCTGAAACCATTGAAACAATAGTAGAGTTGTTCTCTTTTGTTTGAGTTAGTTGTGCTAATTCATTTCGATCAGCTTCATATTCGGGATTTCCACATAGTAACTTGTGGATTTCTTTTTTTAGTAAAGGTAAATATTTCTTCTCTGGCTGAGGCTGACCAGTAAAGGGTGATGTATTATCGACAGATGCTTCAATCCAAGCTAGAGCAGTCTCTTCAAGAGATTTAGAAGCTAATAGTTCCGATATAATTTCCTTTTGATAATTTGGTAGTGCCTCCAACCAAGTTGATTCCTTTTGATCAGAAAAGAAATTGATATCCTGCATTTTCACAACATCCTCTCTAAGTAACTCGCTGACACAGCATGAGTTGTCTGATGCAATGTCTGAGGGTCAATTCCACCTAGACTAATTCCACCCTCGATGGTGGGAACATAAGCTCCAATAAGTATACCAATCAAAGTACCATCTGATGTACGAATAACTGGACCACCAGACTGCCCTGGTCGAGCTTGAATATTTAAAACAAAATGTTTAGACTTGATTCCTTTGGAACTAAGAAGGATTTTCGCACCTACTTCGCAAGACTGTTGAGTCAAAACAATTCTACCTAAATTTGAGTGAGGAAACCCTATTACAGTAACTACTTCTCCTGGATTCGTTCCATCAGCCTTCTCTAATTCAATATTTGATTGAGCAGATACATCTCCTTGTAAAGACAAGATGCAAAGATCTCTTAAAGGGTCTATTGCCTCAATTTCCACAGGAATAAGCTTACTTTGTTGGATTGTGGTATCCTGGTATCCAGACTCATAATTGGTGTTTAATCTAATAAATAGGTTTTTATTACTTCCGTTTACTACATGTGCTGCTGTTACTAATAGGTTCTGTTTATTTAACAATGTACAAGTACCTGATGCGTAATAGATATCATCAATTAATCTACCTATTGAAAAGACAACATTCTCAAACATTGTAGTACCTCCATTTCCTAAAAACGTGGTGAGCCCCCAACTCATTAACGCCTCACCGAGCTGAGGGTCTAACCCTATAGATGAACTACTAGCTTTGATCCTTGGTTTAAATTTACTGGTTGTGTTCCTATAGAGATACTTGTTCTTCTCTCTTCAATATAAACTAAAATCTTACTACGCACTTTCTCTTCGTCTTTGCTGATGAATTCTGTATGAAGATTGCTGAGTAGACTCTCAATCCTTTGTAAAGGTAATCTTAACTTATCCTCCACATCTAACCGGTCGATATCTTGTTTAAGATCCTACAACACTTTACTATAATCCATTTAAACAGCTCCATTTAATTTAATAGATACATAGTTATATATTACCATTTATTAACTAGTTATACACTTAAATTCACCTGGATAGGGATAGTGCGATTTTGATGTCTTCTGAGTTTGTGCTTTTATTCGGCTTCGCACATTCCGGCGGTTGCAGGGAGCAGGCACAATGAAAAGGAGGGGCAAACTGATTAGAAGCCTTGCTTTCTAAAAGAAAATATGGGGCAGGACAGATCCCATAACACTCAAACTCGGGATCAGACCCTGGCAGATTAATACTTCAACGTGACAAGGGACAAACCCCAACACCATTTCCACGTCTATCTAAGTGTTTAATTTTGAAGTGAGTCCTGCAAGTATTCAAGATACAAAATTTCATTGCTATGGAAAATTAGAGGAAAATGGAATTTTTTGTAGAATATGGACTTATAGAATGAAATGGAGGCACGTCCTGATGGCAGAACTGTTTTTAAAAGATGAAGAAATTAAGGAAATCTTTAAATCTCATATAAAAATCGAGTCAAAAGTAATGTCAATTGAAACCCTATTTGCCAATGAGAGACGTACAAGAAATACAGTTTATGACCCTTACTATCAACGTAATTATGTTTGGGATACTGACAAGGCTTCCTACTTTATAGAAAGTATTTTACTTGGTACAGAAATCCCGCCTTTAGTATTTTTTAATACTGGTAAGAATATAGAAGTTATTGATGGTCGTCAGAGGTTCGAGACAATAAAAAGGTTTAAGGAAAATAAATTTCACTTAACTAAAAAAGGTTTAAGTGTTTTTTCAGATTTACAGAAAAAAAGTTTTGAGGATTTTGATCTCGGCTTGCAAGATGTTTTTTGGGACACCAAGATTCGAATAATAGAATTTAGTGTGGTAAATGAACCAAAATTAGATGATAGGAAAGAAGATCAAATTAAAAAAGAAATTTTTCGTCGCTACAATTCTGGAATCACCCCGTTAAGAAATGCTGAAATTGAAAAGGCTATCTATATTAATAACGATACTACTACTTATTTTAAAAAAAGGTTTAGAGAAGATGAAACAGATTACATAGATTTTCTAGACCTATTCTTTTCTGAAAGGGAAAAGGAAACCTCAAAAAAGGGGATTACTTTAGAAAAAGCAATGCAGAAAGTTAGATTATTTTTAGTATTACATAACTTACCAATAAATTATTACAGTACCCTACAAAGCCGGAAAGATGTTATACAACGTTTTTTTGAAAATTTAAGTAATACTACTTTTGATGTAGAGGTCCTTTACGAAAGCTTTATAAGTAAAGTTAATTTTATCAAGGAAATTAAAAATACCCTGGAAGCAGCTCGAGTAGAACATAATAAACTGGTATTCGAATGTTTATTTTGGTCATTTACTACCCTTGAACAAGAAAAATTCAATATCGAAAAACTTAATACACTTCTGGTTAAGAGTAAATTAGTACAGTTTATCTCTGACAATCTTCATATTTACTCTACTGAAAATAGTCATTTCTATAAGGAAATGAAGGAGAGGTATACTGGAACTGCATCCTTTTTTGAGGAACTACTTAACGTAAACTTAGAAGTTTATATTAAAAATAATATGAATACCCAACAGAAAATCAAAAAAATTATGAATAATACCCCGGATACAAATGAATTGATTGAGGAATTTGAAACTCTTCGATTAAATAAACCCGATGCAAGTACAACTACCATTGATGATATTTGTAGACAGATGAATAGAAAACGCTTTTTATTAAGACCTTCTTATCAAAGAGGTGAATCTATTAATCAAATGAAATCGTCTGCAATAATTGAAAGCATACTCTTGGGGATAAAATTACCACCTATATTTATATTCAAGCGCCAGGATGGAATTTTAGAAGTGGTGGATGGTCAGCAGAGGCTATTATCAATTTTAGGATTTATTGGTGAAGAATTTTTGGATGAAGAAGGAAACAGAAGACAGTCTGAAAAGAACAAATATAAATTGAATAAACTTAGAATATTGAATGAGTTAAACGGTCAATCATATGATGATTTTAGTGATGAAACCAAGGAAAAAATACTTGACTTCAATTTATCACTCGTTACAATTGACTCTAAGATTAATCCACAATTCGACCCAATAGATTTGTTTATTCGTTTAAACAACAAGCCTTACCCCATACGAGAAAATACCTTTGAAATGTGGAATTCCTATATAGATATAGAAATTACAAAAAAAATCAGATCCTTGGCAAGCAAGTATGATAAATGGTTCTTTTCAAGACTTAAGAATACTCGTATGGAAAATGAAGAATTAATCACGACGTTAGCATACTTCGAATACAAGGCAGAAAACCCAGATTCTCATAATGACTTAGATATTTATCAAAGAAATGACAAAATAAATTTCAGGGTAAAATCCAAGACAGAAATAACTAAACTATTAAATACTGCCTCTGAACAAGAAAAAGTTAAAAATGCTTATATTAAGTCGATTAATGCAATAGACTCCTTTGTTAAGAAACTAAAATTGTTACTTGTTGAAAAAGATGTTACTGAAAACTTGGAAGAGTATCTAAAGAAAGAACTTGATGAGTTATTTTATCTATCACAAAAAAAGACAGCTAGAAGAACATTGCAGAATTTTTATGCATTATGGTATGTGTTATCAAAAATCCCTTACGAAATAGTAAGAAATAAACGAATTGAAATGAAAGAGGAAGTCACAAATTTATTTAGGTATACAAAATCACTACCTTTCGACGACCAAAATGGAGTCGGGCTATCAAAATACAAGTTAATGATAGATGATTTTTGGGAGAAATACAGTGTTGACGAAAGAAAAATAAAACTGTCCAATGAAGAAAAGCAAGAGCTACTTAAAAAGCAAAACAACGTTTGTCCTCTTTGTAATTCTCTCCTCTTTATATCAGATGAAAGTGAAGTGGACCACAAAGTACCCCTTGGTATTGGAGGCAGTGACAAATTTTTTAAACCTTCAATTAACGCATAAAAGTTGTAACAGAAAAAAAGGTATTAAACAATATTAAAGTATTGAAAAAAGAAATGGATTATACAATCGGGGGACGGTTCTTATTCTACCTTTGGAGGAATTCTGGTGTACGTCGAAAGAATAAGGTAGTGACTTAAGCGTCCCCCTATACTTACAAAAAAACCGTCCAACTATTCTGAACGGCTTCGTTACCTTATTATTTAATCTGCTTTAAACCTCTCGTTAAAGCCCAGTGATTTCTTTCTTCTTAGCACAGAACTCTTCATGCGTTAAAACACCCATATCGACCAGTTCTTTTAATTTTTTCAAAGTTTCAATCTGCTCGTTGATTGACATGTTTGATACTGCTGATGTGGAAGCAGGTTGTCCTTGTGACCCGATATTCTGAGCCATATTCATTCCAAAGAGCATGCCTCCGCCGTTTCCAAGTCCGTTGTCTTGAATGCCTTGTGCGATTTTCTGTTGAGCCGCAATGTTGGAGACTCTCTGTGAAACATCCTCATAAGCTCTCATATTCATCTTATTAGCAGAGTACTGGTTAACCAGCACTCTTGATTCAGGTGAGAATTCAATGTTCTCGACCGTAACTTTAGTAATTTCAAATCCGAAGCGGACTTTCCAGGAACCAGCATTATAGGGATCTTCAGATATTCTCTTGGATATTTCCATAGCTTGAGAGGGCAACTGAGATATCCTGTAAGTAGTTGAAAGTGAATTAAGTGCAACCATAAATGATTGGACGAATTCAGAAAGAACCTGAGCTCTAACATTCGGGTTACTAAATGTATAGATATTGGTGTTAGCAGGCACGAAATTCTTTATGAATACCTCAGGCTCAACTACCTTAATAGAAAAACCGCCATAAGCGTAGATTTCAAGGTCGCACCCATAGTATAAATCGTTATAAACCTGAGGGCCGCGTGTACCAAATTTAATGTCACGAATCTCTTTTAAATTTACAAATGCAATCTTCTTTTCAGAAGGAGAGATACCACCATAGCCGATTCTATCTTTTGCCTGTTGAAGGATAAAGGCACCCAGGCCCTTTCCGTTAAAAATACTTTCTTCCCCATCTTGATATTCATATCCACCAGGGGTAGTGATGATATTCTCAATTCCACCCTGACTAAAGATGAAGGCTGCCGTATTTTCAGGTACAAATATTTTTGAGCCGTTTGATATTATATCCGAAAATCCATGAGCATTAACTCCCCTGCCATTATGGTTGTCTTTAAATAATCCAGGAGCAACAACTGTGAGCTCATCAAAATGTCCCGCTGTGATTATTTTTTTCCACTGACTGGCAAAGGTTCCGCCTACCGAATAGGTAAATGCTTTTAAAATTCCCAATGTTACCCGCCTCTCTCATTATAAAATTTGAACCGTATCGCAATATTTGCAGAGAACACTTTGTCCTTTAGTTCCTGTAAGTGGAGCCATACAGCCAATACATTTTTTTGTAACCTTTTCAGTTACAGCAGCAGTCTCTCCCTTTGATTTTATTCCAAGGGCATTTTTGAATACGCCAACAGTATCTTTAAGGGTTTCTGCTAAATACTCAGTTCCAGGAATGGCAGACTGGTATGCACCAGATCCCCTTGTAGAATCATGTCCGGTTAACACTTTACTAATTTCATTAACCCATTTTGCAATTTCCCTTTTGCTTGTGTTCTGAAATTGAAACACCTCTTGCCCATTGATGAAGTATACATTGAGATTAGGCTTGCCAGCTGAGCCTTTTCTAACAAAAGTCTGCACTTCTCCATTTATAACCTTTACTTGATTAAGTGGGTATTTGTGTACACCCTTTGTATTGCCAAACATACCTTTACTGATCCAAATGATGTTCTTGGTCGTTAATATAAGTTCATCCGTGAATGGTTTCATGAGCAGACTTCCAGTTTCACGCAGGACACCTGTGTGCTGGATAAGGATTGATTCATTAGGCTCTAAATTGTACTTGGCCAACTTGCTTTCTCCTCCTTAACTCTGTTATTTATTTATTCTAAGGCATACTGGAAGCTCATACAGAAACTCCCCCGTCAATTGTCATTTAATGAAGTTTTTTTCCTGAGCTATTTTCTCCGGCAACAATGTGGTACCGTCATCACAAAAATTAAACGTGCACCTACTATATATAGTAACAATTTTCAATAATATACCAATAATCTATATTCTAGCATTCAATAATTAGGAAGGTCTATTACTTATTAAGTATATTAAGTTTTTAGTTATGGGAATTAAATTAGAGAAATGGCGGTCTGACTCCAATATTCACATGCTCCTTCCCCAAGTACCTAGGAATGTTGATCGTGTCAGCTTCGGATTGTTGCTCTCCTGATTGTCAAACTGATCATCATAAACACGATCCGCTCGTCGTCAACATCTCACTCAAGCTGATCCGCTCCTTCACCACGTAATCCCTCGGTGTCCACAGCATGCCTCGTCCCCTACGAGAAAATGTCCACTCACCATCTCCCCCTATCTACATCCTAAGCGTCTCTAATGGCAGTGGTGTTGATGTTGTTGTTCTCTAAAATCTATTCTTTCTCTAAGTTCTTAAGTCTGTTTGCAGGTTCTCTCCGCACCCGATTCACATGCTTTTCACCGCACGAAGACATTCCGGAATCAGCTTTATCATTAAGCCGGTTAATCCCAGAATCATAACATCCCTTTTTTATCAATATATTCATCCAATAGACATAATCCCCACAAGCCAAATCATTCATCGACTTAAACGTATAGACACTCCCATACTTATAATTCTCAGACTCCAACCACTTACAAAATGGCCACATTCTCTCTTTATAAAGCAGGTCCTCTCGAAACTTCCCAATCGACCGAATAAACGGCATTTCACCAAGCACCACACACCCTAACTGAACTTCGCCATCATAAATGGCATTCAACAGAATCCACATATACAGATGATTAAATGTATCCAAATCGAATATCCATTGGTTTAAATTTCTCCATCTATCCATTTGATTCACTCCTGTTTCAGTATGTATTCAACCCTTATATAGTGAGATTGGCTGGGAAAGGATACCCCTTAGATCAACTTTCTTATTAAAATATGTTGTTATTAAGTAGAGGAAGGCTAAACGCTAGAAGTGGAGGAGAAAATGAAGAGCAGGTTTGTGTTCTTAAAGATAATTATCACTTTAAAATCAGGATCTGATCGTCGGTACGGTACACTAGCGTCAAACCACGGAACATCGTCTTCGTCGCAAATGTCGCGATAAATGGGGCCATTTTTCCTTTTGTAATCAATAATCCGCTGACCATTCCCATTAGCACTCAAAGTAGGCAGTCGATCGTAGCGCTCGCCACCTTACTTATTATAAATCGGCCACCACGCAACATATTTTCGCTGCCACTGGCACAAAACAAAAAAGCCTGCCAATCAACCGGCAGGCTTTTCTATCAATCTTTGAAACTAGATAAAGAGACTGATCAATAATGAAACTCCGAAACCAACAAATGCGATAATTGTTTCCATGACTGTCCAGGATTTGAGTGTTTCTTTCTCGGTAAGTCCGAAGAATCTGTTGACCATCCAGAATCCGGAGTCATTTACGTGAGAGGCGATTGTTGCACCGGATGCGATCGTGATTACGAGCAGCGCAAGCATCGGGCCGCCGATTCCGAGTGAGTCGATGATCGGCGAGATTAAGCTCGCTGTTGTGATCATGGCGACTGTCGCAGAACCTTGTGCTATACGGACAGCAGAGGCAACGACGAATGCGAATACGATGATCGGTACATTCAGGTTGGACATCGTTTCAGCGAGAACATCTCCTACCCCGGTTTCAACGAGCACCTGTCCGAATACACCCCCGGCACCAGTGATCAGGATGATGATTCCAGCAGGTTCAAGGGATTTCGTGGCAATCGTCTGGATTTCTTCTTTCGTATAACCTCTTCTCGTTCCGAGCAAGTAAAAGGTAAGAAGCGCAGTGATAGTCAGGGCCACACCTGGGTCTCCGATGAATGACATTGTCGTTCTCAAGTTATTCCCTTCTGCAAGGGTAGCTGATAGAACCGTATTAAGAAGGATCAACAAGAGGGGGAGCCCTACAAGAGACGCAATCATACCAAAGCTCGGCAGTTCTTTTACATCTTTACTTTCTTCCATTTCGGGAATCATATTTTCAGGAACCTTGACGTGGATTTTCTTTGAGATATAGGTTCCAAATACTGGTCCTGCAAGGATCGCTGCAGGAATACCGCAAATCAGTCCGAACAGGATGACCCATCCGATGTTGGCTCCGAGTAAAGAAGATACGGCGATCGGTCCCGGTGTTGGTGGGACAAAGCTGTGCGTGACGGCAAGACCTGCGAGAAGCGGGATTCCATAGTATAGAAGTGATTTTTTTGTCTTGCGGGCCAAGCTATATAGAATAGGAACAAGAATAACAAATGCTACATCAAGGAATACAGGAATCGAAATGATGAAACCTGTCAGCATTAAAGCCCAGTTGACTCTCTTTTCTCCGAATTTCTTCATTAATGTCAAGGCAAGCCGTTCTGCTCCGCCCGATACTTTCAAAATTTCACCGAACATCGCACCGATCCCGATGATGACCGCGATCTCTGCGACGGTGCCTCCCATTCCGTCCTGGACGGCTTTCAACACCTCTGCAGGACTCAATCCTGCCACCAATCCTATGATATAACTGACCAAGATTAATGCCAGAAACGCCTGAAGCTTCGTGCGCATGACAAGGAACAGCAATAATGCCACGCCGAGCGCGGCGATCAGTATTAAAGTACCTCCACTCATTGTATATCCTCCTTTTATTGAAATTCACATATGTGATTTATATTCATATATGCGATTTATTTGTTCCATATGGTAACACAAGGTTGAAAGCGCTTCAACTTAAATTTTAAATTATTTGAATAAAATAATTTTAGTTGACTGAAACGCTTTCAAGTGATAGGGTTCTATTAACAAATTCACATTTGTGAATCAAAATCTCATATATGAATTTTAGGTGAAGAATAATGTCTGTAAAATCTGCAAAAAGAGTGCTCGATATTTTTGAACTGCTGGCTGCCTATCCTAACGGGCTGACGGTAAAGGAAATTAGTCACCTGCTCTCAGCACCGCAAAGCAGTACGTTCAATGTCATTAAGACACTTGAGACTGAGGGCTACCTTTCCCAGGACTCAGGAAAAACGTATAAGCTCGGGGCGAAGCTCATCCATATCGGAAGATGCGCCATGGATTCCTTCGATCTTTCAACGGTGGGTACCCCATACTTAACCTCATTAATGGAAGAAGTACAGGAAACGGTTTTCATGGCAGTATTATCTGAAGAAGAATTATTTTATGTGGCTAAGATCGACAACAACAGGTCCATCCGCACGACGGCCCAGCCCGGACTTAGGAAGCCCCTGTACTGCACCGGGCTTGGGAAGGCATTCCTTGCATTTATGCCGCCCCGCATACGTGAACAAATTCTCGATGAGACGGAACTGATTCCAATCACCGAGCATACCATCACGAATCGAAGAGAGTTAGAAACGCAATTGGACATTTTTAAAGAACAAGGTTATAGCATCGACGATGAGGAAAACGAAGAGGGGCTCTACTGCCTGGCGGCTCCTTTATTCGGGGCAGCAGGAGAGCTGGTCGCTGCGATCAGTGTTGCAGGCCCGAAACAACGGATGCTTTCAAGAAAAGAAGCCATCGTGAAATCACTGACCGAAACCGCCGGAAAGATTACAGTAAACATCGGCGGACGGCCGAAAACGGAAACAAGGGGGAGATAGAATGGATGTAGTCGCGATCGGTGAAACGATGATTCAGTTTTCCCCTCAATCAGAAGGGCTCATGAGACATGCTGATTCGTTCACTGCCAAAATCGCAGGAGCAGAAACCAATACATTAATCGGCCTGTCCAGGCTCGGTCATGAGACTGGCTGGATCAGCAAGTTAGGGGACGATGAGTTCGGCCGCAGGATCCTGATGGCCGTCCGCGGGGAAGGCGTCGATACAAGCCAGGTTCAGATGGATCCAGAATACCGTACCGGCACTTTTTTTAAGGAAATCATCCGTGAAGGTGAAGTCAGGATTCAGTATTACCGGGATTATTCAGCGGCAAGTACAATCAGTACCTCCGACATACAGGAAAGTTATATAAAAAAAGCAAAATATCTGTTCATCACCGGGATCACTCCGGCATTGAGCACGTCTGCTAAAGAAGCCATTTTTCAAAGTATAAAGTTCGCGAAAGAACATGGCGTCAGGGTTGTATTCGATCCTAACCTCAGAAAGAAATTATGGGATGAAAAAACCGCGAAAAAGACCCTACTGGAGATCGCAGGACAATCTGACATCATTCTGCCCGGCCTTAGTGAAGGGGAATTCCTCTTTGGCACGAATGATGCCGAGAAGATGGCCGAATCATTTTTACAACTTAGTGCATCACTCGTGGTTGTCAAAACAGGTAAAGACGGTGCCTATTACACAGATGGGCGCAAGAGCGGGTTCGTCAAAGGGTTCGACGTCGGAAAAATGGTAGATCCCGTCGGTGCCGGTGACAGTTTTGCCGCCGGTTTGCTTTCAGGACTCCTGGACGGCGAAAGCATAGAAGAATCAGTCAGACAAGCCTGTGCGATGGGTGCCCTGACCGTGACCGTCAAAGGTGACTATGAAGGCCTTCCCGATAAAAAAAGGCTTCATCAGTTCATGAGCAGCACGGTAAGTGAAGATATTTCTAGATAAGGAGTGAAGAGTATGGATGTTCTTTCAACGATCAAACAGGAAAAGATGATTGCCATCATTCGCGGTTCTAAACCAAGTGAGGCTCTCGCGATTGCAAAATCATTGTACAAAGGCGGAGTTCGTGCCATTGAAATCACACTCAATTCACCCGGAGCCCTCTCTTCCATCGAGAAGGTCCGCAGTGAATTGGAAGATGATCTGGTAGTGGGTGCAGGAACAGTTCTTGATCCGGAATCAGCTCGGTCGGCCTTACTCGCAGGTGCCCAGTTCATCCTCTCCCCTTCCCTCAATCGTGACACAATTAAATTGACGAAGCGCTACGGCGCCGTCAGCATCCCCGGGGCATTCACCCCGACCGAGATCCTTGAGGCCTATGAGTCAGGTGGCGACATCATTAAAGTCTTCCCTGCTTCTTCCCTCGGACCCGGTTTTGTAAAGGATATTCACGGCCCGCTTCCCCAGATTCCATTGCTGCCGACGGGAGGAGTCGATCTGACGAATATTGCTGAATATATCGAAAAAGGGGCTGCAGGTGTTGGTCTCGGCAGCTCACTTGTCAACTCCATGGAAGCCGTGACAGAAGAAAATCTGCAGAAACTTACCGAAAAAGCACGCCAATTCAAAGATAAAATTGCTTCTGTTCAATAAATGTAGGAGGTTATCATTGTGAAGATTACAGGTTATGAACTTTTTAAGGTCGCGCCAAGATGGCTGTTTTTAAAAATTGAAACGGATGAAGGCATCACGGGTTGGGGTGAACCCGTTATTGAAGGCAGGGCGGAAACGGTTCGAGCTGCCGTCCACGAACTGATGTCCAATCTGATTGGCAAGGATCCGGCCCATATCGAGGATCACTGGAACATGATGTACCGCTCCGGCTTTTACCGCGGCGGCCCGATCTTGATGAGTGCCATCGCCGGCATCGATCAGGCGTTGTGGGATATCAAGGGGAAATTTTATAATGCTCCTGTTCATCAGCTTCTCGGCGGAAAATGCCGTGATTCCATCAAGGTCTACTCCTGGATCGGCGGCGACCGCCCGAGCGACGTCGGCACTGCCGCCAAGAAAGTCGTCGACACGGGATTTACCGCTGTTAAGATGAACGGTACGGAAGAGCTTCAATATGTAGATTCACACGAAAAAATTGATCAGGTACTGGAACGCGTGGCAGCTGTACGTGAAGCAGTCGGCCCATACGTCGGCATCGGCATCGACTTCCACGGCCGCGTCCACAAACCGATGGCGAAAACATTAGCGAAAGAGCTGGAACACTTCCGACCGATGTTCATCGAGGAACCGGTCCTGCCTGAAAACAATGAGGCACTGAGAGAGATCGCCAATCACACGTCCACCCCTATCGCAACGGGAGAAAGAATGTTCTCCAGATGGCAGTTCAAGCCATTACTGATGGATGGATATGTCGATATCATCCAACCAGATCTCTCGCATGCAGGAGGAATCACCGAATGCAAAAAAATCATCTCCATGGCAGAAGCCTTTGATGTAGCCGTGGCGCCGCACTGCCCGCTCGGCCCGATCGCCTTGGCAGCCTGTCTCCAGGTGGATGCGACTTCCCATAACGCATTCATCCAGGAACAGAGCCTCGGCATCCATTACAACGTCGGCAGCGATCTGTTGGACTACATCACCGATAAAGACGTATTCCAATACGAAAACGGCTATGTGAACATCCCGCAAGGTCCAGGACTCGGGATCGACATCAATGAAGACCACGTAAGGAAAATCGCGGAAAACGAAGTCGACTGGCACAACCCGATCTGGCGTCATAAGGATCGATCGATTGCTGAGTGGTAGTCAATCCTGCTATATGAATGGTGTTGGAGGCATCCTTGTTGGTGCTTCCACCCCCAACATTAAGGGCCTGCCCCCGTACTAACAAATTTACCATTAAAACAGGGTGACCAAGGAACAAGTATGGTGTACAAAAACCACTAAAAGGGACAAGGCGGCCGCCTTGTCCCTTTTAAACACTATTCGCAGTGAACCTAACACGCCATATATGTGCCAGTTCCCCCGCTGTTCTTATCTAAGCACGCAATAATGCTCCATTTGGCTCTTTTAACTCCTGCTCTACTATTTGATTCATCTTAGAGAAGTGGTCCAGAAATTGTTGTGCCAGCTCATGTTCGTCCGTGTCACTTTTCAATGAAACGATGTCGCGCAAAATCTGAGCCATCCACGAATTATCAAAATAACGGTACTTGCCTGTATTCCAAGTCGTTTTTTGAGGAGATTTTTCATTAGCATAGTACTTCCAGAAAGGCATCTGCTTTGATTCCTCGTCTGTAAGTTTGAGTCTGTAATGGGAATGGGCAGGAATATTTCCATCTTCACAAAGTTTACCGATGAAATTATCCTTCACCATATAGACACCTAATATCCGTCTGTCTTTTTCAAGCATGCCGGGATCGACCGCTGTCAGCAGGACCGCACTGTTTTGGTGTAAGCGACTGGGTTTGTTTGGCTTCCCCTTATTATTACCACTTTTAATTTCACCAGAGGAAACCGTCCAATCTGAAAAGGAGCTAATCTGTTCTTCTGTATCGCACCTGTAAACCATCTGCGATTCGGGATGAAGTTTATGATTTTTCATAAGTTTTTCATGACCCACTCGAAGCTCCTGGTTTCTTCTTTGCCGTTCCTTTTCCTCTTGCTTCTGCATTTCTTCCTCTTTTAGTTCCATTTCCTGCTCGTGCAGAATTTTTTCAAGTGAATTGGCAGCACTTTTATCATGTAGTTTCAAGTGCTGTCCAAATACATCCGGGTAAACAAATTTTTTATTTTCCGAGGCGAAATGTATTTCAACTACCGTATCATTATGATTAACGATACTTCCCATACCAAACCGCTCATGTGTAACTTTCTTATTGATTAAATTCAATATATTAGTCCTCCTTGTATAATAACTCGGGTACTATTGCCTGAAAAGCTCACAAAAACTGTTTGAATTTCCCTTCGGTTAAATAAGATATTTAACTAAACGTTCAACATTAAAAAATTACCAGGTAATCATTATAGCATTTTTTTGATAAAAATACAAATTTATTGTTGACAACCTATTTTATCGCGGGTTAAAATGTAGTTTTGTTTAAATCTTGATGATTGGTACAACCCTGATTTTTTTGGTTTTTCTCGTCAAAATCCCCATATTGACCGACTGTACGGTAACGATGGACGTGCACCAATGAGGAGGTTACAATTAAAAAAAGAAGCACGAGAACTCTCATCCCAATGCTTCCTAAATATATCCACTATTATTCCCTATTCCCCCGGAACCCGACAGTCGATCCCCGCTTCACCAATTGAACATCCAATACCATTTTCATAAGTTCCGTCGACTTATTTTCAATTAAATCAATCAGATTGGTGGTGGCCTTTACACCGATTTCATAAATAGGCTGCTGGATGGTGCTTATTTCGGGTTCGACCATTTGGGTCAATTGAATTCCGTCAAAGCCTATGATGGCTATGTCCTCCGGTACTTTCTTTTTTAAGAGTTGGAGTTGTTTCAGGGAGCCGAGGGCCATCAGATCATTCCCTAGAAATATACCATCTACATCCTCATGTTCCTCCAAGATTTGTTTGGTTACTTTCATTCCGCTTTCTAAAGAAAAGTCTCCTTCGTATGTCAGGATTTCTTTATCAGGGGAATGGGCACGTATCGTGTCAACAAACCCATTCATCCGTTCGATGACTGGCTTGGAAATGGGTAAGCCTGATACATGGGCAATTTTTTTACATCTGATTTCGATCAAATGTTCCGTGGCAAGCTTGGCCCCCATATAGTTATCGACTTCAATAGAGTTATATGAGTCCCCATCAGCCGCTCGGTCGATCTTAACGAATGGGATATTAAGTCCTTTTAATTCATCCCTCATTTTATCGCTGAATTGAAAGGAAGCAATGATAAAGCCATCCACATACCGATTCTGGAATGTTCTCCAAAAGGTATTATTCTGAAGCTCTTCATGCTCGGCGTTCACGAGGATCAGACTGTAGCCTTTTGATTTGGCTACATCTTCTATGGCGACGACCAATTCAGGGAAGAATGGGTTTTTGATATCGGGAATAATGAGGGCAATCGAGTTTGTTTTCTTCTTCGCCAGCCCTCTTGCAATTTCATTGGGTTTGTAATCCAATAATTCCATGACCTTCTTGATTTTTTCCTCACTTGCTTTACCTATGTATCCACTATTGTTCAAGTACCGTGAGACGGTGGCTACGGACACACCTGCTTCTCTTGCCACATCTCGTATTGTTACTGACTTTCTTTCCACAAGATTGTACCTCTTTCTTTATCAGCCGTTTCCTTCTAGTATATCAATTGATGGATTAAAAAGGGGAAATAAGCATCAGAACCGACATGATTCTGATGCTTATTATATTAAATAATTACTTCTCACTTACGGTGAAATCGGTAAGGGTCCCTTCCCCTTCTTCCAGGCAGCCAAAACCGAACATACCTTGTGAATACGCGTCATCCTGAACTTTCAGTATCGCTTCACCATTAATTGAGAACATTAGATTCTCACCTTCACATTGGACATTAAACCGATACGTTTCTCCATGCTTCCAATCAAAGGGAACGGTTTCTAAGCGTGTATAGCCAAAGTCATGACGAATGAGCGACACTTTTCCAACACCATCGAATCCAACAAGATAATGACGCTTTATTCCGTTAGCACGGAAAATCATGCAATGACTTTCCCCTGATTCGGGTTGTACACTCACTTCTACTTCATAATCACGTGAATAGTAATTTCCAGTGTAACTAGAACAGTTATCAGGTGAAATATATCTCATTTTCTTCTCTTCAAGCTTCCACTCTCCTCGATGATGGGCGAAAGGAGTAATGCTTAAGAATTCAACATACTGTTTGGAGAAGTCGATTCCATAGGAAGCCTTGCCACTTACATGGAACTCCCCGATATATAAACAGCCTAAAGCCCGGTTTGTTAGTGTGGAAGTCGTCCGGATGATGAACCCTACTTCATCGATTAATGCACCTTCCGTATCAGGCACTATAAATTGAAGGTCATTCCAGCCCTGATCCTGTAAAGAAATACCGTCCTGGATAAGCTCTTCTCCCGTATGCGTATTCTTAACATAAGGAGTAAGGGTTATCTCCTCTCCCTCCCACTGATCAAGGAAGATTTTCATGCTGACCTTTTGTCCACTATAAACCGTTGGAGCAAAGGTCGGTTTATACTTTTCATCGTTAAATTCATTTCTTCTGTAAAACGGTTTGTAGAAGATCTTACTCTGATCGCTTTCAATCATCCGGTCAATCACGACTTTCAAAGTGCCTCTTCCATCAAGACCGACTTCATCGCTAGGGAAAAGAAGGGATTTAAATCCGTTATCCGTTCTGAATCCATGCGTCGAACCAGGAAGCATGAAATCAAAATATACGTCCCCTTGCTTTAAGCTCTCTGCTAACCTGGAAGGTGCCTCGAGTTCAGCCAGTTTATACCCTAATAACGTCACTTCTTTTGAAAAAGTCGGGATATCCAGTACGTTAAGATAACCTGATACGCTGGAAGTACATATAAAGTCATTGATCGGCTTTCTATAATGAGAAGGAATTCCTTCAATGCCATGAAAGACTCCAGCTATGGTTCCTACATTCCCAGCGTTACAATCCGTATCCCATCCACACATGGTGGCCATTTCAATCGTCCTGGCAAAATCCCCTTCACCGTATAACAATGACAGTATGCAAACACCGGCATTAGGAATGATATGACACACACCTGTATACTTATCGTAACCCCATTCATCTTCAAGATATTGACGGCATGCCCTAAAGTCATCTGGATGGTCCTTATGAAACGCCCTTACAGCGTTCACTACACTTGAGTAAGTTGAATCCGCAGGGATGACACTGAGTCCTGCATCCAGAATGTCCTCCATCGAGGTTGCTTCGAATGCTTTTGCAATACATGCAGCCATAAACTTCGCTCCATATACGCCATTCCCATCATGAGATACACTTGCTGCTTTTTCTGCATAGGACGCAGCCTTGTCCATTCTTCCTGGAAACAGCAGTCCCCAGGTATCAATGAAGATCTGACCACCAATTTGTTCTGCCTCAATTAATCCGTTCATTTCAATGGATCCCGATTGAGGGGCAGGGATCCCTCTGGAGAGATTCATATACGCAGTATGCTCCGTACTGATTCCTTCTCCTCCCCACCAAAACATCCCGATCCCTTCACGGGAATAATTCAGCCAGGCTCTTCCTACATCCTCTGCTGTTAATTCTCTATTCGAGGCATCATCGTATAAAGCCCTCATGAAGAAGACAGGGCCGTTGGCATCATCGTCGGCCGCAAATGTCTTGTATTCTTTCGTGTAGCCCCTTATGTCACCAAAGACCTCTTTTATACGCTTATCCGTCCACACAGGGGGTTCGACCGGGGCACCCAGTCGAATCCCGACATTCATTCCTAAAAATCCTGCGTAGACTTTTTCTAAATAGTTCTCTGGAATCAAACCATCCACTCCCCATTAGCAGTATTCATTGAAGTACGACATTCTCTTTTCTTGAATCGTTAAGTCCTTTTTCATTATGTGCTTCGCGGTTTCACAGAATCGATCGGAAACCTCGATTAAATTGATTTTATTCGTTTTTTGTAAAAGTTCTACATCTTCTTTTTTCACTACTTTTTCTCCATACATTGCTCCAAGGATAACCCCGATCATTACACCGATTGAATCTGTGTCCCTTCCGGAGTTGATCCCTTCATATATGGATGGGTAGAAATCTCCATCATTTAACACGATAAAGGCAAGGGCCATTGGAAGTTCTTCAATGGAAAATAGACGGCTTGGCGTATAATGATTGGACGGGATCCCCACTTTCTCCACCTTCCTGTGAACATCGTCACCCATAGGGGAATACTTCTTCATAATGGTTTGGAAAGTATCAATGACCCGATCCATCTCTACTCCTTCAGCCCGGAGACTCCGGGCTGCCGTTGTCAGCTCTTCAATCGCCATTTTCGTCCCGTCTTTCGCAAGACTGATGGCGGTTTCAATGATGTCATCGACACTTACTCCATGCTCAAATGCTTTCGCTACACAGGCAGCCAATACGCCTGCAGCTTCTAACCCATAGCTGCATTGATGCCCCATGGCGAACAGAATCGCTTCATCATAGGCAGCTTTAGGATCTCCTGCATTCACAATGCCGATGGGGGCAATATACATGGCAGCTCCACAATTGACCATATTACCAATTCCGCCTTCTCGCGGATCACAGTTCGCCAGCACATGACGCATAAAGATATACTTCTCAGGATAGAAAAGGCGGTCGATGATCATCGCTTCCCGACCAAATTCAGGAATGTAGGTTTTATTGTAAGCAATCTCCTTCACGAACTGATTGCCCAGGTCATATGCATCTAAATGTCTGCCTTCTTTATTGTAGACATTGATCAAGGCAATGGTCATAAGAGTATCATCCGTTACCGTACCATATCCCCGTTGTCTACCCAGATTCACTTCGACCGGAGCATCCGCTTTATACCATTTGGTCTCTAATGATTCCACCCGTTTATATTGTTCCTTAATTTGTTCGTAGCTTAATTTCTCAATCGTCGCGCCTAATGCATCACCTAAAGCGGTCGATAGGACGACGCCTCTCACTCGTTCTTGAAATGAAGTCATATTTGGAACCCCTTACTTTAATTGTTTGTTCGCATAATCGGTGATTTTCTCTCCACCGGCATTGTTCCATTCTTTTACGAACTTGTCGAAATCATCGATTGGTCTTTTCCCTGTAATGACGTCTGTCGAAAACTCTTTGTATAAGTTCTCCATCGCATCCCAGCTGGAAACATACTCTTCAGGTAAGATGAAATTATTGTCTTCTGAATAATACTTGGTAGCTAAATCTTGAGAGTTCGCCGCAGGTTCACTTAATAGCGGGGTTTTAACCGGCATATCCAGTTCCATATCCGTCGGCTCCCAGAAACGTGAATACCATTCTCCATAGTATTTATCTGTCAGTTCGATTTCTCCGTCCTTCACATTGTAGTGCTCCCCTTCAAATCCAAGACGGTCAAGCTTCTGGCCTTCAGGGCTTGCCAGGTAATCAAGGATGTCGAATACCAGTTCTTTGTTTTCAGATTGAGATGAGATTCCAAGCCCGCGTGATTCTTTCGTGATATCAGTCGCACCAAATCCTTGGCTTTCTCCTTTAGCAGGTGGAAGAACAACTAGTTCTGACTCTTCCCCATTCACCTGCATCATCTTTCCGTTATAAATATCAATGACTTTTCCAGCCGTGCCGGGAATGATAGCTGCTTCCCCATCATAGAAAGCCTTTTCCTTTGTATCCCATTGTTTCGTAATATACTGTGGATCCAGTAATCCATCTTTATATAATTTATGGTAGAACGCCAGTTTCTCTTTTTCTTTTGAGGATACTTTCGCGTATTCATATGAACCGTCGCTCTTCTTTAGCCACGTTTTGTCTAAGCCGAAAGCCATATCAAAGGTGTAATTGATTTCAGCCATATCTCCAGCCGTTGTAATCGCATAAGAAGGTTTATCTCCACCAGGCTTCGACTCTACTACCTCTTTGAAAAAGGCATAATAGTTATCGATCGTTGGGTCCTCCATTAAAGCAGTGGACGTTTCCATTTTATCGAACCAGTCTTTTCTAATGACAGGCACTTTCGGAGCAAGCGGTTTGATCCATAATAGGTAAGGGTAATTTTCTAATCTTTCCTTGTTATAAGGAGCTAATGCGTCCTTTAAATACTCTGACTTCTTGATATATGGACGTAAATCTTCCAGCAAGTCCTGATCTGAAATCTGCTGATCCCCACCTTGGAAATAAATCAAATCCGGTATTTCCCCACTAAATAAAAGCAAGTTGAGTTTTTCCGCATAGTTTCCTTGTGGTAAATCTACTAATTCAAAGTTAACGTCTATATCTTTATCTTTCTTCAAGGCTTTTTCTAATTCATCGAAGTACTTAACTGACACCTCGTTTGAATTGGTTTCATCTTTATAGACCACTCGAATGGTCTTTCCATCACCGGATGATTCTGAATCCTTACTTGATTCTGAACTGCACGCAATCAATCCAGCCATTAACATGATACTTACCAGCAGCAATAACCCTTTTTTCATACCATTTCCCCCTAAATAATTTAATGGATAATCAGTTTGCCACTACTTTGAAAGTTCAATCAGTCCTTGACCCCTCCTTCCAAAGCACCTTTCGCATAATACTTGAGAATCATAGGATAGAGAATCAGCAATGGCACCATGGCAATGATGATGGTTCCTGCTTGTAAAGAACCGAAGTCAAGCGCTGCTACTTGATCATATGAAAGGATATTTTGAGAACCAAGTATCGCTGTATTGTCCCTTTGTACGACAAACTGTCTTAATACGACTTGAAGTGGCCATTTATTCGGATCTGTGAGGTAAATGGTCGCCCTGAAATATTCATTCCAATGGTACACACCATAGAATAATCCCATAGTTGCTAATCCTGGTTTGGATAAAGGAAGCATGATTTTCGTATAAATCCGGAAATGTCCTGCTCCATCGATCCGAGCCGCTTCCAGAATGCTATCCGGTACATCTTCAAAGAATCTCATCAGGATAAAGAGGTAATAAATATTGATAGTCTTATACAGAATTAAGGAAGAATAAGTGTTTAATAGACCTAAATCCTTAACTAATAAGTATTCCGGTATCAAACCCGGTTCGAACACCATAATAACGATAAGAAAAAGAACAACAAGTCTTTTTCCGACGAACTGAGTTTTGGCCAGCACATAAGCTGCCATTGACGTTAGAAACAGGTTAAGAAATGTACCCACAATCGTAATGAAGAAAGTATTAAATATACTCTTCATCACTAAAGGATTAGAGAGTAACACTTTGTAGTTAATAAGCGAGAATCCCTCCGGAAAAATCTGCAACCCTCCCAATTTATGCACTTTCAATGGGTCGGACAGAGACATAGCCAGCAAATTCAAGAGCGGGATCAACACAGTAAGTGTCAGGATAAACAATGTAATAGATATGATGATCCTTGTCGGATTGTACTTTTTCACTCAGAAAACCTCCTTTACCAAACACCCTTGCCTGAAAACCGCTTCGCTATAAAATGAGTACTTAAGATCAGGATTAACCCGATGACTCCTTTGAATAAGCTGGCTGCGGTAGCATAGGAATATTGACCATTTAATATACCGATTCTATACACATACGTATCTAAAATATCGACCATACTGATAACAGAATCGTTCATCATATTGAACACCTGGTCAAACCCGGCGTTCATAAAGAATCCGAGATTCAGAATAAAGACGGTTACCACTGTACTTAACATGGCCGGCAATGTAATGTATCTCATCTGCTGGAGGTTTGACGCTCCGTCTATCTTAGCTGCCTCATATAAGGACGGGCTTATCTTCATAATAGCTGCAAGATAAATAATCGAATCCCACCCAGAGCTCCTCCAGATTTCCTGGAACACAAGCACCCATCGAATATGATCTTTACTAGTTAAAAAATCAAGGGATGGAAGCTGGAAGAAATTCCTGATGATATTGACCCCACCGTCAGAAGGATCCAGTATGCTGATCCAAATCCCTGCGATGACTACCCAGGATAAAAAGTGAGGTAAATATACGATTGATTGTATATACTTTCGGAACTTCCCATTTCTTAATTCATTGATCAATAATGACAGGATGATCGGTACAGGGAAAAAGAAAATGATTTTCATCGTACTGAGGATAATGGTATTCTTTAGTACATCCATAAAAGCAGGAGAGCTGAATAACACCTCAAAGTGCTTCCATCCTACCCATACATTATCGCCAATGATCCGATAATCCTGGAAAGCAAGCTTCATCCCGATCAATGGAATGACATGAAAGATACTAAAGTATAAAATCGCAGGGAAAAGCATGGCATAGATGACCCAATCTTTTCTAATTCGATTTAAAGAGGCCTTGACTCTCATGGCTGCTCACCCCTATATTCATGAACTCTTCAATTTCTTCCTTTGTCGGCATTCCGCTCTGGGCACCTTTTTTCAAAATGGAAAGTCCTGCAGCGATATTGCCAAACCGGATACTTTCCTTCAGGCTCTTCCCTTCACCAATGGCGACAGCAAACGCACCTGAGAACGTGTCTCCCGCTCCAGTCGTATCGACCGGCGTAACCGCTAATGATTGTACTTGGACAGGCTCCGTTCCATTGAAATAGGTAACCCCATCCTTTCCTCTTGTTATAATCAGTTTGTTCGGATGGTTCTTAATGATTTCTTCATACGGAAGATTCGTACCGAGAACAGTTTTATATTCATGTTCATTCGGAATCAGATAACTGATCTTCTCTACCAATTTTTCACTGAGTCTATAAGCTGGTGCCGGGTTTACGATAATCGTCTTGCCTTTTTCATGAAGAAGCGGAATAATAAATTCCAGCATTTCAATCGGGGTTTCTAACTGAAACAAAAATACATCACATTGAAACAGGTCTGTTAATACATTCTGGATATAGGCTGAATTGGTAAACTCATTAGCCCCCGGCACAATCAAAATCCGGTTCTCACCTTTACACAGTTCTATGAAAGCAGCACCTGTCGCCACACCTTCAACGTGATTTACATGTTTCAGATGGATATTCTCCTTAGCCATCTTTCTAAGTAGAATCGAACCATTTTCATCTTTACCTACCGAGCAATAAAGAGCTACCTCCGCTCCTAATCGCGAAGCGGCAACAGCCTGGTTGGCTCCTTTACCTCCTGGCGAAAGAAAGTAATTTTTTCCAGAAACCGTTTCTCCCATTTTAGGAAGGACCTCGGTTTCAACTACGTAATCTATATTGATACTTCCAATAACGGCAATCCTAGTCACTTATATCACCATCCTATTCAATCATAATCTTCATTAATGGAGCATGCTGTTGCGCTCCATATACATCCCGGTCACCGATGGTACCTGACGATATATCCCTCGCAATTGTTACTTTAAACCCTAATGCTTGATCGAAGAATACAAGGTGATGAATCTTATCTTCCTCTATACGATAGAGCTTGCTAATGGTTTGCTTGGTTATCTTACCTGAATCTTTCACTCTGTTATAGTTGTCCACTGAATCAAATAGGACATCCAGTGTAATTTCGAACGGACCTGAATTCTTACTGCGTAACACCTTGGCTAATTCAAATAAAGGTTTCATAGTGCCTCCTATACAAACTCGACCTTAAAAGGATTCTCTACTATTTCCATAAGATGATAAATGGAAAACTCATATACAGGTCCAAATTCGACATCACTTGGCGCAAACGGAAAGGCAAGATTTCCTGCTGTAGATTTCCGTCCTTCATACCCGTAATGCAATAAAGTTGACCTGACAGTCGAACAGATGCTGCTTGCAATCTCCTGAGTTTCTGCTACAACTTCATACAGAACACCAATTTCATGATTTTGAAACGGTTCTACCTCTTTGCTTCCTAATACAGCGTTTTTGCCATAGTTATAGAAGTTAATCTGATAATCATTGGAGGAAATTTCGTTATAATAGGACTCCGCCTGTTCCTTCACCTTCTCCTGAACCTCTTCTAATTTATTTAGTAAGAGAGGATCTCTTACACCCGCTATACCAAACGTTCTATAAGCTACTAATCTCGCACCCTCTAATTTGACAAAGTGAGATTCATCGCGGATATATTTACTGCCGGAAACTCTAACAGTGCCAGGTACCTCTTCCTTAAACTCACATTCACTTAAATCCAGACTGAAACCTGGACCATGAAGAAGATAAGGATGTTCTTTTTCATAGAATGTATGGGCGGCCACACTTATGGGATTGCACTGTCTCAATGGGTTTAAAGAATGAACGGTAAAAGATTCATCACTTATCGTTCCCAGGATCGAATCCTTCGTAGTTCCCGGTTCTGCGCATAACGCACCACACTCCAAAATCTTACCCAGGTGATACGAAAGGCCGGGATCCTTGCCATGATATATGCCTATCGCTGCAAATGGAGACGGATCGTACGCTCTTCCACAAATGATAATTTCTGCACCATCCTCCAATGCTTCCACGATCGGTTCGTGCCCCATCTGAGCTACAATCGATGTACTCTTTCTGATGGACTCTTCAGTCAATTCGGGAATGTTAGCCCCCATTGGTTTTATTTTATCTGCGTGAAGTGTCTCAATGACTTCCTCAGGGGTAAAATCTGCCCAGATGATTGCTTTCTTGGCATTCAACTGATGTTCTTCGAGAATTTCATTGATAATACTCATTGTCCATTCGATATGTACTCTAGCCCCGGCTCCTCCGGCAGACCCAATGATGATCGGTATCTTACGAGAAATCCCGTTTTGTAGAATAATGTCCAAATCCTTCTTGGCAGCCCTCCTGCTGACAATAGAGACTCCAGCGCCAAGTTTATGCGGACCGGCATCGGTAGATCCCGCATCCACTACGATCCCGTGGACTTCCTCTTTCAATCCATTAAGAAAGGATTCTTCCGGAAACCCATATCCCAGCATTCCGCATGGAGACAGTATTCGAATATTTTTATTCATTGTAAAACCTCTTTTATTTGTATTTTTTCACTTTACCATCCAATTTGTGTAACCGGTTACACATTGATTTACAAAAAATATATGTAACCGGTTACATATTTATGATTAAAGAATAATAGAATTTTCCCTGGAAGTCAATACACTTTTTGAATGATTTGAATTTTTCAAATAATACATGTGATTTGGTATGTCCTCAAAGAGAAGGCTTTTAATGAATTTATTGACATTTTGCCAATGGATAGATGACAAGGATTTTATTTTTCAGAAGGAGAGCTATTTTTTATGTTCAATCTAAATGGTTTTAGTGTTGCACTATCCGTGGTTGTCATTTTCGTCTCCCGTCCCGAACTTTTCTTTCGTTTTTTGAATACATAGATAGCATTTACCACCACTACTAATACAAAAACAATTAGACTTCCAATTACAAATGCGGTACTCAGTTCACAGAGGACAACAAAAATGGCAATATATGTACCTATTAATGCTGCCAGGGCCATTACGCTTAATCTCCATTCGGAGTGAGAAAGATTTTTCATTTTCGGCTCCTTTCTTTTTCTTAAATTCTATACAATTGCTTTACCCTTCATTTTTAAAAATTTTCTAGCTACTATTAATGTACAGCAACCGTCGAATTACTTTCCATTATTATGATATGCCAATCACTGTGCAAACCGGAGGCGGCTCTTACTCTACTTTTGGGTTTTTAGGAGGATTAGTTGAAAGGAATAGGAAGGAACGTTACCGCCCCTACTCTACGCGAACTTTTATCTGTCCCAAGAAATTCCAAGTATTTATGACATTATATGGTAAAATACCCTTATAGATTTTGAAAACTCAATATTTCAATTTATGTGCAGGTTAGGAAATTTGAGAAACCTTTTTTCATTTAGTTCGTAAATAAAAGTGATTGTTCGGAAGATATTACATCGTGATAAAGGGAGATATTTTAAAATGCCGGTCATTCTGACAAGTATTTTTTCGGCCATCATCATTTTCATTACTGTTTTTTCTATGATTAGAGTATTAAGTATCGCTTATAAAAGAAAGGAAATTTCGACTTTGAAGTTTTCCATTTTATCCGTTTCATTTATTGGGGCAGGTATGTTGATTTCTATTATTTTACCTTTTGGTTATCAAAAAATATTTGAAATGATCATTTAATTCATTACTTGGGAGCTAGAAAATGAAAAATAAAAAACAAAACAGAAAAGAATTTTTTAAAGATACCCTAATAGAGTTTATATCTGAAGTGGTTTTCAACATCTTATTCTTTATACCAAAAATGATTTTTCGGCTAATAAGAAACATTTGGTAAAAAAAGTGGCCAATAACTGAAAACCAGTTAAACCATCCGGCAGTACCCTCTTCGTATGATAAGGGAGAAAGAAACTAAATATAAATTTAAGGGGGAGAAAATTTTTGGAGAAGGTTATAAAGAAGATCAATATTCAGAGTGAGTACAAGACTTTTGTAGAGGAGTATACAGCTAGCTTGCTTTCAGAGTTCAATGGGAAGATTCACAGTATTTATATGTGTGGCTCAATTCCTAAAGGTACTGCTAAGCCATTTAAGTCTGATGCAGATTTTACAATAGTATGTGAAAGACCAGAAGATATAGATTATGATAGAGTATCATGTCTGAAGGACCAGATTTTACAAAAATACCGATTCGTAACGAAGGTTGATACGGTTTTTTGTTCACTGGATGATGTAAGAAGTAAGCCCAATGAATGGGGATTTTGGATCAAGATCATCTGTGTTTGTATACATGGTACTGATATTGGCGAAGAAGTGCCGCCTATTCTTATTTCACCTGAGTTCATACTAGACTTGAATTCAGACACTCAAGAGGCAGTGGATCGCGTTCGCGGTTTTCTATCTAATGCCAATGATGACACACTGAAATCTAGATATACCAAAGGTTACTCAAAGAAATTAATTCGTGCATTATACTCTTTGGTTTTAGAAGATACAGGGGTTTGGCAAGATGACATTATTAAGATGAAGAGTGCCATATCAGATTATTGCCATATTGATTCAGCTTTAGTGGACTATCTGTATGCGTGTTACTTGGATAGTAATGTAGATGTTGAAGAATTTCTGGGAATTGCAGACGAAGTCTATAGTTATATTGAGAAGGCTTTAACTGCATTGGCTGCTTCCAGAACTACTCCTTCAGAAATATAATTTTTTCGTTCATACTCGCTTATATGTCGCAAATAACTTATAATCCAAAACAAAGAGACTCGTCAATAGACGAATCTCTTTATTGCTGCCAGTTTGAGTGTCAATAAGAGTGAAACTATTCTTATGAACGAGCACCTCAAATCGGTACCCTTTAGACAGTTCCCTTTAGTTTTTATAGATAATCTAAAAACACCCCCGGATGATCAGTCATCACAACCTTAACACCCGTTTTTTTACTAACTGAAATTCTTCCATTTCTCTACAAAACTAAAAAGAGAAATTTAGCTTTTCAGTACCTTCATGTATTTATTGAATTCATTAATCGAAAGAAGTATTCGGGTTTATGAGTCTTATTCAGGCTATACCATGAATGCAATGTATCAGGTGTAAACACATCTATTTCTTTCAGTACCTCCATTGCAAATTCCAGAGGAGCTATTCCAGATGCCGTAACTAAATTCTCATGGGATACCGCTGGCCCTGACTCATATAACTTCTCTCCTTTATAGTTGGGACATACCATTTTAGTATATTCCAAGTTATTACTTGTATGCTTTCTAGTATCTAAGTATCCCATACTCGCAAGGGCCTCAATTGCACCACAAATGGCAGCCACAATTGTGCCACTATTTAAAGCCTGGCCAGTTCTTTCAAGGATAGGTTGATGGATTTCTTCACTCCAAGTAGTCCCCCCTGGTAAGATTAAAAGATCTTTACTCTCAAGAGAACATTCATCAAGAGACATATCTGGTTTTATGCTCAGTCCTCCCATCGTTGTAATCATTTCTGTAGTAGCTCCTACTGTCATGACATTTAAAGGTGCTACATCTTTTTTGAAATATCTACCTGAGTTTAATTCAGCCATTACATATCCATATTCCCAGTCAGACATTGTATTAAATACATAGAGAAAAGCTTTTTGTGTTTTCATCCAATCACACTCCAATCATCATTGATACAGCCATTATATTAAAACTTCCCTGACAGCTAGCGTCAGGGAAGTTCTCATACTTGATGAAATTTCATTAAAGTTAAGTAAAATCTCTATTATTTTACTACTAAAATCCTTAAGATATCCCAGTCCCATTATTACTCAGATAAAAAATCTTTGATAGCTTTCTTATTTTCACTAACATCTAAGTCAAGTACTAATCCGACCCCATCATAATACTCGTCGGTATATGTATGATCTAATGGTATTCTCATTGATTCAATGTTTTTGTTTTTTTCTCCTAATACTGAAGTAGCTATGGAAAGCACTTGAGGTGTCTTAATATTCGTTTTGATAAAAGGCTTAATTATCCCTAAAGTTTTCGGGATTTTCATAACTCCTTGTAAATCTGTCATCTCATCTGTTAGTAACTTAAGAACTTCTTGCTGTCTACGTACTCTACCGAAATCACTTTCGCTATCTTTACGGAATCTGACATAACTAAGCAACTGGTCTCCATCAAGCTTTTGCATTCCTGGGTGAAGTGGTGGATTAATCCCTTTGACCATTTCTTTTTCAATGTCAATTTCCACACCATCTGGAAATACCTCATCGATAATACTGGAAAAACCTTTAAAGTCAACTAAGGAGTAATATTGAATATCCATATCCAAGTTTTCTTTTAATGTTTTTCTCAATAGTTCTGGTCCTCCAATTGCATATGCAGCATTGATTTTTTGGGACCCATGACCAGGTATATCAACATAGGAGTCTCTCATAACCGATAATATTTTCACTTCATTGTTATCCGAATTAAATTGGGCGACCATTATGGTGTCGGTTCTTGATATTTCCTTTCCCCTTGCATCCGTTCCAAGTAACAAAACATTCGTTATTCCCTTTTTAAGGTCTGCTCCATTAAATTCAACCTTTTGATCAAAAATAACTGAATCGTTGGCTGATTTTTTAAGTCCAGCTTGATACTGAAAATATACATACGAAGCACCAAGTAGAAAAACAAAAATAATAGTAGAAAAGCATAATAATATGATTTTTCTCTTTTTTCGTTTTCTATTTCTTCTATACATTTTTCTTTCAACTCTTTCATACATATATATTCAACCTCTCTGAGTTCTATTTAAATCCCTGCTTATAAAGGCATCACCATGTAAAAGGGTGTCACCGCTTTGTCCCAGGAACGTTCAAAATTCTGTGCATTTAACCATCAACCTGATTTTACTTGTTTTTGATAATTTAGTTTTGAGCCACTTTTATAATTAGTGATCATATAAAAAATGAGCCACATGATTTCCAATTCTAGTAACCTCTCTTATGATAGAAAGTGACCAAACTTACTACATAGTCGAGGGGAAGAAAAAGGATGATCGAAATGGCTCAATTCTATAATATCAAATTCTTAAAAGAGGTTGAAGGTTTATCACAAAGGCAAATTGCGACAAAACTTGGGGTATCTCGCAATACCGTAAGTAAGTATTTATCCCAAAATGCAGCTCCTACCACTGTATTAAGAAAAAGAGTATATAGAACAAAAGAATACTCCGCAGAAACTAAAAGAGTCATCCCAATTATTGATCAGTGGTTGGAAGATGATCAAAAACATTGGAAAAAGCAAAAACATACTGCAATTAAAATTTACAAAAGATTAGTAGACGAATACGACTTTAAAGGGTCAGCTTCTAACATACGTAAGATAGTAGCCAAACGTAAGAAAAAGATCCAAGAAGTTTTCATTCCACTTGATTTTCAACTCGGCCACCAATTTCAATTCGACTGGGGAGAGGCCGATATTATTCTTCAAGGTAGGACACAACGCATATTCCTCTTTTGCGTTCAGCTTTCCGCCAGTCGAATGCGGTTTGTGAGAGCCTATATTCATGAAAAACAGGAAGCATTCTTGGATGGGTTTGTCCATGCCTTTGAATTCTTTGGAGGAATTCCAACGGAAGGACTACTTGATAATCTTAAAACAGCAGTTGTGAAAGTCCTTCAAGGAAGAGATCGATTAGAACAAGAAACCTTTGTCGGTCTTCAGGCTCATTATGTGTTTAAAGCAGAGTTTTGTAATCCCGCAAGGGAAACGAAAAGGGACGGATTGAAGGAACTGTAGGATACATAAGGAGAAATGCCCTGGTTCCATATCCAGAGGTTCAAACCATAGAGGAATTAAACCAATACCTTACGGACTGGTGTTTCAAGGAAGCAAGCAGGACTCACGTACCAAATAAATCTGAGACTGTACTTGAAATGTGGGAGAAAGAAAAGAGCTATTTATCGCCTCTTCCTCCAATCCGTTTCGAAGCGTGTAAACTCTTATCATGTAAAGTAAATAAAACATCGCTCATAACTGTTGATACCAATCGTTACTCTGTTCCTTGTCGATTCGCTGGCCAAGAAGTTTGGGCAAAAATTTTTGTCGACCGAGTAATCGTAGTGGCTCAAAACCAAGTGATCGCTGAACACGTTCGCTCATATGAAAGAAATCAAATGATTACGGTTCTTGATCATTATTTAGAGATATTACTTAAGAAACCAAGAGCCATTAGAGATGCGCATGCATTCCAGACTACTGAAGTACCTGATGTATTCAAGCGTTTCCACCTAAAAATGCGTGAACAAGAAGGTGCCGCAGGAGACAGGAAATTTATCCGACTACTCCTTCTTCACCGTGATATTGGGATGGAGAGGTTAACAAATGCCTTTTTAGAAGCAGAAAAAACGCAAGTTTTCCGATATGAGGTTGTACACGAAATAATTCAAAAGCTCACCAATCAAGATATATCATTCCAGCCTCTCCCGACGGACCAAACGCCTATTAGCCTCCTAGATTATAAAGTTAGTAAGTCTAATATTGAACAATATGGACAACTTACAGGAGTAAATAACAAATGACAACTGAACTTTTATTAGACCACCTTACTAAAAAACTTCGGATTCCCATGATCGCTGCCCAATATCGTTCACTCGCTAGAGAAGCTGAAGAGCGTAATTTCACCTATGAAGAGTACCTGTTGGCTTTATTAGAAAGTGAATCTGAATCTAGAGAAGAGAATCAAAGACAAAGAAGGCTTAAGCAAGCGGCATTCCCTATCCACAAAACATTAGATAGTTATGATTTTAGTTTGATGCCCAGTTTGAATAAAAACCGGTTTCTTACCTTGTCCAAAGGGGATTTTGTGGAGAAAAGGGAAAACATCATTTTTTTAGGAAACAGTGGGACCGGAAAGTCCCATCTCGCAACGGGAATTGGCATTGAGATGATTAAAAATGGCTATAAGGTAAAATTTATCTCAGCAGCTGAGCTAGTAGAAGAACTCCTATTAGCTAATGAAGAATACAAGCTTGGAGCCTTGGAGAAACGGTGGCTCAAAATTGATTTAATCATTGTAGATGAACTTGGATATGTACCATTTACCAAGATAGGAGCTGAGTTACTGTTCCAATTTTTTGCCGGACGATATGAACGTGCGAGCGTAATGATCACTACTAATCTAGAATTCACAGAATGGACGTCCATCTTCGGAGACGAAAAGATGACAGCAGCTCTGCTTGATCGACTTACCCATAAGGCCCATATTCTCCTACTCAACGGAGAATCGTACCGGTTTAGACAATCTATGAAACAAAAAGATGAAAGTAATAAGTAAGAGTGCGACGCGAGGGATTTAGGGGGGTGCCCCTCGGGGCACCCCCCTAAATCCCCATGCATCCCACATATATGGTAATAACTCAGGAAGAAGTGGCTCACTTTTGAAGTGATCGCTCTGGCTCAAATCAAAGTTGACAAATACATTTACTTAAACTCGAACAATTTTTTTGATAATCGCGCTTTAAAGGTTTCATCCAATTCAACATAGAATACTCCATCAGTTATGATAGAATGTAAAAATCCTTCCAGAGGAATCGTGTTAATATCCAAAGAATCCATTTCATTGAATACTCTCTTCATTTCTTCAGGTGAAACATTGCTTTCTCCTTGTTGCCTAAAGGATTTGAAATCACTTGTACTAACATAAGTAAGCATGTGTGAAAAAAGTTTATTCATAAAATAAGCTGGTAGCTGGTGTTCCCCGTCGATTGATAAGATTCTAGCCATTTCTTCACCACTGACATTTTCCATTCCCTTATAGTAAGTATATTTGTTTCCTCTAGCTGCCTTCATTTCTATATTCTCTTTTACGTTTATCTGAATGTCTTCCATCGAATTGAGAAAGTCTTCAACTTCTTCTCTTTCCCACATAAAGTAATAATCAATTGGCATATTCAATGCCTTTTCCACGGTATTTACTGCAGCTGGACGACCCCCATAAGCAAAAGCATGAGTCAGTTTATCCTCCGTTAGGGTTTCTTTATCTGCATTAAGGATGGGAACCTTAAGGCTTGGAGGCAGCAGAATGACATTTACCTTTTTTGTTCTCTTGTTAACAGTAAGGAGAAGGTTGATGTCCGTATGCATGTTTTCATGGGCAACCATCACTAATATTGAAGTCACCTGATCCTCCTCTTTTTCATCGGCATTATAAAGACTTAACATCTGATTATCTCTGTGATCACCTGTCAATGAAGGAATAAACACAAGAAGGAATAGCGATACCAGTATAAGAGTTGCCACTACTGGAAATAAGTGTTTTTTATTCAATACCCCTACAGTTCCAGTAGCCTTTACTTGGTTTTTTTCATGTATTTTCTTTAATACTTCTTCCCGATCTTGTTTTGTAAATTGAAGCGACTCTTGGGTTAGCTTAATCGTCTTCTTAAAGTTAATGGGATCCATAGATTTCTGCCTCCTCCATCATAGGTTTTAAAACCTTTTTCCCTCTCCTCAACCTGGTTTTTACCGTATTTGCATTCACACCAGTAACCTCCGATATTTCATCAATGGTCATAGAGAGATAATAATAGAGATAGATGATTTCCTTGTATTTTGTTGGCAAGGAATAGACAATCTTTTTGATCTCTTGATTGACAGAATCTTGAACGACTTTTTGATCCAATGATTTCTGATATTTTTGCGTATTTTCATGTATGTAGTGCACCAGTTGAACCTTCTTACATTTCCAACTCTTTAAGTAATCTTTACATTCATTTATAGTAATTCTGTATAGCCATGTCCGAAGTTCAGATTCTTTTCGAAAGTGTTCTAGTTGGTTGTAGCATTTGACAAAGGCATTTTGCGCAAGGTCTTTTGCCATGTGCTCTTCCTTTACATAAGTATAGGCAAGCCTTACCAATTCATCACCATAGTCACCCATGGCTTGGTCAAGGATGTAATCTCTTTCTCTTTTGTCCATGTTTATTCCCTTCTTATATAAGTTATCTGTTTGACGATTAAGTCAGACAGATAGTTTCATTTTTTCATAATTAAGGAAATTTTCATTATTAAAGAAGAATTTAAGAATATAAGACTTGTATCATTTTTTACCTGTTTCGATAAAAGATGATACATCCGAACTAACTTCAATCCCTGAAGGTAAAATAATAAAACTTCCCTGACAGCTAGCGTCAGGGAAGTTCTCATACTTGATGAAATTCTATTAATTCCGACAGAACTTCAATCATTCTTTTCTTAAGACTGATAGGCTCCATCACTCTAATCGATGTATTGTACGGTAAAAGTAAATAAGGTACATAGGTATGTATGATCTCTTTTTCAAGAAGAAACACTGCTTGATTGGAGGTGCGTTCTTGTACATAATGTCCTAAAAACCAATGCTGGCAAATATCATCCAATGCACTTCTCCCCCCATGAAGAACCAAAGACATAATCCCTTCCTTATCTTCTATCGTTGGAAGAAGGTTTTTCACGAAAAAGTCGCGTGCTGAAAAATTCTCCGGCCGGTTAAACTTGATTTCGGTTGGCATTAGACGTTCCATTCGATCGACTCTAAAACTGCGGATATCATTCCTAAGATGACAAAATCCAATTACATACCACTTATTATTCCAATAGATCATTCTGTACGGATCGACCAATCTATCAGTTAATGGCCTTTCGCCACTTTTATGGTAAAGAATGTTGACTGAGTACCCGTCAGCTACGGCCTGTTCCAACTCCTTCAGTAAAGGTTCCATCGAGGGTGGACGTAATCGACTTATGACTTCAAGACTGGTTACATGTTGGTTGACCTTTGTTTCCTGCTCTTGATTGGAGTGGTGACTTAGTTTAGAAATTGCCCGATCGAGTGCTTCCCCTCCATAATACCCTGCTTCTTTTGCAAAAATAGCCGCGTGATAAAGGGAAGTTTGTTCCTCAACATCAAAAAACAGCGGAGCCTCAACAAAATGATTCAATAAGGAGTACCCACCGTTATGTCCCGGTTCTGAAACGATCGGCACGCCACTTGTAGAAATGGTATCAATATAACGATACACCGTCCTTATATTCATCTCTAACTTTTCTGACATTTGCTGTGCCGTCACTTTTTTACCTGAACGAAGCATCCAAAGAATGGCTAGCATATTGTCAATTTTGGGCATATGATTCCACCTCTATATAATGAGTAAACATCTTACAACTTTAAATATTGTGATTTTAATTAATCCTCTTATGGCATTAAAAGAACCTTGAATGAACAGAGAAAAAACGCTAGAGATCAGCTGCCCGATTGATCTTTAGCCATAGCCCACGTGTTATGTTACGACTTCCATTCGTGTTCCAAAACACTGTATAGTGACGAATCTCGCCAGCCATCTTTCATTAACAAACCCTCACGAAGTCTACCTTCTTTGGTCATTCCAACTTTCTCCAAAACTCTTGATGAACCTATGTTCCTTGGGTCACAAGTTGCATATATACGATGAAGTTTAAGTTCTCCAAATCCAAAATCAATTAATAGAGTGGCAACTTCTGTCGCTATCCCTTTTCCCCAATAATCCGGATTCACAATATAGCCAATTTCTCCAACTTTATTAGTGAAATCCCTTATATTAAACTCTCCTGCTCCAATCACCATTTCATCATATATAATGGCAAAAATAAACCTTGTTCTTGGTTTTTGTCTAGAGTCTTTTATCGCTTGATTTACAAAATCCTGCGAGTCTTTTTCCGTATTTGGTCCCCAAGGCTGATATTGACAAACGATCTCTTGTGATGCGTATGTATGTACACCAATCCAATCACGCATAGTAAATTCCCTTAACCATAACCTTTCATTTGAGAGTCTACTATTACTGTTTTTGATTATAATCCCCTCCAGACTGCCCTATAGCTTAGAACTTTAAAAGGAAAGTGTCTTTATCCTTCTTAGATACAATGGTTTATTATTCAATAACCTGCTTCCTGAAGTAAGTCATTAAGTCCTTCTTCTGAGACCACTCGTATTCCATTCCTTTTTAGTAAAGCGGTTGTGACGCCATTCCCAGGTATTTTCTTGCCCTTAAACTCTCCGTTATAGATCATGGAACTTCCACAGGAGGGGCTGAACTCTTTTAGAACGACTGCGGTAGTATGGTATTCTTGAGCTTTTCTTAAAGTAGTATAGGCTCCCGTTATATATAAATCAGTAACATCCCTACCTGATTTTTCTATTACCTTGGCTTTGCCATCCAGGACATCATCTCCATCACCACCAATGATCTCAGCAGGTTCTCGTGGAGTTGAAAAACCACCAAGTAATTCAGGACAGACATTTAATGCCTTTTTCTGATCGATCATTAACCTTATCTTATTGTTTAAACAATGAGTACCGTTATATCTTACCTCTAATCCCGCTAAACAAGAACTTACCAATATCATATTCATCACCTCAATCTAATTGTACTAACCTGCCTCAATAATTGAATAAGAGCAGTAGTTGGACCAATGAACAAATCTTCAATTATTGCCCCCGCTACTTTAAGAATTCTTATTTTAGAGCCTTATTTACTGCTTCCATCGCATGAATAACGGTTGTATCAAACAATGGAACTTCTGAATCATCCGGTTTAATTAACAATCCGATTTCTGTACACCCCAAGATGATCCCTTCAGCTCCTCTATCCACTAATTTTTGAATAACACCCTTATAATAATCCTTAGATGATTGTTCCATTTTCCCTAAACACAACTCTTCAAAAATAACTTTATTGATGGTGTTTCTTTCTTCTTCATCTGGAACCAACACGTTAATTCCGTTAGATTGAATCCTTGATTTATAAAAATCCTGCTCCATTGTATATGTAGTCCCAAGTAAGCCAACTGTTTTCATATCGGCTCTTTGAATTTCATTTGCTGTTGCATCCGCAATATGTAATACCGGAATGTTGATCCGTGCCTCAACATGATCAATGACTTTATGCATCGTATTTGTACAAATGACTATGAATTCTGCACCTGCTTTTTCTAAAGAGGATGCAACTTCTCCTAATGCTCTACCTGCATTTTCCCAATCACCTTCAGCTTGATAGCGTTCAATCTCTTCAAAGTCAACGCTGTATAATAGACACTTTGCTGAATGCAAACCTCCTAATCTTTCTTTTACTTCTTCGTTGATTACTTTGTAATACTTTACTGAGGATTCCCAACTCATTCCACCTATAAGACCAATCGTTTTCATCACTTTGTCCCCCCACTGGTTTTCATTTGGCTCAACTTATCTTGCAATACTTTATTTTCTAAATTCATTGAAGAGGCATATATATAAAGAATTGGTTTTGAGATATTTTGAAGTAGATCTTAAACTAACGCACCCAATTTTGGAGTATTGGTAATTTGCAAACAAAATTTTACTCCAATTGAAATATGTTCAGTTAATAATTTCGCCCTTGTTCTTGGCTAATTTTTTGCGCCATTCACTTCGCTCCGTAGTTGTCAGTTTCACCCACTCAGTTTCTTCACCAATAATTTTTAAAGGTTCTTGAGAACGATAAGATCGTGTTAAGTTACCCGGGAACTTTTTGTCAGTAACATTGGGGTCGTTTTCAAATTCACCTGTTGGTTCTATTTTATAAACGCGTTCTCTTCCTTCTCCTTTTGCTAATGCTGCTGCAAGTCCTGCACCATTTGCATTAGCAGTGAAATAAATGTGATTCATTTTAAGCCCAGGTTTGTAATTTGAATTTCCCCCCGCTGTCAGCAAATCACCAATCTTTAAATCTGCCTTTGTCCCATGATAAAATGGTCCTTTATCAGAAGGTTCACCGCGATATGAGTTTGACAATTCATAATTTCTTGTTGCATTATCAGAATCACACAACTCCTCATAGCATTTGGCAATGTTTAAATATAACGTTGAGTATGCACTCTCAACATCATCATCATTTACATTTAGTGCACACTGTAGAGAGGTTTCCATCCAATTCAATTTGTCTGTAATACTCTTTTGTTTACGAGCCAAATGATAAGCTGCAATAAACCTTTCATAGTCGTCTTTTGCTTCGTGCCATGCTTGATGAAACATCTTGGTTGCACCTTCAACATTTCCGCCATCTTCCATGATCATCCCACTTATACAGAGTTTAATAACGACGTTATTTTGATCAAATTTTATATTCATCTAATCCTACCTCCAAATTTATGTAATCACAATTTTGAACTACATTTCTCCATAACCCTCTATTTAAATACCCATGCCTTCCCAAAGATATTTTTTAAAAACTGAATTTATTCCGCTAACCTGCCCGATGATTGAATAAAGGGAATGGCTAGAGATCACTTCATTATCTTCAACAATTGCCCCGTTATTTGAATAATAGCTACTTCAAAATCTTAAATAACATTTCCTTGTGACTATTTGACAATTTTATCAAGTCAAAGTTAGCTGAACTTATTAAACTTTTAATGGTTTTTACTTCATTCCAGGCTAAATCGTAAAGATTTTTATCAATAATTCTTTTTGATAATGCATCTTCTAGTTCCTCAGCATCCTTTTCAATTATCTCACCAGATGGCAATAGAACAAGATCTAAAAATAAATCGTCCATCCAAGGGATATCATTTTCTATTCCATTACGAACGCATATATCAATATACCACTGAACTATATCCCCATTAGCATCAAACATTGTAGTTACTGAATGGTTTTTCTCTAAAGGGAATTGTTGAAGCCACATATAGCCATCATCGACTATAAATACTTTACTTTCTCCATAGCTAACCGATAATGGTTCTGTTACTTTTATTATATTTAGTAAAGTTATGTAGCCTTTGAATTCTTTAGTATCGAGATATGATTGTGAATATTTCCTTTTAATAACTCTTTTCCATTCTGAACGATTTCCGTACTTCCTTTTTAGCACTCTCATCCCCCACCCTTCTCCCCTTGATTACACCATCAAATTAGAGCTATTTTTGTTCTGTCTTCTTAAACTAACCTGCCCGTTAATCCAATAACTTCAACAAAAAAAGCGTTAATCCTTCTTAGATCAACGCACCCTTTAGCTTAATTAGTATTTCAGTTAACCTTTCCACACTGTACAAGACTTTCTTTTTCAGAATTACCGTTTTCAACTAGAAGCATCACTTACCTATGAACGCATAGATTTGAAAACTAGAATTAGAAATAAAACCTACTTTTTCGTAAATATGTTTGCCAGCTTCAGTTGCGTGTAAAATACAATCTGAAGCACCTTGTTGGGAAGCGATTTGCAATATACTATTCAGATAATTGGTTGCCAGTCCCTTTCTCCGCATATTATGGGCAGTGGTTATACAATACAAACCTGCAATCCCATTATTCATAAACAAAGATCCTACCACTGCTGGTTTGTTATTAAAGTAACCTATATATAAGTGATAATGATCCTGGTCACTGTTCATAATTTGCTTATACCGATTATAAAGTGCACTTTTATAAGCAATTGGTTTTTGGTACCCTTCTACATAAACATCAATCCACTCTTTTAATTCAGTTTCAGAATTAACTCTTTTGAAATCAAAACCTAAACGTTTTTCGTTTTTTGACTTAGTATGATTTACACTTAAACCCATCCCAGTCCATTCTTGGTAAAGGTTAAAATTCTCCTCTAAGAAAAATTTATCAGTATTGGAGAGTTTAGTAGATGGACCTATAATCCACAATAGAGGTTCACCTTCGTTGTGTAGTAGCTTTTCCAATTCACTTTCTTCTATTTCTGATTGATTTGCGTATAACACACGATTATAGGGGTTCGCTGAAACATATTTAAAGTAGTCAGACTCAATACTTTTACTCCCTTGAGTGCTTTTAAAAAACATCCAGTGATTAATTAAATTCTCTTCAGTGATTTTTGCTATGTATTCTTGAGATTTGGCAGTCATTTATGCCCCTCCATTTTGTAGAAGTTACCTGAAACTCATAATTCCATCAAGCAAAGTTTGTTGCTTGCTTGACGCATTCCATTATAGAAAAAGCATATCACCTCTAATAATGAACTCGATTGTTGAGTTCTTCAATTAACTGCCCTTTAACCGAATAAAGAAAAAACGCTGAAGATCAGATATCCGATCAATCTTCAGCTAAAGCCGAATAACTCAATATCAGGATTTCTCTACAACTTGTCCTATCTAATGAACAATATTTATAGATTTCTCTTTCAATCTAATTTTTTTGATTAAGCTTTACCATTTCATAAAACTCAGGTACTTGTTTAGATAACACCTCTTTATCTGTACGCCACTCAAACGCTGGTCCAACTCCTCCATACTCTAGAGCTACTACCCACGGTTTTTGCCATTCTCCGGTTTTTATTTTTTCCAAGGACCAAGATGCCAATTCCCAATCAGCTTTTGTCATTGGCATACTGTCCCGCAGTCGTCCATGTTCATCTTCTTGGATGCCAGTAATATGAAGTTCTTTTAAATTATAAACTGGGAGTTTTGATATGTATTCTTTTACATTTAATCCAAGGCATTTAGAAGTCATTTGTGCATGAGCTGTATCAAGTAAAAAACCACACCCAGCCTTATTAACAATTTCCGAGAGAACTTCGGGATTAATTATTGAACTCATCATATTTTCACCCCGCCCTCGGCAGATTACGTTTTCCACTATCACGTTTTCAATACCTACTTCTTTACCTGCGATTTCAATATCACGTAAAACTGCGTCCACCATTAAATTAATGTGCTTTGGCTTATCAGTTAGTACATCATAATCTGGGTACTGTTTAGAAAAAGCCACAGCGTGGACATTTACATATGGGGTTTGAGTCCAATTTTTTAATTCCTTAATAAGTCTCCAATCGACCCCATTCAACTGTCCGCTACCAGCATTTAAACCAAAATGAATATAACAAGGCTTTGTCCTCTCGGCTTGTTGGATAAGTTCCTTACTAAAATCTGGACATTTAAACATATCAACATCAATTATAGTGTCTTTTACTAATTGCTCAGCCTCAATTGAGTAATTTACAGCTATCTTCAAATCTTCACCTCATTTCTAACCCACTTTTATGTTTGATTTACCAAAGATAAATTTTAGCCATATTCAATTAACCTGCCCAATAGTTGAATAAAAGTATCTTCAAAATTTGCATGATAAAATGAGCCTTCACATTTACAGAAAAGCTCAAAAGATTTAAAACTTCGCCACTTCTTCTGGATTTATTATGCCATTATGAGCAAACATAGAACGTCCATTTGATCTAGCGTGCTGCTTCAAATAATCTTTAAATCCTCCTACTAAATTTTTCATCTCACTAACATTAGATACTTCAAACATCAGTTTAATATTTTCAAAAAACCTTTTTGATTTTAATTTGGACATAAATTCAATTCTTTGAGTAGAAAAGTAAGGGGCAGTAGGAGCATGCCATCCGAAGTAATCTTCTAATTTATCAAAAGAGTAACTTAGGAAATATAAAAGGAAGTCCGCCTGAACTAAGTCATTAGATGATATGCTTTTATAATTTGCTCTTTCAATAATTAGTTGTCCCGCATTGGAAATAAACTTTTGCCCTGATGAAGGAATTGGCATTTCACTCAGAACCCTTGGATAATTATTAAATACTCCAATTGGACCATCTATTTCTCTATCGTTATCACCTTTTACCAGGTAATGATTTTTGACTAAACCTTTTATGGCATTATATTGCTTATATTTATATAGGATACTAACTGTATAAATCATTAGCTCAGTCATAACCAATTTCAAATGATCAAATTGACCTTCAAAAATTGGATAACCATTAATTTTAGTATATATAACTGGATTGAGAGTCTCGAAAAATTCAATTAATAAATGTTCACTAACTTCTTCTGCTTCTTTAATATAAAACTCCAAAAACTCATTATAAATATTTCGTAATTCTAAAGTTTCATGTAACCTATTGAAAAGTAGATTTATGAACTCATCACGATCTGAAGTTGATATAGTATAAGATGCAAAATCTTCTATAAAGGTCTCAAGGAATTCATTGAAATAAATTTCTATGTTTTTCGGTTTTTTTTCTACATTGTAACGAAACCTATTTAGTGCTCTCCTACTATCAAGATTTGTTTTTTTTTCATCTCGAAGCAAAAAAGATGGGGCTGAACCTCTTTTGGGTCTAACATGTTCTGGCTTACCATACAAATTTCTTATTAATTTTTCATATCCATCCTCGTAACTTTGTTCTGAAGACATATCGATGTATTTTGTACCTTTAAGGTATGTAGGTATGTATGCTTCGCCATCTTTTCCTCGCTCAGCAATTATCGGAACGAATTTCGTTTGCTCAATATCTTTATAAACTTCGTTAGAGATTATAACTGTCTCAGTTCCTACTCCTCCCTCAAAGCCATTCGCTTTATTCGTATAGAGTTCATCACACACCACTAATACTTTGGTTATAGAAGGGTCATTTACACTTCTCTGCATGAAGGCATTTAAGTTTTGTCCCTCGATACTATCCCATTTATCTATAACCACTTCTACGCCATTACTTTCTAATCGTTCCGCTAATTCTAAGACCCACTCTTCATGCTCTGGACTCGACCAAGCATAAGAAATGAAAACTTTGTCAGCATTTAATTCTTCAACCATGATTTTAATCCTCCAGTAATAATATTGAACAATTATCCTTTACAATTATTTCAAATTTTCAAACTTAAGGCAATGCCCATATTCCATTAAATGGCCCTTTAATGGAAGACTGCCCTTTAAGCAAGGAACTGTAATAAAGACGATAAAGTGCCCCCTTCTCTTTCGACAACGTAAAAAAACCGAACTAATTTGACACCCTGAAGGTAAATTAGTTCGATTTCTACTTATGAAATATGGAATACTTTTTTATGGGGAGTATCGTTTACTCACTCATATCATCTTCCATATCCTTTCATTCAGATGATCCTCAACTTCCTGCATGGTTTTGAAGTTTGAAACATCGGTCACTTCAAGTCCGTCCGTTTCAACTGCAACAAATCCGTCTGACGATTGGAGGATTTGTGCTTTGATTTCTTCATTCCCGGTCAAGTTGTATTTTTTGACGAGGGTGGTTTTTCCTTTTTCCTCCATCGCTGTTAGTTCAGCAGAATAGGAATCGAGATCCATTCCCTTTTGTATTCGTTCCTGCAGCTTCTCACTGCCGAGTAGTTCGGCTGCCGGCTCTTCCTTTTGCTGGGTTTTCTGTTGGTCGCTCATTTCTGCCGTATCACCTGAGGTATTATCTTCGGGTTCGGCCTCTTCTGAACCGCAAGCTCCCAATATCGAGAGTGCGAAAAAAAGATTTCCTGCTATCAATAGTTTTTTCATGTCATTCTCCTTTCTTTGGTTTCTACGATACAATCTCTCATTTATTCAATATCCTTTTAGTGTTTTTGTTAAACATTGGAACATTCTCCATTAAGCGCCGCATAACTTTCACACAAAAAAAGACAGCCCTGATGTGGCTGTCTTTTCATCCTTATTTACTAGAACCGAACTCTTTCCATATTTCCTCCAAAAGCCCCTTATCCGTCAACAGTTCATACCCCGTCAGGGCAAGTGCCTTTGCCCCGATCACAAGGGCACGGTCACCCTCGGTGGATTTAGCCGCTTCCCTGAATTCGTTCGTGTGGACAACGAGGGATTCGGGCCCGATTTTGATGTAGGGGTGGATGGTCGGGACCACCCGGCTGACGTTTCCGGCGTCTGATGAGCCGAGTCCCTTTCGTTCCGTATCGTCGAAGGATTCCCCCAGTGACTCGATGGAACGCTGGAATACTTGATCGAAACGACGGTTGAGCTGGAAGTGATCGACTTCATTTTGGATTTTGATGACATTCAGTTTCGTTCCTGTGGTGAGTGCGGATCCCTCAGCGATCGCTCTCACTTTCTTCGTGACTTCATTGCACGCTTCCCGGGTTGCAGCGCGTATATAGAAGCGGGCTTTTGCATAGTCAGGGACGATGTTAGGCGCGTCCCCACCGTGGGTGATGATGCCGTGGATCCGTACATCATCGGTCACGTGCTGGCGAAGTGCGTTAATGCCGTTGAACAGCTGGATCACACCGTCGAGGGCATTGATTCCGTCTTCAGGGGAAGCTGCCGCATGGGCAGATCTTCCTTTAAATTCGAAATCAAGGGGGTCCACCGCAAGGGTTTTCCCTGTCTGCGTTGTGCGGTTGAAAGGATGAACCATCATGCAGGCATCCACTCCTTCAAACAAGCCTGCCTTGACAAAACTGCCCTTCGCACTTCCGTTGGGGCCGCCTTCCTCAGCAGGAGTCCCGAACACCACCACTTCCCCTCCTGTTTCATCGAGTACGGACGACAGGGCAATGGCCGCCCCGCAGCTTGCCGTCCCGATGATATTGTGACCACATGCGTGACCTAGTCCAGGCAGGGCGTCATATTCAGCTAGGTAGCCGATGACCGGCCCTTCTTTCCCTGAATGTTTGCGTGCCACAAAGGAAGTCTCATGACCTGCGACTCCCCGTTCAATGGAGAACCCGTTGGCTTCAAGTAAGGTGGTCAAGGTCTCTGAAGCAAAGAACTCTTCGTTTCCGATTTCAGGTTTGTCGTGGATCTGATGGCTGGTCGACACGAGTTTCACAGCCAATTGATCCACTGCTGAGAGGATGTTGTGTTTACGATCTGTAATCACTGCTGGTTGACTCATCTCTATTCCCTCCTAATGCAATTCACTGACCGGCACAAATGTCGGTATCAGGGAATCTTTGTATGTTTTCTTGATATGTTCCGCTACGTCATCTTCCTGATAGAGCTCGACGATTTTTTTATAGGTCTTATTGTCTTTATCTTTTTCCTGTGCTGCGATGATATTGATGAACGGCTTGGATTCCGCCCCTTCGATATAGATGCTGTCATCAACCGGGACCAACCCTGCTTCAACCGCCACACCATTATTGATGATCGATGCCGCAACGTCCGGCAGTACCCTTGGTGTCTGGGCAGCGACGACCGGTGTGAATTCAAGGTTTTTCGGGTTTTCTTTGATGGCTTCGAGACCCTGTGACTGATCAAATCCCTCTTTCAGTTTGATCAAACCTGCTTCATCCAACAGGAGAAGGGCACGGCCAAGATTCGTCGCCTCTTGAGGGACGGCTACTGTACTGCCTTTCGGTAAGTCTTCTACCGATTTATATTTTTCTGAATAGATGCCCATTGGTGCGATGATCGTCGAGCCGATCGGTACAAGATCCAGATTATGTTCTTCCACGAAAGAGTCAAAATACGAGATCGTCTGGAAGGCGTTCAGGTCGATATCCCCATCGGCCAGCGCCTGGTTCGGCCTCACGTAATCGGCAAACTCCACAATCTCGATATCAATCCCTTCCTTCGCTGCTTTCTCTTTCATATACTCCCAGATCGGAACCCCAGATCCATTCACTCCGACTTTCACGACTTCTTTGTCACCTGAGCCGGATGCACTGTTTCCCGAGCAGCCGCTCAATAGTAGGGTAAATAATAGAATGGCGATACTTGCTAGACTGATTGATTTTTTCATATTCCTCTCTCCTAACGTCTCCTGATTATTTTTGATAATGTATTCCCTGCTGTCTGCAGTCCCTGCACCATCACAACTAAAATGATGACAGTCACGATCATGACGGATGTTTCAAATCGCTGATATCCGTAAGCGATGGCGAGATCCCCGAGGCCACCGCCTCCGACTGCCCCGGCCATGGCCGATGCACCGACAAGTCCGATGGTGGCGATCGTGATATTCAGGACCAGTGTACTCAATGCTTCCGGAATGAGGATCCCGAAGATGATCTGCCACGGCCCCGCCCCCATGGACTCCGCCGCTTCAATGACACCCGGCTCCACTTCAAGAAGCGAGCTCTCTACCAGTCTTGCAATATACGGTGCGGCAAATACGACAAGCGGAACGACGGCTGCCGCCGTTCCGATCGATGTGCCCACTACCAATCTAGTAAAGGGGATGATGGCCACCATCAAGATGATGAACGGGATCGAACGAAACACGTTGATGATGCTGCTCAATACGGAAAAGACGGCTTTATGTTCGAGTAAGTGCCCCTTCCTCGTCACCACGACGATGATGCCGAGGGGAAGCCCGATCAATGTTGCGAACAGGAGGGAAAATGACACCATTGCCAATGTATCCCATGTCGCTTCTATAATTCTTGGCCAGAATAATTCCCAGTTAACTTGCACGCTTCTCCACCTCGCTTACAAATAATCTGTTCTTCCAATATTTCAGGATTTCTTCCGTTTCATTCTTGCTGCCGATGATCTGCACGATGAGATTTCCGAACGGCTTGCCCTGGAGTTCCGTGATCTGTCCGAATAATACATTTATATGGGCATTGAATGTCTTTGCCGTTTCGGAAAGGATCGGTGTTCCCGTCGAATCCCCCTTGAAAATGAGGCGGCAGATGCGCCCTTCCTTGCTGTCATTCAATTTATCAAGAACCGATGCCGGCAGTTGATCATTCATGACACTCTTCACAAAGTTTCTCGTCGTGGAAGTCTGAGGGTCGGAGAAGATATCGAAGACGCTTCCCTCTTCCACGATTTCTCCATTTTCCATAACCGCGACCTTATCACAGATTTCCCGGATGACCCCCATTTCGTGGGTGATCATCACGATCGTAATCCCGTACTCCGCGTTGATTTTCTTTAATAAGTTCAGAATCGATTCCGTCGTCTGAGGATCAAGGGCGGATGTTGCTTCATCGCAGAGCAGAATCGAAGGCGACGTCGCCAGGGCTCTTGCTATCCCCACTCTTTGCTTCTGCCCTCCTGACAGTTCATCGGGGTAATGCTTCGCTTTGTCTTCAAGCCCGACAAACGCGAGCAACTCCTTTACTCTCTCGTTGATTTTATCTTTCGGCCATTTTGCAAGTTTCAGAGGATAGGCGATATTCCCTGCCACCGTCCGGGATTGAAACAAATTGAAGTGCTGAAAGATCATCCCGATGTGGTGCCGCTCTTTCCTCAGATCGATTGCCGATTGATCCTTCAGGCTGCGACCCTCTATGAAAATATCACCCGAAGATGGTTTCTCTAAAAAATTGAGACAGCGGACAAGCGTGCTTTTCCCCGCTCCGCTGAATCCGATCACCCCATAAATTTCTCCCTTCTTCACTTCAAAGGAAACATCCCTCAAAGCAGTGAATGGGCCATCCTTCGTCTCGAATACTTTCGTAACATTCTGAACTCTAATCATATAAGACTTACTCCTTTCGCTATGTATTCTACTTGGTGCCTGGGTTTTAAGGACATGGCTAAAATAAAAAGTGCCCCCCTTCATAAGAAGAGAGGCACAAAAATATGTATATGTCCCGCTCTTCTCATCTTTCAAGTCATATGACTCGATGGAATTGGCACGGTATTCATTTAAGAACCCGTTGCCGAGGTATCGCAGGGCCAGTCCCTCCACCTCTCTTGATAAGAAGATATCGCTTTATTAAGTTAAAGTTATGATGCGTTTCTGCATTAGGGTAATGGTAAAGGATTTTAGTTTGGTTGTCAATCCTGTTTTTGAATTGAAATGTTTTACGGACGAAATCAAAGTGGTGAATCTATTCAGCTTTCAACTGGTGTCCTAACCCACCACCAATAATTGATTGAATACTTTTTCTGATTTTATAAATAATAAACTTAACCTAACTAAATTATTGGAAGGAAATTAAAAAACTATGGATGGCAAAATAATTAAAATTACCTCATCAGAAATTGCTTCTCTATGGACAGCTTATTTAAACAATAGTATGTCCATTCAATTTCTAAACTATTTTCTTAGTACTGTTGAAGATGCAGAAGTCAAATCCATTATTGAATCAGGACGTAGTCTTTCAATTGAAGTATTCAACCATATCGCAGAGGTTTTCCAACAGGAAAATATCCCCCTGCCATGTGGGTTTTCAGATAGTGATGTGAATTTAAATGCCCCCAGATTATTTTCTGATGAATTTATAATTTCGTACATAAACCATATGTCTAAAGCGGGGATGTTAGGCTATACTGGATTTTTATCAATGAGTGCAAGAAAGGACATTAGAAAACTTTTCAAGAATGCCTTATATGAAACCTCTGATCTATACGATGAGAGTTCAGAGGTTCTACTCAATAAAGGTTTATATGTTCGTTCGCCTTACATGGATTACCCTCAACAAAAGGATTTTGTTGACAGTAAAAAATACCTAAGTGGTTTAAATCCTTTTTCAAATAAACGACCATTAAATGCTGTAGAACTTTCCCATTTGAGTATAAATATTCAAAACAATCTAATTGGGGCTAAGTTATCAATAGCATTTGCGCAGTCATCCCCAAGGAAAGAAGTAATTAAGCTAATGCTGCAAGGAAAGGATATTTCAGAAAAACATGTAAAAATATTCTCTAAGGTATTATTGGATAATAATACTCAATCTCCTATATCATCCGATTTTTCGGTGACCAACTCAACAACACAGGTATTTTCTGACAAGATAATCCTCTTCCATCATGGAGTATTAACCGCTTCAGGAACCGGTAATTATGCAACTTCAGCTGCTGCAAGTCAACGAAGTGACTTAGTGTTAAATTATGAGAGACTCTCAATTGAAATTGCACAGTACGCAAAGGATCTAGCTTATCTGATGATTCAAAATGAATGGCTAGAACAACCTCCTGGAACTTTGGATAAAGTAAAACTAGCACAACAAAAAAAACAAAATTAATTTAGGAAAGCTATTTTCACCACTATGATTACTTTTTGGAACATCAAAAGAAAAACGCCCCCTAAATTACGACTAAAAAACTCGTCTAGGACGAGTCCATTGGCTTTATAGACGGACTTTAAGGGTACTGCTCCCGTTTGTGAAAAGCTCCTGAATACCCATAATAGTTCCTGCCGAATTATTTGAGAGACATTTACTTTTCTCTGGTTTTAGTATTACTTTACCCCCGAAGCACCTGCTATGGAATATTATTTCGTCAGATTGTTAGGGTTATTATTTCTACCTTAGAAGGAACCCTGACCATTCACATGTCAGGGTTCCTTCTTGATAGGCATACAATACTGTAATTTCTCCATGCACTTGCAATACCCCCCAACTTTCTGCGCCTTAAATCCACTATTTCTTATTTTATTTCATTGTAATCAGAGTAAACCAAGGAGAGGCCACATTCTACTTCTTGAATGCTTGTGAGGTATGGCTATAGGAAAAGGTAGAATCAGAACCGTGCCCGCTCCCATCACATGTTTGTGATGGATCGTAACTCTCTTTTCATTCGTTTCAAACCGGCCTTTTCTTCATACTTTAATCGTACAACTTAGTCGCTTACAAGAAAGCTAAGGAAACAACTCTCAACCCCCAAAACAACTATGCTATACTAAAAATAAAAAACAATATTCAGACTATTAAGAGGGGGCCACGGTCATGAAACCAAACATTATCGACATCGTCCAATCCCAGGTCATCGCTTCCATCAAGGAGGAAAAGGACCTCGACAAGGCCATACAGTCAAACGCCAACATTGTCTTCATCCTTACGGGCAATTTGATAACGATGAACGGATATCTGAAGAAGCTGAAGGACGCCGGTAAAACCACGTTTATCCATATTGATTTCATCGATGGGTTGTCCAATACGAAGAGTGCCATTAAATACATAGCAGAAATTTGGAAGCCGGCTGGCATCATTACGACGAGGAGCAATCTGATCAAGTATGCGAAGGAGGAAGGCTTGATGACGATCCAGCGTCTCTTTTTGATCGACCGGAATGCCCTTGATAAGGGAATTGAAATCTCCCATAACTGCAAGCCCGATGCCATTGAAGTCCTTCCTGGTCTGATGCCTTCTGTCATTGACAGGCTGACTACGATGACGAGCCTGCCCATCATCGCTGGTGGCTTGATCAGTAATAAACAGGATATTCTGAATGGGCTGAGTGCCGGTGCCCTCGCTATTTCTTCCGGGGATCCGAAGCTTTGGAATTTGGAGTTTTAATCAATAGAGGGTAGTTAAATAACGGAGGTGGCGTATGTCAGAGATTCATATAAAATTAATTAGTTCAGACAATTGGCGAGACGCACTTGAACTATCCGTCCATGATGAACAACAGAAGTTTGTTGCCTCTATTCATCCTCCTGCAGCTATTGCACTTGCTAAAGCATATATACGACCAGATGGAAGAATGATAGAGCCATATGGGATTTACCATCAAAGTAAGATGGCAGGCTTTTTCAATTTGCATTACACACCAGGCAGTAAAGATGACTACTGGCTGTTTCATTTTTTTATAGATAAAAGATTTCAAAGAAACGGTTTGGGCTCAAAAACGTTAAATGAATTAATCAGACATATTAAAAATACCCATCCTTATTGTAATCGCCTAAACTTAACGGTACATCCTGAAAATGAAGCAGGAAGATCATTTTATTTAAAGTTTGGTTTTTCAGAAGACAATATTTTAACCTTTGATGAACCCACTTTTTCCATAAAGATATAACAAAAAGAAAAGGCACACGAATGAACTTGCGCATTCGTGTGCCTTTTCCTTAGTGATTTTATATTTCGTAGCTGAACTCACTTTCACGTCCCTACCTTTTTTTCTGCATCGTCGTCTGATTTTCTTTTTTTCCCGATCCACGGGAGGCGGACTCGTACGATTGTGATCTCCCGCTCTTCAAAGATGTTTCCTATTTTCGTAATGATGAAGGTTACCAGTGTGGCAAAGATGACCAGGGAATAGAATCCAGCTCCAATGCCGATGCCTACTCCCCCCACATAAAAAATCATCGCTGCTGAAGTGAGTCCTTTTACCCTCAACCCGTCCTTCAGGATCACGCCTGCCCCAAGGAATCCCAGGCCGGATACGATTTGAGCTGCAAGACGGAAAGGATCCATCATCTTACCGCTCCCCGGTTGACTGAGCATCTCGGCGCCTTCGATCGAGACAATCGTGATTAGGGTGCATGCCACTGATACATACGTGTAGGTTTTTAAACCAGCGGGCTTATTTTTGGATGTCCGGTCCCACCCGATGATGAACCCCAATATTGCGCTCACGACAATCCGGAAATAGATATCATGCTGCCAGAAAAATCTCGTTACTTCATCCATGTAATGATCCATGCCCTCTTCCTCCTTAAATGAAAAAAAGACCGCGCCACAAAACGAATACATGATTTCTCCACACTAGTGTGAAAAAAATCATACCATTCGCTTCACAGGGGATCTCTTTTACTCTTCCTATCAAGCTTCACCTTATTCCTTTCATCATACACCAATTCCTGTTTCATTTCAATGATATATCTAAAAATTCTAAATATACACTAAATTAAACCTAAATGCCCATTTCCTCTAGCTTGGGTACATTGTATGATGGATTTAAACAGTGAATATAGTGGGTAGAGATGAGGAGAGCCCTGTGTCAATCGTGTGTACGGTCATCGTACACCCCATTGCCATGGGGTTCTTTTCTTTTTTACATAAACAAGAAAAAAAGGAGGAAATGATGTTGAAAAACCACTCAATCACCCGGATAGCCGCTTTTCTTGCTTTGGCATTTACAGGACTGCTACTGCTTCAGGTCCACAACGCAAGTGCGAAAGAAACCAACCCGCCACTCATTATTACGGAGATCGTCACCAAATCGGCAGGATCAGGACAGCCCTATGAGTACGTCGAAATCTATAATACTACCTCTGAAGCCATCAACCTTCAAGACTATCAGCTTCAATACTTCACAAGTAACTTCTCAAGCCCTGCCAACCGCTGGCCCATCGAAGACAAAATCATCCAGCCGAAAGATTCACTCGTGCTTTGGTTAAAGAAATTGGCCTATCCTGATGTACCCCTATGGGACTTCAACTCCAACTATGAGATGTACCTCACGCCCGAGGATGTATACGAGATCAAGCTGACCTCAGCAGGTCAAGGATTGCATGACAGCAGTCTTCGACAGGTAGGAATTGCGGACGCAGACGGCACAGTCCTCAGTACCGCTCTCATCAATGATGGAGAAGTCGACGGCATCACGAACCGGAGCATCACGTATCAAGCCACCAGTTCTGCTGCGATGACAAAGATTAAAAACGATGAACAGCCGACTCCAGGCGTCGTTCTGACTGGACAGGTAGCTGGTCCCGCGACACCTGCAAACCTGATGGCAACTCCAGCCAACCAATCCGTTACCCTTGAGTGGGAAGCGACAGATGGTGCCATTTCCTATAAAGTCTACCAATCTGATGGATCGATCACTTCCACGGACGCTGCCACTTCAACCTTTACGGGGTTGGAGAATGGAAAGACCTATACGTTCAGGGTGACATCGGTGGACGCAGAAGGAAATGAATCCCCGGCAACCAAAGAAGTCCGGACCGTCCCACAGGAAATCGTGGACAGTGAAGCCCCAGCCACGCCTTCCGGATTGAAAGCAACTCTAGGTAAAGATCAAGTCAAGTTACTTTGGAGTGCCAATCCAGAAAGTGATCTTGCCGGTTACCGCGTCTACATCAATGGGACGCTTTACGGGACCGCCCCTTCTGACCAAAAGAGTATGGACGTATCCCCGCTTGAATTGAACAGGGAGTATTCTTTCAAAGTAACGGCAATCGATCAAGTCGGAAACGAATCGGAACCTACCAAACCACTCGTCACAGGACCTGCCGAAAACGTACCGACACCAAACCTGTTGATCACGGAATTGATTCCGAATACAGATAACTATGCAGGTTATGATGCGTTCGAATACTTCGAGCTCTATAACAACAGCCCGGACCCGATCGATTTGAAAGGATACCGGTTCGCGTCCTATAACTGGGATGAAGAAATCGGGGACACTCACATCGTGAAGCCTTGGGATACAGTGGTGATCTGGACTAGGAACACTGCCATCAGCCCTATCTCCCTTGAAGCTTTCAACTATAACTATTTTTATTCTTATCGTAGTAAGTATCTTCAGGAAGAAGATGTGATTATCCTGGATGATGTCGCCGGATTGGTGAACGGCGGCAATACTCTGACCGTTTACGATCCTGATGGTCGCGAAGTCGTACGGGCCGATTATTCAGGAGAGGACGTTTCCCTGAAACAAACCGTCACCTATTCTTATCCAAAGGATAATACCCGGACGATGGAAAAAGTAGCCGCGGGTCAAATTCCGATACCTGGATGGGTCATTGAAGATCAAGCACCGGATCGTCCTGTGTCAGATGAGGAAGCACCGCAAACACCAACTAACGTGAAAGCCACTGCCGGCAACGGAGAAGCCGTTTTAACCTGGGACGATTCCAGTGAAACCGATCTGTACCGTTATCACATTTACAAAGATGGAGAACTTGAATATTCCGTCGATCCATCCCAGACCGACTTTACTCTTTATACATTAGTGGGTAATCAAACGTACTCGTTACAGGTAAGCGCAGAGGATACATCAGGGAATGTGTCGGAGAAATCAGATCCTGTAACCGTCACACCGGATCACCAGCTCATCACCCAGGTTGAACGGTCCCAGCATGAGAAAGATCCCGCCTACCAGGACCTGTGGGATATCAGTACCGACGGCCCGGTGATCGCCGGACTATCACAAGGGCTCGTTCCTCAAGGACTGACCTACTATAAGAAAAAAGACTGGCTCCTTACCATCGGCTACGTCGATGACGGGATCCGCCCGGGTACCATTACCGTTACGGACCGCACAACGGGAGAACTAGTGAAATCCGTTGTCCTCTACAATACGGACGGTACACCTTATACCGGACACGCAGGCGGCGTGACCGTCAGTCGCGATCACGGCTGGGTCGCCTCAGAGAATCATTTATTCAGCTTCGATTTAAGCGACTTGGTCAATGCACCAAACAACGGGGAAATCCGGTTCACCAAACAGATCCCCATCCCCGTCGAAGCAGCATACACCGTCTACGATGAAGGCATCCTTTGGGTCGGGGAATTCTATGAAGCAAGCTCCTATCCGACCGATCCAACTCATCACATCGAGAACAGGGACGGAGAAATGCACTACGCATGGATGATCGGATACGATCTGGAACGAAACAACGACATGCTGAGTAAAGAGCAGTGGAATGGCTCACCTGACGTCAACGCCGTACCGGATTATGTCCTCTCCACAACAGGAAAAGTCCAGGGAGCCATCATGCAGAAGGCAGCCAGAAACGGCGTCACCCTCAGCACTTCCTATGGCAGGGCAAACGACAGTGTCCTGTATCGCTATGAATATCCATTGAAGGAAGATCCTCATACATTTGTCACAGTCGAAGGAAAACAAGTACCATTATGGTTCCTCGATGGTCACACGGCAAAGCCCCGCCAGAGTGTCGAAGCCATCCCGATGCCTGAGGGAATAGTGGAAATTCAGAAGGAACTCTACGTCGTATTTGAATCTGGTGCCAATAAGTACCGATATACGACAACGTATCCGATGGACCGGATGCTTAAGATTGATATGAAGAAGTTGATGAAGGATGATAAGGGGATTGAGTAGTATAAAGTCGTCATAGGAGAGAAGGATCTCAGCGAGTGAAAAAACCAGACCGAAATGGCTCTGGTTTTTTCTTATGCCGTTAAATCCCTGTTACTTGAATAACTTATACCAATATAAAGTGATTTCAATATTAGGATTATAGGACTGCTTCAATGTGTCAACTCCACCTAATATGAAGCCTTGTTTCACATAAAATCTGCATGCACCAAGATTATCATCCTGTGCTTCCAAGGACATTCCGATAAGTTCTCTTTGTTTAGACCACTCTTCTGCTTTATTTAAAAGCAGCTTTCCGACTCCACTGCCTCTATGATCTTTCTTCGTAGCTATGTTTTCAATATAGCAGAAGCGATTCCAATCCTTCTTTATTCTAATCTGTCCTATGCAAGTATTATTCAAATAAGCTAAAAACAGCGCTTTATCGTCTCGGTTTATATATTGGCTCCAATCAATTTTGTCATCTGGGAAACGAATATCTTTGGTTTCATCAAATAATTTCTCTTCAAAAGACCATTTTCCTGATTGCAAACTGGGTACAAGCTTACCAAACACTTTAAAAGAATCATTTGTTTTATTGATATCCTCTATTAAGTCATTAGTTAATGGAGAAATAATGAGTTTATCTTCACTACCCAATAGTACACACTTCCTTTTATGATGTTTGAAACTACATTAGTTAAGGAATTCTACCCTATCTTCCACCTGTCATCCAAAGTGATTATGAAAATACCAAACAATAAGAATCATACTAACAATTCCCCACACAGTGGCACTCGCTATCCACCAAATGATGGATATAGCCTTCACTGAGCTCTTCTCATCTTCCGAATTTGCATTTATGTAAGCGAGCTTATTTTCCATACTTGTTTTCATAGAAGTGAGCACAATAAAACCGATTATTATGAAACCAATAGTAATCCAGAGTAATAAGTCCACTTGGTATACCTCACTTTGTTTGGGAATTAGTTTTCTTACAATCTTCTTTATTTCAATATGCTGACAGCAAACGGAATATCCATTATTTACAATTTTATCACACAATTCCAACTAAGTGGCTCATCTCCTAAAGAACAGGTTGCGAATTTTCCAGTCATTTAGCACACTGATTCACACCTCGTTTTTTAGCTTTACAACAATTATTGTACGCTTGATCATTAAGATGCTATTTTGAATTGTTTAATCAAAATATTCGAATGTAAATATTAATAAAACAGGACTAATTCATATGTGAACTAGCCAGTAAAGCTACTATCATAAATGACTGTTTTCACAGTCCTCCCTCTATCAAAAAGCCCCATATGAAAAGTAAAAATCCCCCGAGAAGAATACCTGAAATGGAGATGATGAGTGTCTTCGGTTTTCCATTTTTCATCAACAAGGCAGTAATCAAAGCTAATACGATCCCAGTAATCAGTACGGTGGTATCTACATACCAACTAACTTTTCCTCTCATTAGGAAAAGTAGAATAAATGTAACTCCTATTATTCCGATGGGTACCCAACCTAGATACTTTCTCATGTTATCCCCCTAACAATACCTTCTGGATCAATTATGAGATCTTCCGCTTTTATTGAAAAATCACTAGAAATTTTTTTGTTGATTAATAGCAACCAGATACACCATAATCGAAAACAAAATGTTGGATGAAAAGGCTATTGCAGACAACAGATTTCCACCATTAAATATAAGCAAAAATGTGATCGCCGCTAATACACTAACGAATAAAGGATACGTTACGTTTAATCGCTTATAAAATTTGTAAAGAATCAACGCGAAAGCAATAACCAGTGACATCATTATTAATATTTGAAATATTAAAAGCGGAAAAAACTCCATAATCCCCCTCCTCCTTAAGTGTAATTTTACACTTAAAGGGTGATATTATCAATATGCGTATTCCATTATTTTCAAAAACTGATTATTGCTTTCTACTCTGTGTCGCAGCTCAATCTTAAAACAGTTGTTCTTTTTCATTAATACAATATATGCTAGAATATTATTAGAATTTTTTGAATAATAACATTCGTTGTTCCAGTAAAGAGCAGTTTAATGGCTATATTCATCACGTCCAGAGAAATGTTGACCAAGGGTTTATTAAAATGACTTAAATTGGAGGGAATAGAAATGGATGTAAGGACATTCTTGTTACAGCAATGGGCAAGCTGCTTAGATCAAGAAGACTGGTTTCCACCACTTGAAAAAGTTCTGGAGGATATCACCTTAGAACATGCCATGTGGAAACCAGCTGAAGGGGCACATTCCATTTGGGAATTAGTGTGTCATTTGCTTTTCTTTGAAAAAAGAATTCTGTTACGATTTCTTGGTGAAACAGCAAATGAACCACAGGCAGAAAATAATGACGCTACATATCAATTACCAACTGAAACATCTCAAAATTGGCAGAAAACAAAACAAGAATACTTTCATGTTCATCGTGAACTAGAAAAAATCCTAGCAACATCAGAACTAGAAGATTTGTATAGAGAAATCCCTGATGACAATCCATTAATGATTGAACTGAAGAGTTTAGCCATGCACGACGCCTATCATATTGGACAAATTGTATTCCTCAGTAAAATGCAGGGAGTTTGGGCGGCTAAACGCAGTTTTTAATGTAAACAAGAGACGTGCCTCACTCTACTTCAAAAGGGTTATAGCCAAAGAAAAATCCGAACGGTGATTCGAAATTCTTTAACGAAAATCGAATTCGTTCGGATTTTTTTATTGTTGATTGGAGTGCAGGAGGAAGAGTCCTTTTTCCGTGGAAAACGAAGTTCTGCACGGAATTGGGTAGCGCTATTAGAGGAAATCCCTGATTCTAATGAAGTTAAAACCCCAGGCATAAGGGTTCGGTGTTTTTCACCTTACTGTCCTTGCAATTTCAACCATCTCATCCTTGGTTAAAATAGAACTGTCCATTTGCAGATATGTCTCGCCTTGAATCCAAGTTAAAAGACCACCGTTCATTCTTTTTCCATTTAATTTCCTTCCACTGTTTGCCCATTCTTGATAATATGCTTCCGCACCATTTACATTTATTTTATCCCTGTTTGAAAACTCTTCTTCCAGTTGTCTAATCTCTTTTTCGGAAACCTTTCTTTCCTCAATCCCGAGCATTATATTTTCATCAGTTGAATCCATATAATGCAATCTAATGGTCCCCATATTTTCATCGTTATGTTCGTATGTTTTTATCTCCAAACTCCATTCTGAAGGAATTTTTTCCGGAATAAGGACTTGAAAGTCAACCTCTTTCTTTACTTCCTCTATAGTAATGCTTTCGTGGTTATACTCCATCTCTTTAGCCAAACCTATTGAGGAGGAAATCATACTGAAGAATAATAAGAGCATAAAAGTAGAAATAATCCTCATAAAAAAACACCTCCTCTTTACTCAAATATATTCACTATCATCTCCAATACTTCATATAAAATGACGAAAAAAAGCGATTGCTGATAGCAACCGCTTGATCTCTTTAACTCTAACAAGGCTTAGGTTAGTTCATCATAATATTTCTTTGGATTCGAAATTTGATTTGCCACAAAAAACGCTGCCTGGCTTTTAAACATTTCGATATAAGAATCGTAATCCATCGCCAATCCGTCTAACTCATCAATGCTTCCCTCGACACTGACTGTATCTGTAAGCAAATCTACAAGTACTGTCATATAGATGATCTCATTGTATAAAACAACACCGGTTACTTGTTTCTTTGTTAAATCGACCTTAGTAATTCTATCCTTCACGCCTGTTGATTTGAATACAGTATATCCGACGCTTACGTTCCTCTTCACTGCAAATACACCACTCTTTAAATGTTTATATGCTTAGAAATTCAAATCCCCTTCAAAGCATCCTTATACCGCTGATAATAAGCCTCCACATTATTCAACAACAACAACTCCGTATACAAATACACCTTCATATTAAAATCATTAAAATCAATCGCAGTCAGTTCCTGTATCTTTTTGATCCGATAATTCAACGTATTCGGATGGATGAACAGTTCATTCGCAGTCTGTTTCCCCTTCCCGTCATTCGCCAAATACACCTCAAGTGTCTTCAGGAGATCTGTCTGTTTCTTCACATCATTTTTGATCAATACCAACAGATCATCACTGTAATAATCCTTTGACGTGTTTTTCTCATAGAGCGTCGGCAAATACCTGTAAATACCTAAATGAGCAAATTCCCGTGGCATGGATTCAGGACGCGGGCTGATGAAGTTAGCTGTTTCAATGACTTCTGACGCTTCCAGGAAGCTTTTTCTCATTTGGTATAACGTGGTGTATTCCTTCCCGATCCCAATGAGGAAGTTGTAGAAATCTTCTTCTCCTGTTTGTTCTTTCACCTTTTTGACGAGGTCTCTCGCTAATTCTAGTGAAGAAGACGGTATATCTGATTTGCCGTAGAGAACGAGGATCACCTGGTATTCCGTTCGAAGTGAATAAATCTTTGTGTTGAAGCTGGTTTCCTGGACGAGCTTCTCCAGTTGGTCGAGCATAGGTTTATAATCCGACGATGCGATGGAGTACACCGCTACCGTGAATCGTTCCGGCAGGGTCAGCTTGACGAGGGATGCATCATGGCGGAGCTGGCTTTCACTTCCGTATTCGTGCTGCAGGAGATGCCACAGTACTTCTTCTTTTCTGTCCTTTTTGATATTGACCTTTGCGTACATATCATTGATCAGGTTTCCAAGATGTGCGGAGATCTCTTCAAGGAAACCGAGCTCTTCATTTTCCAGAAGACGGTTGGATTCCTGAACCCAGATGTATCCCATCGTGTTCCCCAGGTACTTTGCAGCAATGACGACACGCTGGTGGAACCCTAACTCTTCCATCGCCTGCACCCGGATCGGATCCGTATGTTTCTCGAGTTGGTGTACGATCCCTTCTTTTTTCAGTCGATCGATGATGAAGACCGGACATTTTTTCGTGAGGATCGTCTTTAGCTGAGTTTGATCGAATTTATTAGAAGAGGAACTGTATGAAATCAGTTCGAAATTTTTGTTTTCGATGATGACGGGATTGCCTAATTTTGAGCTGATCAATTCCGTCGCTTTATGAATATCTTCTGTTTGGAGGATTACATCAAGTGCTTCCATAGGAATCTTACCTTTCCACGAGTGATTGTGATTCCTATTATAGCGTTAAATCCCCCAATAAAAAAAGAAAAGCTCCCCCATGTCGGGAGAGCTTGTCGTGTTCGATTTATTCTTCATCCATAAATGGATACGTAATGTCTGTTGTTGGCGCGAAGTTTTCTTTGATGATACGAGGACTGGTCCAACGAATCATGTTGAAGACAGAACCTGCTTTATCGTTTGTACCTGAACCGCGTGAACCGCCGAATGGTTGTTGGTTGATCACAGCACCGGTTGGTTTATCATTGATATAGAAGTTTCCGGCTGCACCGGATAGGCGGCGTTCCAAGTGCATGATCGCTTCACGATCCTGTGCAAAGATTGCACCCGTTAATGCATACATGGAAGCTGTATCCACTGAAGTCAGTGTTTCTTCTAATTGATCGTTTTCATATACATAAATCGTTAAGACTGGTCCAAAGATTTCTTCGGTCATCGTTTTGAAGTTTGGATTCGTTGTCACGATGACAGTTGGTTGAATGAAGTATCCAACAGAATCATCGTACGTACCGCCGGCAATGATTTCAGCTTCTTCAGAATCAGCCGCGTAGTCGATGTAGCTTGTGATGGATTCAAAGGCAGGTTTGTCAATGACCGCACCCATGAAGTTCCTGAAGTCACGGACATCCCCTACTTTAAGCTTAGCTGTTTCTTCCACGACACCATTCTTCACTTCTTCCCACAGGCTTGCTGGGATGTAAGCACGTGAAGCAGCTGAACATTTTTGACCTTGGTATTCGAATGCACCACGAACAAGTGCAGCGACAACTTTGTCTGCTTGAGCTGTTTCGTGTGCGAAGACAAAGTCTTTACCGCCTGTTTCCCCAACTAGACGAGGATATGATTTGTAGTTAGTGATGTTTTCCCCTACTGTCTTCCAGATCGTCTGGAATACGCTTGTAGATCCAGTGAAGTGGAATCCGGACATGCGTGGATCTGTTAATACCACTTCGGAAACTTGAGAACCGCGTGAAGGAACAAAGTTGATAACACCCTTAGGCAGTCCAGCTTCTTCCAGGATACGCATGAAGTAGTAGTTTGATAGGATAGCCGTTGTGGCTGGTTTCCACACAACTACGTTCCCCATGATCGCAGGAGCTGACGGCAGGTTACCACCAATGGCTGTGAAGTTGAATGGAGAGATCGCTAGTACGAAACCGTCTAATGCACGGTACTCAAGGCGATTCCAAATGTTTTTCATGCTGTCCGGTTGCATTTGATAGATTTGGTTTGCATAGTCAACGCCAAATCGTAAGAAATCAGCTAATTCTTGTGCCGCATCAATTTCCGTTTGGATGGCTGTCTTTGATTGACCCAACATGGTAGCCGCATTGATGACGTCGCGATATGGACCAGAAATCAGGTCAGCCGCTTTTAAGAAGATGGATGCTCTGTGTTGCCATGGCATATTGGACCAAGAATCCTTTGCAGCCATTGCTGCTTCCACTGCATCGTGAAGCTCTTTTTCACCTGCTTGTGAATAGGTAGCCAATACATGTTTGTGATCGTGTGGCATGACGACTTGCTTCACTGTATCTGTCTTGATTTCCTCACCATTGATGATGACCGGGATCTCAACCTCTAGACCAGCTTGGCGCTCTAATTCAGCTTTTAACGTTTCTCTTTCTTTCGTACCTGGGGCATATGTATTACCAGGCTCATTTGTAGGTGTTGGGATGTTGTAAATTCCGTTACTCATTCTCTTCACATTCCTTTCTGATTACATTCTGTCTGGATGTTTTTTATAAAAAGTTTACTTGCTGAAAATTCCTTTAAGTGCAAATGCGATATTCGCCGGCCGTTCCGCCAGTCGTCGCATGAAATACCCGAACCAGTCCTCACCATATGGCAGGTAAATGCGGACGGTGTATCCCTTTTTCAATAAGTCGGACTGCAGTTGGTTCCGCATTCCGTAAAGCATTTGAAACTCAAATTTGTCATTCGGGATATTGTGTTCTTTCACTAATCCTATGGTGTAATCGATGATCGCTTCGTCATGGCTTGCGATCGCTGTATAATGGCCGTTCAAGAGCTGCTTCTTAATGAGATGTTTCAGATTCTCATCCACCTTTTTCTTCTCCTGGAACGCCACTTTACCCGATTCATTATATGCACCCTTCACAAGCCTCAAATAAGGGGAGAACTGATTGAGATCATCCACATCCTTGTCTGAAACATAAAGATAGGATTGAATCACCGTCCCCACATTGTCGTACTTTTGACGGAGCTTCTTGTAAACGTCTAGGATGGCATGGCACCTCGAGGAATCCTCCATATCGAGAGTGACTGTGATTCCGCTTTCATTTGCCTTTGACAGAATCAACTCCATGTTTTCCATGACAAGATCTTGACTAATATCCAATCCCAAGGAGGTCAGCTTAACAGAAATTTCAGTGTCCAGTCCATGATACGCGATGGCACTGATACTCTGAATACATCCTTGGACATTCTCCCGCACCACATCTGTGGAATCGACAAACTCACCAAGATGATCGACCGTTACCTGGAATCCCTCCCCGTTCAATTGCGTAATCAATGGAATCGCCTGTGCAAAGGTTTCTCCCCCCACAAGACTGTTAGCCCCAAATTTCGATCCCCACCGTTTAGCCATCTTATCCACTGCCTTATTGTGAGAAAGAAACATGAAAAAACGCTTACTGATTGCTTCCATGATTACAACACCTCCTTATAGTGACTGTTACCTCAAGAGCGAGATGATTAAACGAAGAAATGTAAATCTTAAGAAAATTATAACGGGAATAGTGGCTCGATAACAACGTGCTCGGGACACAAATATTTGTGGGTTGAGTTATGGTGGAAGCACAAAAGGGGGTGGTTGGAGAGGGAGTAATATGACATAACAACGACTATGTCATGTAGATTCGGTATTTTTTTCACTAAATTTAGTTGTAAAAGTTTCCATAAAGTGTATAATTACACTATACATATTTTTACAATCACAAAAACAGGGAGGAGTATCATGTCAGGCAAAAGGTATTCTTGGTTAAGCTATGCATCTATCGGATTGGGAACTTTGTTAATTTTTCACCCTTTATTAACGAAAATCTTCCCGAAATATTTTATGGGTTTACAGTACACAGGTATCTCATTAACGCTGCTATTCAGTGTTTTAGCTTTAAAGAAAAAGAATGAGAAGAAATCATTGGCTGTTATAGGGTTATCACTTGCCATGATTATGTTGGTGTTTGTTGGTGTCCTTCTGTATATCCCTTTTCATAAAGATAGTACAGTGTAAGAAAAACAGGACTTGTTGCATTCTATGGTTGGTATTGTGATACACACGCTATTATCGTATGGGGTGACTTACATGAATAAAAAACGGATTTTCAACATTACATTAGTACTTATTTTTACTTTTCTTCTAATATCGATCTACTCTTTTTTTAATGGTATTCCTTTCGGTAGTTATATAGCAAAAGCGAAAATCACTGATTACGTGAAGCAAGTATATGGCTTTAATGAAAGTGTCCCCAAACCTCAATTCAACTTAAAAAATTCATCTTATGAAGTACATCTACCTCAATTAGGAAACCAATTTTCCTATGACCTTTCGAATAATCTAATTACCGATGAGAAACTAGGAACTGAGATCAATGATACATTTCAAGGGGATTATAATAAGTTGAAAAATTCTTATTCAGAAAATATTGAGCTGCCCACTGCATTCTTGTTTAGCTCGGTTTTAGCTAATGGTGAATATTCCAAGAATATGTCCTTGTATCAAAAAATTTACCTATTAAGGATTATCAATCGCGAGACGATTTCTTCCGAAGACAGTTCTAAAATGCCTGCCATACTGACAAATGAAGTAATCGACAGGCTCGGTGAAAATTACAATATTACCTCTCTTCAAGTGATATACACTGATTTGAATGGGCAATATGAAATTACATTAGATGGCAAGAAACCTATTTCAGTCAAAACACTGGAAAAGAATACATCAAAAATGAATCAGATCGGAGAGGAAGATAAAGAATTAATCCGTGAATTAAATGAAAATTAATTGTGGAACATCTGATCTTTTAGACAAATCATGGACGATTTCGCCTCTACCATGTCCCCAAAAGTAGAGTAAAAACCGTCCCCGCTTTGCTACTTATAACTCTTTCTCCGACAACAATCCCTTAACCGACTCCAACACATAATCCGGCGTCCAAACCGTCCCCCTCAAATCCTCCACCGTGGTGATCCCGCTCAGCACAAGGGCCGTTCTCATCCCGGCTTCGATGCCCATCCGGATATCGGTCTCCAAACGATCACCGATCATGACGCATTCTTCCGGCTTCAATTGTAATAATTTCAGTGCTGCTTTAGTGGTCAGGATGGATGGCTTTCCAATCTGTACATCAATCTTTCTCCCGACAACGGCTTCCACCGCCCCGATCATCCCTGCACAGTCCGGTACATCACCCATCTCTACTGGACAGGTTCTGTCGGGATTGGTCGCAATCATCTTCGCGCCGAGCTTGATCGACTGGTAGGCAAAATTCAAATGGTCATAATGAAAATCCCGGTCCCAAGAAAGCACGACGATATCCACCTCGGAAGGCGTCATCCCTTCCCTGAATCCCGCAAGTGTCAGCTCATCCTTGATGGGCTGCTCCCCGATCACATACAATGTCGCTAGGGGATGATGTTCCTTTAAATAGTCAATCAGCGTAACCGTGGGATTCAATATATTTTCAAGACCTGCCTGAATATTAAATCCGTTCAACTTCTCCACATAGCGCTGACGTGATTCAATGGTCTTATTGGTCAAAAACAGCACTTTTTTTCCTTCTTTGAGAAGTGCATTGATGGTGGTGTCTGCCCCCTCTATCAATTGCTTACCGAGATACACGGTCCCATCCAAGTCAAAAATATACCCCTTTAGATTCTTCATCTGTATCCCCTCCATCATTAGAAAAGCGCAAGCGCCTTGTTCAGCCCTGACAAGCATTGGAGGGCCGACGGGTGAAGTCGTTCTTTGACTTCATTCGTCGGACCGAAATGTCTCGAGGGGCTAGGCGCTGGAGCTGGCCAATTCTCAAATTCAAGTTAATCTGTCTTATTTCAATAAAAAATTCCTTGAGCATGACGATTTCTCCAATTGAATAATTGGATTTTCGTCATACTCAAGGAATCTCCTCATCTTTATCCTTGTACCTATTCATTTACATATGCTGTGTCATCAAGTCTTCGCCTATGATGACCTTTGATGTCCCGAGCTTCTCCACCTCATCTTCATACGGTTCCCCTTCGGATAAGTGGACAAGAACGATTTTGCCGATTCTGTCCAAGTCATACTTTTCGACAATTTCACCAAGACTGCTGTGGTTCCCTGCCACTTTCCTCGCAGACGTCGCTTCATGGATTAACACATCTATATGGTCATACTCACCAATCCGTGCGTTGATTTCCGAATCGCTCGAATATACGAGTACCTGGCCGGCACATCGTACTTCAAGCCCGACTGTGGGAACAGAATGTAAGGCCTTAAAGCAGGAAAATGTCATTCCCCCTCCAGACAGAAGCCCCGTTTCCCGGTCGCCATCAAATGTCTCGACCTCAATCGCAAAGGCAATAGGCCATTGATCGGCTTCCATCGTATCGAGCCATTCCTGAAGCTTCCTTTCATTCCGCTCGTCACACAGAATCCTTAAAGGCTTCCTCCTGTCCTCAAGCCACATCCCCCATAGCAAGGATGGCAAGCCGTAAATGTGATCAATATGAAAATGGGTGAACACGACCGCATCAAGTTCCCTCAAATCCACCTGCAACTGCTTCAATTTCCTGCAAGGATTTCCGCTGACATCGACCAACACATGATACTCATCATTCGAGAAGCAGATGGAGGTATTGTCGCGTTCCGAACCGGGATACGCACTCCCCGTTCCTAAAAAATGAATGTCCATCAGATTCCCTCCTATTTAATTCCTGAGTGCATAAAGCTTGATACAAATTGTTTTTGAAAAAGGAAAAAGGCAATCACCAAAGGCATGATGACCATGACCGTCCCTGCAGCAACCATCCCCCACTGTGCCCCTGTTTCATAGGATTGTGCAAATAACGCAAGTCCGACGGTCAATGGGCGGGACTCCACGGAATCCGTAATGATCAACGGCCACATGAAGTTGCTCCAATGGTGACTCACCGAGACCAGGGCAAAGGCTATATAGGTCGGTTTCGCCGATGGGATATAGACATGCCACAGGGTTTGATACCATTTACATCCGTCCATTCTTGCCGCTTCATCAAGATCAAATGGAACCTGCTTGAATGTCTGGCGCATCAGGAAGACCCCGAACGCCGACGCCCAATACGGCATCATGACGGCAAGCTTGGTATTGACGAGTCCGAGCTGGCTGATGACCTGATAGTTTGGGAACAGCAGGATTTCAGGCTGAATCATCAGCTGCAGCAGGAACAGGATGAACAAGACATTCTTCCCGGTGAAGTTCACCCGGGCAAACGCATAGGCTGCAAGGGTAACCGTGACGATCTGGACGATCAACACGCCAAACACGATCACGAACGTATTGAAATAGTATTGCAGAAATGGTGCCGTCTCCCATGCCTGGATGTAGTTTTCAAACGTTGGCTTCGAGACCCAGAACGGAAAGCCTCCATTAATCACTTGATTCCCCGGAGAGAAAGAAGTGATGATCACCCAAAGCAGGGGGATGAATGAAAGAATCCCTAGAACAATAATGATGCCATAGTTCAATTTTTTCATCGTTGCTTCCCCTCCTAATAATGGATTTTCCGATCAAGGTATAGATAGTTGAAGGCGGTGATACCGAGCATGATGACAATCAGGATCACGGTCAGCACCGCGGCTTTGCCAAGATCCCAGTTCGTAAATGCCGCTTCGTAAATATGGTAGAGTAATAGGTTACTGGCATTATCCGGTCCACCTTTGGTCATTATGTACAGGTGGTCGACGTTTTTGAATGAATTCGTAATCGCCACGATCATGACGAATAGCGTCGTCGGCATCAGCAGCGGGAACGTGATGTGCCGGAACATCTGGAACGGTTTCGCCCCTTCCATCTCTGCCGCTTCATACACGTCCTGCGGTAAATTTTGCAAACCAGCCAGGTAAAAGATCATAAAGAAACCCGCGTCTTTCCAGATGATCATAACAATCATCGCAATCATGACAGTACCCGGATCCCCCAACCAGCTCGTATCCCCACGGCCGAACGTATGGAGAAAGTTATCGAGCAATCCATACTGTGGCGTGTAGATGAAAAGCCAAATATTCGCTACCGCAATGAGCGGAACAATCGTTGGATAGAAAAAGGAGGTACGGAGCAAAGCGCTTCCGGCCATTTTCTTATTCAGCCAGATGGCAAGATACATCGCCAGGAACAAACTCGTGGGCACAGTGCCGATCATGAAGAGGATGTTGTTCAGGATAACCTTCCTGAATATTTCATCTCCGAAGACTTCCTTATACTGCTCCACTCCAGAAAATTGGAGCCTCGTCATCGGACCGCTGTAGAAGCTTAACTGAATCGACTTGAGCGTCGGATAAAACGTAAACAATGTTAAAAAGATGAAAGAAGGTAACAGCAACCCGTAGGCGAACAGATTATTCCTTGCCCGGGAACTGAATTTTCTATGCTTCGTTGACATCGATCAGTCCCACCTTTCTTGTGAAAGGAGCCCAAGGTCAGCACACTGTCACTTGAGCTCCACTTCATTCAATACTTCACCTGATGACCTTTACTGAAATGGCTCCAACACTTCTTCTGCTTTCTTCTGTGCGTTGTCCAGCCCTTCATCAACAGGGCTTTGACCCGTTAAGATCGATTGAATGTGATCATTAAAGATTTTCTGCACTTCACCATTTTGATAGGTTGCCAGTTCACTTTCTGCATATTCAAGCTGCTCACGGGCAACCAGTGCAGGAGGGAACTCCTCTACATACTTCTTCAACACGTCTGTCTCATAAGCCGATTCGGTGGTGGCGACATAACCTGTATCGATGGACCACTGTGCTACACGCTCAGGTTCAGTCAGGAACTTCATGAACTTGACGGCCGCTTCTTTGTTTGCTTTTGGCAGGTCTTTGAACAAGTAGATATTCCCGCCTCCTGTAGGGGAACCGTATTGCTCGTTCGCCGGCAGGAATGACACACCGAAATCAAAGTCCGCATTGTTCTTCACATTCGTCAGGTTCCCCGTCGTATGGTACATCATCGCCGTTTTTCCACTCAGGAAGTCAGAAGGAACCGTCGCCCATTCAATGACACCCTCCGGCATGATTTTATGTTCTTTCCCAAGGGATAACCAGAAGTCCATTGCTTCTTTTGCATATGGAGCATTGAAATACACTTCTTTACCATCCTGGGACATGATATTTTTCTCTGTTTGAAGAGCCAGCGCCTGGAACATCCAGTACTGATAGCCGGTACTCGGAATCTCAAGACCCCACTGGTCCTTTCCGCCATTCTTCGTCAGCTTCTTCCCGTATTCCACGAGCTGATCCCAGTTTTCAGGTGGAGCTTCCGGATCAAGTCCGGCTTCTTTGAATGCGTCCTTGTTGTAGTAAAGAACGATCGTACTGCGCTGAAACGGCAAGCTGTACACTTTATCACCGATGGAAGAGTTCGCCATGAATCCATCATAGAAATCATCTAAATACTTTTCATCGAACATCGGCGTCAATTCCTCAATCAGGTCATTCTCAAGCAACGTAAAAAGGTCGATGGAGAATAATACGGCAAGCTCAGGTGAATTTCCTGCCTGGGCCGATGCCATCACCTGTGTCATCGTTTCAGCGTAACTGCCTCCGTATTTCGCATTCACCTTGATATCGGGATTCTCTTTCTCGAAATCCGCCACAAACCCATCCACAATCTTCGCTACATCCCCGCCAACCGCTACCGGGAACCAGAAATCAATTTCAGTCGTTTCGCCTCCAGCGGTATCACTGCTGCTGCATCCGGCAAACACAACCATCAACACTAAAACGAATGATAAAAGTCTGATCTTCATGTCATTTCCTCCCCTTTTTTTTCATAAAAAAACCCATGAACAATAAACTGCAGCACAAAAATGTGGCATGCATTTTATTGGTCACAGGGATTCTCCGCATCTCTACCCTTAGACTATAACCTGTCTAATATATATGTCTGATTATTCACAATAATACAACATTAACTAAAAGTTGGCAATGAAATTCTTGTTATTTACCTATCTTTTACAAAATAAAAAGCGGGAACTGATGATCAATTCCCACCCTGCATTTAGTCCTCTTTCTCCTCACTTTTCTTCCTGAGCTTCGGCAGACTCATCGCCTTGATCTCCCGTTCTTCAAAGAAGTTACCAATCCTCGTCATGATGAAGGTGACAAGTGTGGCGAAGATGACAATCGAATAAAACCCTGCTCCGATGCCGATTCCGATGCCCCCGACATAAAAAATCATCGCAGCCGACGTGAGTCCTTTCACCCGCAGTCCATCTTTCAGGATCACCCCTGCACCCAAGAACCCGAGCCCCGATACGATCTGGGCAGCGAGACGGAGGGGATCCATCATCTTCCCGCTATCCGGTTCACTGAGCATATCGGCTCCTTCAATCGAGACGATCGTGATCAACGTACACGCCACCGAAACGTACGTATAGGTTTTCAAACCGGCCGGCTTGTTCTTCGATGACCGGTCCCACCCGATGATGAACCCCAACACCGCACTTACAACGATACGGAAATAGATGTCATGCTGCCAGAAGAAGTCTGTAAATTCATTTATGTAGTGTGTCATGCTGGCATCCTCCTTAAACCAGAAAAGAGACCCCTCCCAAAGCGAATCTACCTATTATGAAAAAAATCATACCGTTCACTTTGTGGGTGTCCATTATAATTCGTTCGTTAAAATTTCTTTTTATCGTACACTAATTATTTTTTGATAGCAATGGTGTATTTAGTGGTGAGGATGTTCGTGAACTCCCTCTCGCCTCAAATCCAACAGTTATATTTCACCATATAGAACCAGCAGTAGGAAATTTGGCGAGTTAATAAGCGGAGATTTTCCGGCTATAGTCAGCTCGGACCTTGTTTTTGGGATAAATAACCGGAGGATTTCCGCTTATGTACAGAAAAGATCGAACATTTTTGTATTTCTGAGTAAATAGGCGGAATTATTCCGTCTATTTCAGCCTTTTTTAATAGAAAAAACTAATTAAGCGGAATTATTCCGTCTATTCATCAGCTCTGGTGTTTGGCCTGATCTCCCAATCGATAAGTACGACCCTTTTAAAATTCCCATCATAATCATTAAAGAACGTATACCCATCACACGTCAATTCTTCACCTGAAAACGGAACTCTTAAACTTATTCGAAAAAACTATTGATTCGATATCTCCACAAACGACTTCCCATTCTTCAATAAAAATTCAATCGTATACTCGTCATTACGAATTTGCTCTTTCGTTTCAGGTAATGCCAAATAGTCCTTTATTGCTTTTTTGATTTCGTCAATCTGCTCCTGGGGAAGTGGTTTATCCAGATCTGTTTTTATCCACACATAAGAGTGTCCATCCTTCACTTGATACGAAAGTCCGGCCAATTGATACATCGATTTCCCTGCCATGGCATCATAGATATCAGAAGAGATCATGGACCAACGATTATCCTGCTGACGATGGTTCAAGTTGAAAGTATCCACCTCGACATCTTTGACATCTAGATTCTGTTTTTCTATTTCTTTTTCAATGTCTGCAATGATTTCCTTTGATTCATCAATGTGGTCCGGCATATCGATGGTGACAATCGCTGAAGCACCGGTCCCCTTCATACCTGCTAACTCATACTCAGCTTCTTCAACATATCCATAGGAAGCGAATACTTCCTTCACAATCTCTCGTACTTGATCATATTTTTTGTTTAAGTCATCGCTCCCCTCACGAGTGGGAACTTCAGGAGCCTTGATAATCTTTAATTCGTAATCGTCATACCCATTTTCATATAAATAATTGGTGATCTTGGATTCAAGATCTTCCTTGGCTTGCTTTAATGTGGAATCCCCCAAATGAAGTGACACTTGAATTGTGAAGGGAGACGGTGTTGTCCCTACTGAACTAACTCTGTATCCTTGCTTTTCGACTAGTTTAAAAAGGTCAGAAGTCAAATTGGGGTTGGGTTCTCCGTCTGAAATCTGTGGAGTGATCGTAATAGGTAACACTTTCGCCACAATACTTGCCATCGTGGTTGAGTAGAACGGGGATGTGACAAGAAAGAGTATACATGCTGCCGCAATCCAGATATATTTTTTAAAATGGATCTTCTTCTTTTCATTTGTGCTCTGCATTATTTTACTTCGAAGCTGCTCTTTTGATCCGTCTGTTACCTTTAGCTGTTCTTCCAACTCTTTAAATGGATCGGTTGATTTCATTGATGACCCCTCCTCTCGTCAATACCTTCTCCAGTTCTACCAGCGCTCTGCTTAGCGTCATTTTCACCTTACTCTCTGACCAGTTCAACACATGGGCTGTTTCTGCTGTTGAAAATTCTTTCAACTTTCTTAGGATGATGACATGTTTGTACGTTGACTTTAATTGTTGAATCGCTCTGTATAATCCTTCAGATTCTTCATTCATCTCGACGATTTGTTCAGGTAACGGCTTGCCGTCTTTCTCCTCCATTGTTAGGCCCAGGTAGTGTTTCAGCGGGTGCTTCTTTCGAAAATAATCAATCGTCACATTATGTGCAATGGAAAATAGCCATGTTTTCACAGATGAATTCTGTTTGAATTGCTGTTTGCTTCTATAGGCTTTCAGAAAGGTCTCCTGTGTTAAATCCTCTGCCTGTTGATAGTCCCGTACCATTAGAAGTATGTATGTGAGGATCGATTCTCCATATTGGGTAAACCATTCACTTAATTCTTGTTGATCCAAAACTGTTCCCCCTTCCCTCCTACACTTAGACGCATATGGAAATCGATTGGTCACGTTTGAAATGAATTTTTCAAAAAAAAAAGCATTAACCCCTGGTTGGGATAATGCTGATAACATCACTAAATTAAGACCCCAATATCGGCAGCACCGTCGAATCCTTAATCTCCCTCAACGCAAGACTCGTCTGAATCTTCGTGATCCCCATCTCATTCAACCTTCTGATAAAGAGCTCCAGTCCCTTACGATCCTTGCAGGCGACTTTCAGTAGATAATCATATTCCCCAGTCAAACAATGACATTCCAGGACTTCCTCCATCGATTCCAGTGTCCCTTCTAAGGCAGTCAGCTTTTCCGTTCTGTGTTCATTCGTGCTCATAAACACGAAGCATAGTAGATCAAACCCCAGTTTTTCGTGATTTAGAATGGCTACCTGCTTCTTGATATACCCTTCCGTCTCCAAGCGCTTGATGCGTGAGTGTACGGCCGGTGCCGATAAACTGACCCGCTTCGATAATTCCAGATTACTCAGCTGCCCATCCTTTTGCAGCAAATCCAATAGCTGAAGATCCATTTGATCCAATACCCTGCTTACAACTGATTCCATGCTTCTACCACCCTTTTCAATTGTTCCAAATACCACTGATAAAACGAGGTATAAATGAATTTTTATAATCTGATAATCTATCATACTTTAAATTATTTCAATTAATCCTCATTATACAATATGTTCTTTTGCAAATCTGATAAAATGTTAAAATTATTCTTATAGCAAATGTCATTGTGCACAGTGGCTCTTCGAAATGGAGCTGAATGACGTGAAATATCATTATCTATTGTTACTGACCAGCCTTCTTTGGGGAGGCAATTTCATCGTGGGGAAAACGCTTGTGGAGCATGGATCCCCGGGAACGTTGACGATATTAAGATGGGCCATCGCCATTATCTGCCTCTTCCCGATGGTCTGGTGGAAGGAAAAGAAGCTCGTTCCACCCGTACAATCGATTCTTCCATTATGTTTAATGGGGCTGACAGGGGTGGCACTCTTTCAGGCACTTCAATTCATGGCGTTGGAAAAAACCTCTGCCACCAATGTTGGCTTGATTTCCACGTTAAATATGTTTTCGATTGCCGGAATCTCGTTTATTTTTCTGAAGGAAAAGATGAATGCCTTTCAACTCTCTTCTATGTTCCTGTCACTCTTTGGCGTGTTCCTTGTCCTGTCAAAGGGCCACTTGGAGATGATTGGTTCCCTGCAATTCAATGAAGGGGATCTGTATATGCTCGCTGCCGTTGTGATGTGGGGATTCTATTCCGTTTGCAGCAAGTGGGCGATGAAGAGCGTCACACCGATGATGTCGATCCTTTATTCAGGGATATTCGGAATTCTTATCCTGCTGCCTTTCAATCTTCATGATTTCCACGTGACCAATGTCGATGCTTCCTTCGTGCAGTCGATCTTGTATACCGGTGTGATTTCCACGGTGGTTTGCATGGTGCTTTGGAATGTGGGAGTAAATAAGCTCGGACCGAGTACGTCGGGGTTGTTCCTGAACTTCAATCCAGTCTTCACGGCTTTGTTGGCGTTTGTCTTTTTGGGAGAGAAGATGAATGGTCTTCAAGCTACTGGAAGTGCGATTGTTTTGGCGGGGTGTGTGTTGTTTTCGGTATTGAAGACAAAGCCTAAAATGTTCAAGGAAGTTCCATCAGGTATGCTGTCCAATGAGCCTGTGAAGACTTCATAAAGAAAATAAAAATGCTTGGAGACAGATGCTCCAAGCATTTTTTAGCAATTTCTACATACACATAAGCGGACATATTCCGCTTATTGAGGAATTCTGCACATAATATCGAGTAACAGACGGAAAAATTCCGCCTATTCACTTTAAAAGCTTTAAAATGGACCATCTTGACTGGCCATAAACGGAAAAATTCCGTTTATTCCCCCTTAACATAGCCCTATTTTGCACGATAACAGGAAAAACTCCGTTTATTACTCAGTGAACACTCAAAATGAAGGATGAATTTTCTGCCTCTCAACACAAACCCGCTATTAGGCGATTGACTGCTTCCTCACATACAACACACTATACCCACCATCCTCTTCCTCCATCGAAATGCCGCGCCAGCCTTCCTCCAATAACGACTGCTGGCCCACAACGTCCCCCATGGGAACTCTGGCAATCTCGGAAATCTCTCCCCCACTGCCCTCTCCATCAAGACGCTTAATGAACACATATCGCAATTGATCGACATACTTGATCTTAAGGGCCGCAATCTCCATTCCCTGTTTGAACTTATCTTTTAAACTGGGAATATTAAAAGGAGCGACGGTGCACGCCACATAGGTAAACCTTTGATCCAGCTCCCCCAGTTCCTGCATGATCAAATGAGCCAGTGTTTGCTGTAACCGGTTGCCTCTGTAATCCGGGTGTACGTTCGAAATTTCCTGATAGATGACCTGCGGCAGTTCCTGTGCCTCGAGTCCAACATCCAGCCCCAGATGCTCTTCATCAATAGGGGGGACTAACAAAGCGCGGAATGCGATTAATCCCTTCTCTGTAAAGGCGCCGATCATCAGCCCGTTCCCCGTTAAAATATAGTCTAATTCCTCATACGTCAGTGGCTGTAAGTTCTTTTTTTCCGTCAAGGTCTCCACCACAAGCTCCTGCAGCTGCTGTAATTGGCTCATATCCTCTTTAGTTAACAATCGGACGATGTATGATTCATTGTTTTTATCAAGAAATCCTTCAAATAGATGATCCATGATTCCATGCTCCTTACTCTACGATACTCTTAAACTCAGTCAACTCTTCCAATATATCTTTATTTACGGTAACACCGAGGCCCGCTTTGTCCGACAGTCGGATAAATGGGACGTCATAATGCAGGTCTCCGATGTCCTTGTAAAATTTAATTGGTCCTGTCAATTCTACACTAGTGATGATCTTTTTGGAAAAAGCCACATGGAATCCGGCTGCTGATGCGATCGATGACTCGACCATCGAACCGACCTGGCATTCCATCCCGGCCATCTCAGCCATATGGGCAAGCTTCACTGCCGGGTAGATCCCACCGCTTTTCATCAATTTGATATTCACTTTATCCGCGGCCTCCTTCCGGATGATCTCACGCATGTCACGAAGGCCTTTCAGTCCTTCATCGATCATGAGGGGGATATCTGTCCTGGATTTGATCCGGACCATCCCATCTACATCATCTGCCAGAACGGGCTGCTCAAGCCAATCGATGTTCAGGTCTTGAAGATACCTCAGTGCCTTCAGTGTCTGACTGCTGTTCTTCCAGCCCTGATTCACATCGACACGGATCGGGACGTCCCACCCAACACGTTCCCTCACCTTTCGGATTCGTTCAATATCCTGGTCGATATCGGTTCCAACCTTCATTTTAAAGGATTGAAATCCTTCCTCGATCATACTGGCCGCTTCGTCTGCCATCGTATCCGGCTCTGTTATGCTGAGGACATGGGTAATCTGGAATTCGTCATGATACCGGCCGCCAAGCAGCTGATAGACAGGCTGATTCACTTTTTTTCCAATAGCATCATAGCAAGCGATATCGATGGCCGCCTTTGCGGTCGGGGCATTGTAAATGGCTTGATCCATCAGTTCATGAATTCGTTCAATATGAAACGGATTCTCTCCGATCAGTTTCGGTGCGAGGGTATGCTGAAGCACTTGAAAGGTGCTTTCCCACGTTTCGCCTGTCACATGCTCATCCGCCACCGCTTCCCCATATCCAATGATTCCTTCATCCGTCTCCATTTCCAAAATGATAGAGGGCATATCGTCATAGGTATGATAACTGATGATAAAAGGCTGCTTCAGTGGTAATCGAATGGCATACAGATTTATTTTTTTTATTTTCATTTGCTAAACACTCCTTTACATCTAACACATTTTAATTTCACTTGGTATAATGTCGTTATATAGTCGTTAATTCAGAGAGGAGATTATCATGAAAACGAAAATTGCCCTGATTGGGTCCAGGGAATTTATAGGACGTGCCCTGACGTCGATCCCTTATGACTTGAACAGTATCGAACTGGTCCCCTATGTTTACGATGAACCCCAGGAAGCAAGAATGCTTATGAAAAACCTCACACCTTGTGATGCCGTATTGTTTTCCGGAGCACTGCCTTACTTTTTTTCACAACAAGAATGGCGCACACTGTCCGTACCGGTCCTTTACCTGGAACAGGATGAAACGGCCCTTGTGACATCACTGCTTTATATCCTGCATCATCATGGGATTGAACCAGACCGTGTGTCCATCGATTTAATGGATCGTTCTCTCATCGATCACGCCCAGTCAGACTTACACCTCAAGAACCCGCCCCGATATGTGATGGATTATAAAGAGCGCCTGCCCCACACCTTTCACATCAACGACTATACAGACTTCCACCGGCAGTTATTTAAAAATGGCAAAACTGAATTGGCATTAACGAGCATCCATGCTGTTTATGACCGGCTTGTCGAGTTGCACATCCCTTGCATGAGAATGATCGACCCTGCCAAGTCGCTCATACGCGCCATTGATGAAGCTTATTCCCAATCCCTTTTTTCAAAAAGAAAAGCAGCCACGATCGCTGCTGTCCGACTTTCCGTTCAAGATTGGGTAGGTGAACATGAACGTCTTCATGAACTCGCCCGCTTGATGAAGGGAACACTCCAAAAGCAGGAGGATGATGCTTCCCTCACGATTTACAGCAATCGGGGGAGCATCGAACATTTCCTGGAAAGCACCGACTTTCTTGAAAAGCCCGTACTTGCAGGCTTCGGATACGGTCATACGGCAGCGGAGGCAGAGGCAAACGCAGAGACCGCGTTGTCATTTGCGAGAAAGGTTGATTCTGACGGCTGTGCCTTTATCCTGAATGAGGAAAAAGAGTTGTCAGGACCTTACCCTGATAAAACCAAGAAACAGCATCTGAAAAATGATACTCCAGAAATGCTGTCCCTTGCCAAACAATTAAAATTAAGTCCGTCAAACTTATCCAAGATCATTCAATTCTACAAATCCCGCTCAACCCGTGATTTCACAGCGGCAGAGCTTTCTGACTATATGCAAATCACACGTCGCTCCACTGAACGGATCTTGAAGAAGCTGGTCGACAATGGTTCGGCCAAGATCATTGGAGAAGAAATGACCTATGCACAAGGAAGACCACGGGCCATTTATGAACTGACCTTCCCCATCTATTGACCGAGTCAGGAGGAAAGTGGGGCATCCTCCTGCTCCATTGCCTTCATTTCGGTTTCTGTCAGCTTGGTAATGCTGAAGCCCGTAAAGGCATAGATGATGGAAATGATCGGCACGATAAAATTCAACACCGCATATGGAGCATAGTCAAATGCATGTACGCCGAGCGTTCCTAAAATAAAGACCCCGCACGTATTCCATGGGATGAAGACCGATGTCAACGTCCCCCCGTCCTCAAGGGCGCGGGACAAGTTCTTTGAATGCAGCCCTTTTTCCTTGTAGGCATTCGCATACATCCGTGAAGGCACCACGACGGAAATATACTGTTCAGAGCATGATGCATTCGTGGCAAAACAAGAGACCACAGTGGAAGCCACCAAGCCTTTCGATGTTTTTGTCACCTTAAGGATCTGGTTGACGATGGCACGAAGCATACCTGTGTGCTCAAGGATCCCTCCAAAGGTCATCGCAACGATCGTCATGGAGACCGTGTACATCATGGAATCGAGACCCCCGCGGGAAAACAGATCATCGACCATCGTATTGCCCGTCTCAATCACGTATCCGCTTTGAAGAGCTGAAACAGCATCCGCAAACGAATCATGCTGAATGAATACCTGTGCCGCGAATCCAAGAATGATCCCCACGATCAAAGCCGGTATGGCAGGAACTTTTCGTGCAACTAGCACAATGACAAGCAACGGCACAATCAGTAAAAATGGTGAAACGACAAAGCTGTCCTGCAGAACCCCAATCGTTTTTTCAATGTCCTCTGTATTGACCCCGCTTTTTCCAAAGTTCCTTCCTAAATACGCATAGACAGCCAGGGCAATCACAAAGCCCGGGATCGTCGTGTAAAGCATATGGCGGATATGTACAAAAAGATCTGTGTTGGTCAGTCCCGAAGCTAGGTTCGTTGTATCTGACAGCGGCGACATCTTATCACCGAAATAAGCCCCGGAGATAATGGCACCCGCAATCATCGGAGCCGGAATCCCCATACTGATGCCGATTCCCATGCCTGCAACACCGATGGTCCCCATTGTTGACCAGGAACTTCCGATCGCAAGCGACACAACTGCACAGATGACCGCAATCGATAATAGGAAAAGCGATGGAGTGATCATCTTAAGCCCATAATAAATCATCGTCGCGACGACTCCGCCGCCGATCCACGCACCGATCGTCAATCCCACAAGCATGATGATGACGACGGCAGGTAAAGCAAGACGAATCCCCTTATACATCGCTTCCTCAATATCCTTCCACTTGAACCCCGAAAACCAGGCGACAAGTGCAGCCGTGACCGTCCCGATGATCAGAGGAATGTGCGGCCCCTGTTCCAAAACCACGATTGTAATGGCCATTACGGTGATCATGACAAGCAATGGTATGATTGCCAGCCAAAAAGACATTTCTTTCTTCATCCAAATTCCCCCTTGATACCTCTTTGTTTTTTGACTATTCCTAATTGTCGTTAAATAGTCGTTATATGAGTATCATAAGGGGAGAAATGGGAGTCGTCAATCCGTTTTTGGTACCGTTTCCAATCAGGATGATGCCTTTTTTAACGTCTCAGCCAGTATTTTTGCCGCTTGATTCAGCGCGGAAACGTTAAACGTCATGTCCGGATGATGCAGTCCTGGAGTCAAATCCGCACCGACTCCGATCATCGCTGCCTTTACTTCGGGATGCTTGATTGTATAAAAGTGGAAGTCGTCACTGCCTGAAGTAATGACCGGCGGAGCCAATGCTTCTTCCCCTGCAATGGATATAATCGCTTCTCTCGTGATGCTTTCAGCTTCTGCAGACACTTCCGCTCCAGGTGTATAGTCTGTCCATTCGTATTCAACCGTGACTCCGTACAGCTTAGCAATGCCATCGACCCCTTCATTAAGACGACGCTGTATCTCTTCCATCACCTCATTCTTCTGGGCACGTACATCGATGGCAAACTCCGCATTTCCGGGGATGATATTTAGATTGTCCCCTCCTGCAGAAAGCTTAGTCAGTTTGGCAGAATACGATTCAAATGGAGACAAATAGATTGTTTTTAATAAGGAATGAATGCTCATCAACACATCGATGCTATTCTTCCCCTGATGAGGTCTCGCACCATGGGCATCAACCCCTCTTATTTTCCCTTCCATGTAAATTCCTGCCCCATGATGAACAGAAGGTGAAAAGAAACCATGATCCAATTCTTCTTTCGGTCTCAGATGAACCCCGAATAAATAACGGACATCCAGAAGGGCTCCTTTCTCAATCATGGTCAGCGATCCATTCCCCTTTTCCTCTGCAGGTTGAAAAATAAAGCGGATCCGCTTATTCTTTGGAGCATCCTGAAGGCAATAAAGAAGTGCTCCGAGAACCATCGACATATTGGCATCATGTCCACACGAATGATTCGCCTGCATCACCCCATCCACCTCTTGCCACAGAGCATCGATATCCGCGCGTACAGCCGTCACTTCATCCCCTTCTCCTATTTCAGCGATCAACCCTGTCACATCAGAAAATCTCCTATAGCTCACATTCAGTTCATCGAGGATCCCTGCAATCGTATTCGTCGTTTCAACTTCCTTCCAGCTCACTTCCGGATGAGTGTGGAAATGAGTGAACCATTCTAGTATCTGTTTTTCAATATTCATACTTATTCTCCTTTCATTCCTTTTTCACTATGTATTCTGAGATGGGGAGGGGAAATCCTGCTTTTGTTCAAAAAGCATGGGTCTGCAGCTTTTAATTGTCTATCACTATTTCCCCTTCTCCTTGAGGTATCTCGAAACCATTAAGATATGACGCTAAAAGTTCTTCAGAAATCGGGAAAGAATTGGCATCAAAACGCTGGTTACGTACCTTAAGTCGTTCACGCAAGTCATGTTCTTGAACCTTCAAATAAATCAGGATCCATTTACCGCCGGAATCCTCGATCAGTTTTTTATATTGGTTCCTTCTCTCACGGTCCCAAAAACTAAAGTCAATCACCACCTGCTGTTTATCGTGGATTAACTTTATTAAACGGTTGCGTAATGTTACTTCTGCATCTTTTCTATATTCCTCAAACTTTTCCATTGGGAAATCAATCCCCCAACGACCATTCGTTGCCCATATTTCTTCATCGATTGAAAGGCGCACAAATCCTTCCTGCTCTAATACTTTTGAAAAAGTCGTTTTACCGGAACCCGCTACACCACACATCATGACCACTAATGGGGTTACATCATTTCGTTCACGGTAGATCAGGTCAAAATTAAACGTATCAAACATGTGTAAGCCCCCATTCTGTTTCATTTGCTCTAATTTAGATCTATTGAATTCCCATTTTCCTTTTTCGAAGGAGTAAATAAACCAACGGCATCATGAGTGTTATACTGATCGGCATGACGTACCAAATCTCTGTTGAAACACGAATGAACATACCCTCTTTGCTGAAACTGGCAATATACAAAACAAGGATATTTATCGTTTGAACTGTGATGAGTGCATACCCCGCCATGCAGCAAAAAATCAACATCATGAAAGTGAAGCAAATGGATAAAGCAATGGTAAAAGATTTAATCATAGTTCCTTCCACTGAAATCATCTCCATGCTTAAGTTTTAATGATCAATTCGTCGGTAAATGTTTTTCTCCCCAGACGTGACCTCTTACACGGTAGTGATCGAGCGACAGAAAGAATTCCTTCATAGTGACACCTCATTTAGTTTTTCTTTTAAAAATAAACACTGGATTCTTTATAAATAAGTTTAGCATACTACCTATTTAAAAATAGAAAAAATTGTAAAAATCATTTTCAATAACCCAAATCTAAGGGGCATAAACTTAGTGTCACAATTGGTAAACCAAAAAGCTCACCCTCAAGGATAAGCTCTTATACAATAACGATTATTCCATTTAAGAATTGGTTGTTTTGAATTCTCCATAAATTTCACACGTAAAATAAGAACACTCCCATGTTGGTTCCCACAAGCCCTAGTAAGTCTGGCCAATATATAAGCGGAAATTTTCCGGTTATCATCAGCTCGGACCTTGTTTTTTGAATAGATAGGCGGAGGATTTCCGCTTATGCACAAAAAAATTCAACCATTATTGTATTTTCAGGTGAATAGGCGGAATTCTTCCGTCTATTTCGCCCATTTTTAATATTAATGACAAATTAAGCGGAATTTTTCCGTCTACATATCACCTCTGGAAACCCAGCCTGATCTTCCAAGCAGCTGTAAAAACCCTTTAATGCTCAATAAAAAAATGAAAGGAGCAGGGATCGACCCGCTCCTTTCATTTAATTTGACACTTTCGACTTTTCCCCGATCATCACAGTCAAACTGATCAACGTAACCAAAATGGTTGCACCCATATCAGACAGAATGGCAATCCATAGTGTCAGTAACCCTGGGATGGTCAGGAGTAATGCAATCAGTTTTAACCCCAATGCCAGGGAAATGTTAATCTTAATGATATTATTGACCCTTTTCGCAATTTTGATAGCGGAAGGAAGTTTTCCGAGATGATCCTGCATCAGCACAATATCAGCTGTTTCAATCGCGCTGTCGGTTCCCTTGCCCATGGCGATTCCAAGATCGGCTGTGGCCAGTGCCGGGGCATCGTTGATTCCGTCACCCACCATGGCCACTTTCCCCCGGCTTGTGAGTTCTTTTACCTTCTCGACTTTTTCGTCTGGCAGGAGACCTGCATAGTAATCGGTCAATCCTACTTGCTTTGCCACTTTTTCTGCCGTCTTGTCGTGATCTCCCGTCAGCATCACTGCCTGTTTAATACCGGAAGAATAAAGGTCTTGGATGATTTCCTTACTTTCTTCCCTTATTTCATCCGTGATGCCGAATAGTCCAAGAATTTCTGTATCGCTTGAGACGATCACAAGCGTATACCCATTCGATTTCATCGTTTGGATCTTTTGCTCGACTTCAGAAGGAACGGAGCACTCGAGGCTTTTCTCGTTTCCGACCCTGTAGGTTTTCCCTTCGATCATGGCTGATACACCTTGACCTGAGATCGTGTTGATCTCTTCAGGTTCCGAAAATGCCTGGTTTGCTGCGTCTTCGCTGATCTTTTCCATGACCGCTTTTGCAATCGGATGTGAAGATGATTTTTCGATTGAACCGGCAATCCGGACAAAGTTTTCTTGATCGTAGACAGCCATTTCTTCTACATAAGGATGGCCTTTGGTCAGCGTACCCGTTTTATCGAATGCAACGGTGTCAATTTTCCCGAGTTGCTCAAGGAATACGCCGCCTTTCACCAGGATCCCGTTTTTCGCATTGCGGGCAATCCCTGAGACGATGGCTATCGGAGACGACAGAATCAATGCACACGGACATCCGACAATGAGAACGGCCAGCCCTTGATAAAACCATTCTCCCCAGTCCCCATTGAAAAGAAGGGGCGGAACGAGTATTACCAACGCAGACACGATCATGATGATCGGTGTATAATACCGTGCAAACCGATTGATGAATTGTTCTGTAGGGGTCTTGGTTTCCTGTGCCTCTTCTACTAAATGAAGTATCTTTGCAAGGGAAGAATCTTTGTATTCTTTCGAAACCCTTACCTTGAGTACCCCTTCGTTGTTGATGCTTCCCCCGAAGACTTTTTCATCCTTTTCTTTTTCCACCGGCATGGCTTCCCCGGTGATGGCCGCTTCGTTTACGGAACTCTTACCGGATTCGACGATCCCGTCTGACGGGATTTTCTGACCTGATTTCACAAGGACGAGGTCCCCTGCTTTCAACGAACTGATCGGTACGACCCTTCCCTTGTCCCCTTCAATCAGGATTGCTTCTTTCGGAGCGACCTTCATTAATTCCTCCATGGACTTCCTTGCCTTTTCCATGCCCATTCCTTCAAGCAATTCGTTGACGCCGAATAGAATGGCTACAAGCGTCCCTTCTTTCCATTCCCCAATGGAAAAGGCCCCTATCAAGGCAATCGTCATCAGCGTATCGATGTTGAACTTGAATTTAAGCAGATTCTTTGCACCCTTGATGAAGGTTGGATATCCGCTTGTCGCAGCAGCCGTCAGATACATGATGACCGGTACCAGATTATCCAATTGCGAATCCACATAGATCGCTGAAAAAAAGATGATGGCTGACATTCCAAGCAGGATCTTCATTGTGTTGCTGTTGGTATGCTCGTGGGAATGGTCATGGGCATGCTCATCCCCATGATCCTTCACGAGGGCCGCTCCATCAGCGGTAAGGATTTTCTCCACTTTTTGCATATCTACACCCTTATTCAGGTATAATTTGCTGCTGTTATAAAGAATTCTCGACCCTTCTCCATTTTCCAGCTTATTGATTTCCTCTTCCATTTCCCTCGCACAATTGCCGCACGAGAGCCCTTGAAGCTTATATTCGTCCATCTTGAACTCCCCCATTGTTTCCTAGTGGTGTCTCGCATGGTGCATCGTTTGCTGAAGCATATTCATGACATGATCATCATCTGCAGAATAATACAGTGTCGTGCCTTCACGTCTATACTTGACCAACCGTAAATTTTTCAAAAACCGCAATTGATGAGATACGGTCGTTTGAAGCAGCGACAGCTTTTCAGCGATATCATTAACAGAGTGTTCCTTTTGCGCCAAAAGATGAAGAATCTTTACACGAGTCGGCTCGGACAATGCCTTAAACGTCTGAGTGACGATAAACAATGTTTCTTCATCAATCTCCACACACGGTTCATCTATTTTGTCATCCTGTTTAGGTCCATTCAGCTCTTCCTGATTATTATTCTTTCGCATGTCGACACTCCTATTCTATTTCAATATATGACAATGTGTTCATGTATTCTTATTTATATGATAAAAAAAAGAACATGCCACTGTCAAACAGAAGTTGTTGTACTTTTCAAATGGTCTAAAAGTTTTTTGTAAATCAGCCTTCCATTCTTTACTAACGATAGATGAACGTTATGTGACATCGACGTTTAACGATTGTGTTCCATCTCACAATCCTGTTAGTATATGAACAGATATCAATATATGATTGATTCTAACACGAAAGGACTTCCATGATATGAAAAATAGATTCTCATTCTTTACGATCATCGTCACCATAGCGGCACTGGTGCTTGGCAACCTGGTCGTAGCGACACATTCAGGTGATGCATGCGGGAGTGATTGGCCGATCTGTAACGGAAAAATCATTCCAGATATCACCAATTATCGTGTCGTGATCGAATACTCTCACCGGTTATTCACGACACTGCTCGGACTGGTCATTCTGATCAACGCCATCCTTGCCTGGAGAAAGACAACCGATAAAGCAGTCAAAGTCATTTCGTTATTATCCCTGGTTCTCTTATTTACTCAGGCGATGATCGGCGGGATGAATGTTCTTCTCGGAACACCAACCGGTTTCACGACACTCGATGTCATGTTCAGCCTCTTTCTATTAATCTCTCTTATTTTCCTTCATGAAGGATTACAGAGGGGAACTGGAAACGTGAAGTTGAATGAAGTGAAAAAGCCATTAGTGATCGGGTTTTCAGCACTCATGCTCGAGGTGTTAATCGGAGCACTCTTTAAACATTTCCAACTCAGCAAATTACTGTTTGAAGTAAGAAACACGAATGTGGAACTTGCAAATTTCACTTATGTGATTCACGGATTGCTCGGTATGATTGCGTTATTCTTCATCGGATATGCCGTTTTCCTTGCATTAAGATTTAACGTGATGAGGAAATCCGCCTTACTTTTGATCCTCTTATCCATTCTGACAACCTTTGGTGGATTTGTCGTAAAAACAGAAGAACTGAGCCCTGTGACATCGTCCGTACACATGATTCTGTCCATTCTGACAGTCGCTTTATTGAGCCGGATGACCGCAGTCAGTTATTTTAATCAGAAGAAAAATAGATAAACTTCTAAAAGTACCTACATCCAGGAAAAGACCGGCTCATTTGAGCCGGTCTTTTCTAACTAACATGTTTTTCGTTCGAATGGATTTCAATAGCCGAATGTTTGATGTTGCAATTCGATACCAGATTTCTTACTTGCTTTTTTATTTCTTCAACCTTATCCGTTTGCGTTCTGTCTGATACATTCAAATGGATCATCATCGCATTTTCTTCACCATCAATAGACCACATATGAAATCCGGATACTCCCTCTACCCCATTTATGTTTTTGATTTCATTTCTGAGCGATGCCAGGTCAACGCCTTCCGGTACACCATCAAGGAAGATTTTAATCGTCTTAATTAAGTTTCTAATCACGTTAAAAAGGACGAAACAAGTGATTCCTATGGACAAAATGGGATCAAGTATATGTATGTCCTTAAACATCATTACAACACTAATGATCAGCACTCCGACCCAGCCAAGGATATCCTCCAGAAGATGCCAAGACAGCACTTTCTCATTCATGGAACTTCCGCTATGCAGCCTCCATGCACCTATTCCATTTACGACAACTCCAAACACAGCAAACCATAACATTCCCTCTGCATCTGGATGAGTAGGATTAAATAATCGAGGGACCGCTTCTATCAGAACAAAAATCGATCCAAACAGCAATACTGTTCCACTGATCAAAGCCCCAAGCGTTGAAAACCGTTTGTATCCAAAGCTGAACTTATTGTTTCCCTTTTTATTTGAAAGCTTTTGTAAGTACCACGATCCTCCGAGAGAAACACTGTCCCCTAAATCATGTACCGCATCAGATAATATCGCCATGCTGTTTGTGAGATATCCACCGATAAATTCAATAATCGTAAACATAAGATTTAACATAAAAGCTAATCTAGTATTCTTTGTAGCTGAATGATTTTTTGACAACTCTTTTCACTCTCCTCATGCACTATTTTAGATTTCCATCGAATAGTATATATGAACATATATACACATATAAATCAATGGCTAAACATTGCATAATCCATAAGGTATCTCCCCATACTATTCCAGATTGACCCATTGAATCGAGGTGACATCCCATAGAATCTACTGGATTGACTGCAAACGAACTGTATACCATAACAAGCGCAATCATCATTGGAACAATGGCAAGGATCCTGACCATCAAAGAAGACTTCAGACAGTATCCGAGCTATCCGAATGGTTACTTCATTCAAATCATCACGGGTTTTGTAGCTGCGGCACTGGGAGCTGTTGCCATTCCCGCATTATTAAGTAAAAACTTCGTGGCTGTGACGTTCCTCACCCTGGCCCTTCAGCAATTTAGGGATGTCCGGAAGATGGAGAAAGAAAGCCTGAGCGACTTGGAGGAAACTGAGTTCACATACCGGGGGAAAGCATACATAGATGGGATCGCCAAAACATTTGAAGCCAGAAATTATCTTGCCTTTATCGTCGCACTCGTCACGTCCTTTACGATATCCATCCTTCAGAACGCTTTCAACCTGGATAATCTATGGATCTGTATTGCCGGGGGTGCTTGATAGGGTTTGCTCTTCTTTATTATTTGCAGAGATTCACCAAGGGTAAGACGATTGGCGACATTGCAGAAGTCAAAGAAGGAAAAGTGGTCGTAAAACAATCCTCCTTGTATGTGGATGATATGTATGTCAGCAACCTCCTTGGAACGGATAATGCTGAGAAGCTGTTTTCTGAAGAAGGAATGGCCGTTGTCATCTACCCGAAAGAAAATCATTTCAGAATCAACCTTGATAACTTCGGTCAGCGTCAGGCCGCCTTATTTGAAGCATGCAGGGCATTGGGGGTCAAACGGTATCAGTTTACTAGAAAAGATTATGTGGACGGAAAGGTCATGATCACCCTTGTGCCGATCAAACGCGACATCGATGCTTTCATCGAAGCCGTCAAGAAATGTCCATTACTCGAAAGCACAAAAAAATCTCATGCTGTCATGAAAACCAACTTGAAAGGGTGATTCTTCTTGGGCAGGGAAAATTCAATGAAACCACCTTATCAAATACTAGCCTACCTAACCTCAAACCGGGACAGAGTAATCAACGGGGGGCCGCTTCTTTTGTATAGTGAAGATCTTGAGGAATTAAAAGAGATGACCGTTGATATCGCAAAAGGATTAAAGGCAGACGTTGTCCAGATGACGAACGGGGATTATTTGGTCATCAGGATATGAAAAAAGCCATGGAGGTCCATGGCCTTTTCATGTTGGTTCTCGATTCACTTTCTTTTACTCAAACCTCACCCTTCTCAAACCCACCATCAAAAACATAACCGCAAACCCAAGGAGGATCCCTACTGGGGTAAGGATATCTCCAATGCCGCCTCCCCTTACAGTCAACTCAGCAAACCCTTCCATCCCCCAATACTGTGGAAGGAATGTTGAAATATGCTGAATAAAGTCCGGCATGATCTCAACCGGCCAGTAGACGCCTGCGATCATACAGGTGGAGATGATAATCAGGTTCCCGAAGACCGATTGCTGTTCTGATGTTTTGACGAATCCGGCAAGGAAGAGGCCGAGCCCGATGCTGCAGAGAAGCAGACTTGAAACGAGAATCATATTGGCAAACGGATTCCCCCATTCGATGTGAAAAATCTTCTCTGACAGAGTCATCAAGATTCCGAACTGAATCCAGCCGATGACGAAGAATGCCAGCATGTATCCACATAATAATTCCACTTTGGTGGCAGGAGTGGACATCATCCGGTACCAGACGCCGTTTTGTCGCGCTTCGAGAAGGATACCCGTACTTGATAGCATGGCGATCATGACGAACATGATCGTGAATCCTGCTGAACGCGCCGTCAGATTGTTCATCGATTGCATATCTTCATTTTTCGTAACGGAGACGGTTTCAACAGCTGCCGGCACCGACTTCAGTTTATCTGAGATTTTCTCCTGGATGGCTGCCGGATTTTCACCCGTTGTCTCTCGATAAAATTTTGCAGCAGTCGCACTGACCTTCTGTTTCACGAGGCTGTCATTGATGAGCTGTTCCACAAGTGCCGCCCCTTCGAAGGAAGGTCCTGAAACAAAGACGACTTCCGGTGCTTCCTCATTTTGGAGCTTTGATTCGAATCCTTTCCCCACAATAATATATCCCGTTATTTCCTGGTTGTCGAACTGTTCGGCAGCTCTCTTGCTATTTCCTTTTGTAAATGTAAAGGAATCGCTTGCTTTCAATTCATTAATCAGGGCATGTGACGCCTCCGTCTGGTCTTCGTCCACCACGGCAATCTCGGGCTTATATTCCCCATCCCCGGTTATGACTCCGCCGAAGATGAAGGTGAATAACAGGGGCATTCCGAACAGCAGCAGAAATGCACGGCGATTTTGAAAAAGTCGTTTCACTTCAAAGCGGGCTATGCTGATGATTTTTCCCATCCTATTTTTCTCCTTATCTAAGCTTTAATTTCAATGAACCGATCCACAATGCTAGAAGACCGCTCAGTACGAGTATAGTGACAGGCAGGACAAGACTATCCCACGATGTTCCGTTCATGATATCGAGAAAGCCGCCGAGGGCCCACTTATTGGGGGCGATGGAGGCAAACTTCTGTAGGGCGTCAGGAAACGAAGCCAGCGGGATCATCGAACCTCCCAGAAGAGCAAGAACCTGCACGCCGATCCCCCCGATGGAGTCTGCCGTCTTTTCATCCGTAAGGAATCCTGCAAGCAACATGGCAAGACCGGAAACCGTAACGGAATAAGCGAGGCCCAACAGGAAAAGCTGCCACCCATTGCTGCCCCAGTCCACTCCGAATAACAACCGGGTGGCGATGACGAAGACCATGAACTGGAGGATCGTGAACGAGAGGGTCCCCAGAAACTTCCCTCCCATAATGGATGAGTGACGGATCGGACTCACCATCAGTCTTGCCAATGTGTCGGTATTCCGCTCCTGAAGGATGGTTTTCGCCCCAATGGTGGTGTTGAACAGAATGAACATGACACCCATGGCGGCAGCGTAGTATTGCATGCCTGAAAGGGGCTCTTTGCCGTCTTTTTGAGTGATGACCCCGTTTTCCTTGGAATCTGCAATCGTAGAAAGTTTTTCTGATAGATCCTTCATGGCAGCGGAAAGGTCGATATTCTGATTGGATACCGGCACAGCCGAGCTCAACTCCTGACCCATGGTCCGTGTAGCCGCCGATACCGTTGCCACGCGGTTCGTGAAGGATTCGGTGATAGTGGAAAGGATGGTGTACTGAATGTCTTTACCGGGATCTTTGAAAAGTTTGACCGGTACGGTTTCCCCGTTCAATATCCCGTCTTTCCAACCGTCCGGGATGACGAGGCCGGCATCCACCTTCCCATCCTCGATGGCTTTCCGCAAGTCCGATTCCGTTTTATAATTCTTTAAGGTGATGCTCTCCTTCAATTCTTTCCCCTGCAGGGTGTCATGAAGGAATTGGTATGTCAGTTCATCTTGTGAGGTAACAACGACTCCTTCAGTCAGTTCTGGAAGCGATCCATTTTCACTGAAAGCACCACTTAAAGCAGACCCCAATATGGCAGTCAGGACAATCGGCATCAGTAATAGTGTGATAAAGGACTTGCGATCCTTGAGACGAATCCTGATATCTTTCCATGCAATGGTGAACATGCTCATGTCTATCTCCTCCTAATCCCGTAACGTTCGTCCTGTCAGCTGCAGGAAGAGTGTTTCCAAATTCGATTCTTTGATTTCAACGGATTCAATCTTCAATCCCGCATGGACGGCTGAGGTGATGACCGAGGCCACGGCTTCCTGCGGGTTTGGTGCAAATACTTCGATAATGCCGGCTTCCTGTTGAAAAGCGATTCGTGGTATTTCCCCAGCCTTTTCCAACTCCTGCATCGCCTCATCCGATAGATTTTCCACCTTTATCTGAATGAAGCTGCTTCCTGTTAGTCGGCTGCACAGTTCCGACTTCGTCCCGAGGGCGATCACTTCCCCATGATCCATGATGCCGACACGGTTACAAAGGTACTCCACTTCCTCCATGTAATGACTCGTGTAGATGATGGTCATGCCTTTTTCATTCAATGCTTTGACGGTTTCCAAGATGTGATTGCGCGACTGTGGGTCGATACCCACCGTTGGCTCATCCATGATCAACAGCTCGGGTTCATGCATGAGGGCGGCTCCGATGTTGATCCTCCGCTTCATCCCTCCTGAAAAAGTTTCAATCCGGTCTTTCTCCCGCTCCTTCAGTCCGACGATTTCGAGTACTTCCTCCACCCGTTTCTTTGCCTGTGCTCCAGTCAGACCGTACATCTTCCCCCAGAACAACAGATTATCCCTTGCCGACATGGTTGGATAAAGGGCAATTTCCTGCGGGACCACCCCGATTTTCTTTTTTACCAGCACCGGAAATTGTTTCACCGATTGATGGGCAACGAGCACTTCCCCTTGATCATATGGCACGAGACCGCAAATCATGGATATCGTCGTGGATTTTCCCGCTCCATTCGGTCCAAGTAATCCGAACGACTCCCCCTTTTCGATCATAAAGGATACGTTCTTCACGACCTCTTTTTTTCCATAGCTTTTCTTCAGCTCTTTCACTTCTAGCATATCTCCACACCCTTTTTTCTTTGACTATACTTAAAGTATAGCGGGGATCCCCTCTTTCCAAATCCCTCCAGAGATAGAATTTGAACATAAAAAAATACAGCTGTGATAGCTGTATTTCATAGGGATACTATGCTAAAAGTCATGGTTTAATAATGCGTGATGTGATAGCGGACGGCAAAGATAGCCGCCTGGGTCCGGTCCCTTAACTCGAGTTTGCTGATGAGATTGGATACATGATTCTTTACGGTGCCTTCTGATATATACAGTTTCTCCGCAATTTCCTTGTTGTTCAGTCCGAGGCCGAGTTTATTTAGGACCTCAAGCTCCCGTTCCGTCAGTTCCTTCACGATGTCCGGGACTGTGTTGATTTGTTCTGCCGGCTGATTCCGTCTCATTTCCCTTACGATATCTGCCGTCAGTTCTTTCGGCAGCACCATGCCCCCCGATTGAACCGTCATGATCGCCTGGACGATGGCATCCGTCGGCATATCCTTCAATAAGTAACCGCTTGCCCCTTCCTCCAATGCTTCAAAGATGAGCTCACTGTCATTGAAGGTCGTGAGCATGAGGACCTTGATGTCGGGATAGTTGGTGGTAATAAGCTTCGTTCCTTCCACTCCGCTCGCGATTGGCATGCGGATATCCATCAGTGCGATGTCAGGACGGAGCTCTCCTGCTTTCTCGAACGCTTCCTTTCCATTCGACGCAACCCCTGCGACCTCGATTTCCTGTCTCAAATCTAATATCGTAGCAAGTCCGTCCCTCATTAATTCCTGATCATCCACAATTAAAATTCTGACCATTATGATCCCCCCATTTGCCATTTCATCTCTATTAACGGCACCATTGCTTTCACACGGAAGCCTTCTTTCGTGCTTTCAAATACGGTGGTCCCTCCATGTTCATGGATTCTGTCCCTCATATTCTTCAAGCCGAATCCGGGATTGATGTCCGCCGACCCTTTTCCGTCATCCTGAATGCTGATTTGGATCTTGGACTCGGAAACGTCGAGCACGACGCTGCATTCTTTTGCCTGACCGTGACGTACGGCATTGGTAATCGATTCCTGGATGACCCTTGTCAGGCTGAGCTGGATGGAAATCGGGATGGTTGACACATCCCCTTTGACCGTGAACCTTGAGGTGAGACCTGTCATCTTCTGATAATCCTCCAACAATTTGCGTACCGTCGTGACGAAGGACTGGGGTTGATCGTGATCTTTCAAGGTCCTGACCGACAGGCGGATTTCCTGAAGGGTCTCCCTCGCCAGGTCTTCACAGAGCTCCATCTTTTGTTTGCTCATGTCAGGACGTGAATCCATCAGCTCCTTTGCTACCTGAAGCTGAACGAGGAGCGCTGTCATTTTATGGCCGACCGTATCATGGATTTCCCCTGAGATCCGGTTCCGTTCCCGGATCAAGGTCAACTCCTCCACTTGCTTTGAGTAATGATGCAGCTGCTCGTGAGCCGCGGTCAACGCCGTATGGGTCTCCTGTAGCTCACCGTACTGGGTTTCGATTTTGGCCCGTGCATGGAACAGTTTATGTATAAGCCGACCGACAACTGCTTCGAATACGATTAAGCTGAAATTGATGAGATTTTCTAAAAAGGAAAAAGTACCTGTCACTTGATAAGTATAGTACATAGAGCAGAACCAAATGATGAAAAAGGCTACGCTGAATCCCCAAAGGACCCGTTTGTCTTTAGCAGACAAAAACAACGTCACTGCATTTACCCCGAATAAGATTAAATAAAGGGAAGATCCAGGATAAAAGTAGACAAACCCCGTAATCAGGATGAAATCGATGGCAAGAGGATAATAGGTTTGATTCCGGGTGGACGCCATAAGAAAATGATTCAATATGAATCCGATTCCCGCTGCGATCACATAAATAATTTGAGCAGTCGATGGGGTTCCAACAGAAGAATAATAGATGTAACTGATCATGGTGAACATGATCAGGCGGAGAATGCTTAGGAATGTCAGTTTCATGGAATCACCTCTATCGTGAAATTTCTCTTCATGCCTGGACATAGAGGTAGAAGATATTACCATTATAATCTTATTTGTGTGGTTTGGTAAGGTGGGGTTTGTAGTTAAGATACTATGACACTAAAAGATTATAATCCCTGTAGTTGGGTAAAAAAACGATAAATCTAAATTACAAAAATTAACAAGGAGGTGTTCCGATGAATCGCTGGTACTTTCCATTTGTTGTCGGGATCATAATATTTATGTTCTTATTCCTTCTTGGGGATTATGAGATGACTTTGATCCTGACGTTGAGTGGTGGATTTACACTGGGATTTTTTCTTATGTATTGGTTTAATAGGGGGAGTCGTAAGGGAGCAGGACGGCGTTAGTTAGAGGCGGGGATTACTGGTATTATTTGGTGAAAGACGCATTTAATTTGAAAATGACGCAATCATCGACGAAAATGACGCAATTAATCCCTCTCCCCCTCTCTCTTCAAGACCATTACGACCAAAAAGGAGTTCCAACCCCATGAGCAGGGTTGGAACTCTTGCGTCTGAACGAATCTTGAACCCTTCCAACCAATTATTCTATGATTTCTAACATTTTTAACAAAAACCAGTCGATAATCAGTGGTTGTATAATCATCCCCCTATTCCTCCACCATTACCGTTTTCCCAACTCCATCCACACTTCCCTCAACGCACCTCTGAACAACATGTCCAATTCAGCCGTTGGATCAGGAGTGTCTTTATTTAACGACTTCACATACGCTTCCAAATGTTCAATCTCTTTATGAAGATACTCATTGATGGTATCGATCTTCGTTTCAACAAATATTTCTTCTCCCGCTCTCTTCCGTTTTAACAATTTTGCGATCGAATCTTTCCATTCCCCCGCTGGCACCAGTTCTTCAACCAGCTCTTGAAATTCAAGCGGCGGGATTGAATCATATTTCTCGATCCATTTGGCGGCCAGCAGGGGACGAAGTACATTCAAATACTTTTTGATCTTGACTTCCTCTCCCTGAACACCCTGAACATCATCCCGGAAATTGCCCTTCGCCATGCTCAAATAATGATGCATACAGGAAACGGGGGAAAAGATCTTCTGCTCCAGTTCCTTCATTTGATCAATCGTGGAATAAGACTTGTAGTAGACAATCGTTGATTGGAGCCACTCGAGAAGAGAAGGATTCGATTTCCTGAATAATCTCAATGCCTTCGTCAGCTCCCACCCACTCATATCCAACAACGGGTCCACAGGAATGGAAACTGAACCCATTGCAGGAATTTCAATCACATCCCTTTTCCGATCAATGGACAAATACCATTCCGGCTGATGAATATAAATGAAGCGGACATCATAGTCGCTTTCCTTTGAAGGAAAGCCCCACGCCCTGCTTCCTGATTCGCAGGCGAATAGAATTTTCACACCATGATCAATTTCAATTTGTTTGATGACGTCGATGATTTTTTCTTTCAAGATTAGTCCCTCCATATGGGTGAATCCTGTAAGTTAGATTTTATTCTTATTGAACAATCTCCTTTTTATACTCATTCCGGAGACGCCTTCAATCATCTTTCTTTTCAAACGTACCCCTTTTACAAGCTATCTTAAATCCTAACGATTCATATAGCTTTATGGCTCTTGGATTGTTTTGATTCACATGAAGTATGGCGGATATCATGCCATCTAAACGAAAAGCCTCCAGGCATTTGCATGTCAGTATCGCAGCAATTCCCTTCCCCCGCCACTCCGGAATCACTCCCACTTGAATGATAAAACCAATCTTGTCGGATTCTTTACCAGCGGTGATGAATCCTACCGACTCGTTATTTACGGTTGCTAAATAGGATCGCTCTCGCAGAAAATCTCCACCGGTGGATACCCATTCCACCCATTTTTCCATCGACCAGCCAGGAAAACCTGGTCGGTCCTTGAAGGAAGCCTGATAGACTTCATAGAAACCTCTTTCCAACGCCGTTGACCAACTTATGACAGTCAAAGGAAAAGGGGGTTCAATCTGAGGAATGTCTATTAAGGAGTGCTCCATCACGTATTCTTGGGAAACCAGTTCAAACCCCTTATTTTCATATTCTTCAATGAGGTCCTCTGTAATATTTTCACATGGTATTTTTTTAACGTTGCTCATCCTTTTCGCCCTCTCCACCTTTATTTAGAGTAACTTGATTCGGATCACAAGAAACGATCATGGCCGTTCCTCTTCCCAATTCACTCTCAACCTGTATCTCTCCTCTGTGCAAGTCGATGATTTTCTTCACGATCGAGAGGCCAAGGCCGCTTCCTCCCAGGTGCCTGTTTCTGGACTCGTCCGCTTTGTAAAATCTCTCAAAGATATGCATCCGGCTATCATGGTCCATCCCTATTCCTGTATCCTTGATGGTCACCATGACTTTACCACCTGTTTGTGCAAATGCCCGAATGCTGATGGTCCCTTGTTCCGGAGTGAATTTAATGCTGTTATGGATGAGATTCGTCCATACCTGATCCATCAGGTCCTTATCGGCATGGACGGTAACATGTTCGAGGTTGATATCCATGTTGATCTTTTTCTCGGTCCATTGCGGTTCATTGGCAAGAATGATTCGGCGAAGCTGATGATCCAGTCGGTATTCTTCCCGGTCCAGGGTGAAATGGTCATCCTCAAGGGAAGTCAGCTTTAATAGATTATCACTTAATTTAGACAGTCTTACGCTTTCCATTTCAATGATATGAAGATACCTCTCCCTCTCCTTAGGATTGAGACTGTCGTTCTTCAACGCATGGGCAAAGCCGCTGATCGAGGCAAGGGGTGACTGAATTTCATGAGAGACATTTGAAATGAATTCCTGACGCATTTCTTCCATCTCGCCCAGTCGATCTGCCATGTGGGTAATGCTGTCGATGATCTTGTAATAAGGATGATCCCCACGGTCATTAAATTGATTTCGGTAATACGAAAGATCAATATTGAAGTTTCCCTCCGCCATCATCTTCATCGCTTGAATCATCGGATGCAGGAATCGATCTTGCCGATTTTTCACCCACTTGATTTGGGTAATGAGAAATACGCTGCATCCAAATAGAAAGAACCCGAGAATGGAGTTGATGAGCAGTCTTGCAAATTCGTGAGGACGAGTATGGATAGCGTCATAAAGGGTTTCTGTGATCCAATAGGAAAGGGACCACATCACAGTCAAAGCCGTCACTACAGCCAACATCCCCAGTATCCGCTTCACGTATTCCGGCAGCTTCATTCGTGGACCTCCAACCGGTACCCGAGACCCCGTATCGTGGTGATTTTAAACGGACAGTGAACCCCGTTAAATCGCTGACGAAGACGCTTGATGTGAACATCAACTGTCCTTTCATCCCCTTCATAATCGTATCCCCAAATATCTTCAATCAACTGCTCTCTTGAAAAAGTCTTTCCCTCATTGAGGGCAAGCTTGAATAATAGTTCAAACTCTTTAAGAGGCAATGTGATATCCCGATCTTTAATCAATACTTTATATGATTCACGATCAATCACCACTCCGTCTAATTCGATCCGGTTCGCAATGGAGACCTGTGATCGTTTGAGAAGGGCTTTTACCCTTGCTGTCAGTTCAGCGGGTGCGAACGGTTTCACCATATAGTCGTCTGTCCCGAGGTCAAATCCTTTCACTTTCTGGGCGGTTTCCCCTTTTGCCGTCAACATCAAAATCGGGATGTTCTCGGAATAATAGGTTCTGACCTCTTTACAAAACGTCCAGCCATCCATATTCGGCATCATGATATCGAGGATGATCAGATCCATTTTCGTAGAACCAAGGATAGCAAGCGCCTCCTCTCCATCTCCCGCTTCTTGTATGAAAATCCCCTCTTTCGTAAGGAGGACACGAACTAATTCCCGGATATGCGAGTCGTCATCTACGATCAATATTTTGGCCACATTATTCATTCCTTTTTTTTACATGATGATGTTTCTGAACAGCTGCCCCATAAAGGGGTGACCTGTTTGGTCCGAATTTGATTAGATATTCACATTTTACTATATTTTCAAGTCTGCTTCATATAGGCCTTCACCGTAATGGGAGCAAAGACTGCTACAATCAATACAGCACCAAGAAGGGAAATGGTCAGGTCCCAGCCTACGGTCCCTGCGTTTGTCAGTTCCCTGACAGCAGTGACAAGATGCGATATCGGATTGAATTTGACAAACCACTGGAGCCAATTCGGCAATGTTTCCGCAGGTACGAATGCATTCGAGAGAAATGTGAGTGGGAACAGGACAAGCATGGAGATCCCCTGAACACTCGAAGCGGTTCTCGAAATGACTCCAAAGAAGGCAAAGATCCAGCTGATCGCCCATGAACAGGCAATGACCAGGAGTCCGGCAAGAATCACGAATCCAAATCCCGCTTCCGGGCGATATCCCATGATATACCCCATCGAGAATGTCAGGACTGTTGCAATCGTGTATCGGATTGTATCGGCCAGCAGTGCTCCGGCGAGGGGAGCGATCCGCGCTATCGGCAGTGACTTGAACCGGTCAAACACTCCCTTATCCATGTCCTCCCTTAGCTGGACACCTGTCACGATAGAGGTGGTGATGACCGTCTGGACAAGAATTCCCGGGATGATGACAGGTAAATAGCTCTGCACATCCCCGGAAATCGCCCCTCCAAACATATACGTAAACATAAGGGTGAAGATAATCGGCTGCAGCGTCACATCAAATAACTGCTCTGGTGTACGACGTATCTTTAATAATCCTCGAAACGCCATGGTTAATGAATTCATTACCGTTTGCTTCAAACTGGTACGGTTACTTAAGCTTGCATGGTGAATTGTAGACTGCTTCATCCCAACGCCTCCTTTTTATTTCCCCAATGATTGGTTGTTATATCTTTCTTATCAGATGTAATGGTCAGGAAGACTTCATCGAGGGACGGCTTCTGAACACTCATCTCCGCAAGCTCGATACCCGCCTCCCTCAAGGCAATCAACAGATCTGTCACCAGGTTGATATTCCCCAGTGGCGCTGTGATCTTGCCCCCTTCTGCGGATATGGCCGACCGGACATTCAAGATCTTTTCCACTAACTGGCGTGCACCCGGGATATTCTGTTCATCCTCAATGCTGACATGTAAGGATGAAGTGCCGATCGATCCTTTCAGTTCATCGACTGTCCCTTCTGCCACCACCTTTCCATGATCGATGACGGCAACCCGGTCCGCCAATTCATCCGCTTCTTGAAGATATTGTGTGGTCAATAATACCGTTGACCCGGATTTCACAAGCTTCCGGATCGTGTCCCACATCTGATTACGCGTGCGCGGATCCAGACCCGTCGTCGGTTCATCGAGGAAAATGAGAGGCGGGTGGGCAATCAGGCTAGCGGCTAGATCCAGACGGCGGCGCATCCCTCCTGAGAAATGCTTCAATGGCCGTTTCGCTGCTTCCGTTAATCCGAACTCCTCTAATAACTCCGCTGATTTACGTTTTGCCTCTCCCCTGCTCAACCCTAATAATCGGGAGAAAATCATCAAGTTCTCCGTCGCACTCAGAGACTCATCCACGGATGCATATTGTCCCGTGACCCCGATTAACTGCCGTACAATCTGAGGCTCCTTCAACACATCATGTCCAAATATGCGTGCCGTCCCGGCATCTGCCTTTAGAAGCGTCGCAATCATCCGGATCGTGGTCGTCTTGCCTGCTCCATTCGGACCAAGCACCCCATAAATCGTACCCGGCTTCACATAAAGATCCACCCCATCCACTGCCCGGTTGTCACCAAAGGATTTGACCAGCCCTTTTGCCTCCAAGGCCCATTCCTTGTTTCCTATCGATATATCTTTCATCTTTGTTATCCTCCTCGATTTACGCTCCCTTTGATCGATCTTTGTATGAAACCTGGCACAAAGATATCCATGAGCTTTTCTTAACTAACCAGAAGTATAAATCATTTATATGAACTGAATATGAACTTGGCAGGAATGAAGAACGGTCGAGTACCCATTGACAATAACCAAACAAAATTATATTATGTTTATAAATTAACAAACAATATAAACTAACGTTTAATATAGTAGTTAAAAGAATAGGAAGTGTTTACAAATGGAGCTTTCCAACCTGTTTTGGAGTGCCTCTTTGGACGAAATGAAAAAAGGCTATATGGAAGAAGAGGATGCATTTGTTTGTCTTTTGTGCGGAGAGAGTATTGAAAAAGGCATGGTCTATCCACACGAAGATCGATTTTACCTGGCAGAAAAATATATGGGTGTTCATATTGAACGTACGCATATTTCTGTGTTCGATTATTTAATCGGGATGGATAAAAAGCTCACGGGTCTGACCGATCACCAAAAGCGTTTATTGACCCTCTTTTATCAAGGGAAAAATGATAAGGACATTCAGGAAGAATTGGAGATCGGAAGTGCGTCCACCATCCGTCATCACCGGTTTGCTTTAAAAGAAAAGGAGCGTCAGGCCAAGACCTTTCTGACCATGATGGAGTTACTGAAAGAAAAAGATGAGAACGCCCCGACGTTTGTACCTGTTCATCAAACCGCCACTATGGTAGACGAACGATACAACGTCACTCAGGACGAACAGGATCACATACTGAAGAAATACTTCACCGACGGGACATTGACGAAATTTCCCCCAAAGGAAAAACAAAGGCTCGTCGTCCTTCGTGAGATCTCGAAACAGTTGAAAAAAGACCATGTGTACGATGAAAAAGAATTGAACGGGGTACTAAAAGGCATTTATGAAGATTACGTTCTCATCAGAAGATACATGATTGAATACGGCTTACTCGACCGGAAATCCGACGGAAGCCAATATTGGGTAAAAAAATAAACGGGAGGTCTGTACCATGGATCGAAAACGGGAGTTAAAACAACAATACAAAGAAACACCGGTTGAAGCAGGGGTCTTTCAAATTACAAACATGCAAAACAATAAAATTTATATCGGAAGCACGAAGAACTTGAAGACCTTGAACGGGATTAAGTTCATGCTCGAAAACAATGGATTCACTACCAGTAAAGCGTTACAAACGGCATGGAAAGAGTTTGGCAAAGACGCTTTTACCTTTGAGGTGCTGGAGAAATTGAAAAAGAATGATGATCCATTTGTTACGGAGAAAGAAGCTCTGGCTGAGCTGGAGGAAAAGTGGTTGGAGAAAGTGCGGCCTTATGGGGAACAGGGATATAATTAGAAGTTAGCACTCTTTTAAATAAAGACAGGTAAGATGAATATCCTGCCTGTCTTTTTCTTTCTCTTATAAGTTTTTAAAAATATTGAAACAACTGCACCATATATAGATTCCACAATGAATGAGCCACCATCGCCGGCAGGATCGATTTGGTTTTATAAGCCGTCAGCGTTAAAAGGAAACCAGCGAGTACAGTGAACATCCAAATCTCCGATGGGTGGATGAGTCCAAATAAGATCGATGTAATGCCGACTGCCCAAAATGGCTTTACGAATTTTAAAAGGACCGTCAACAAAATGCCCCTGAATACAATTTCTTCCGAGATCGGTGTGAGGACAGCCACATCGACCGTCTCTCCCCAGCTGCTTGCATGGAACATATGATTGTTGTAGTAAAAAATATAATATTTGTCGAGCAATACTTCAAAATGGAGACATAGGTGCAATAATACGTAAGGAAGCATAAAGGTGAGAAAAATCCATAGGTAGGTTCCTGGTTTCTTAAAGACTTCCACTTTCATGAGGGGCGAGATGAACGTCCTGATATTCTTATAACCCAGCGTGACGGCCATAAAATACAAAAACCAAATGAGACCTTTCAGTCCGTCATAATTTTGAAGAGGCAGTTGATTGATGAAATAACCTGGGAGAGCCAATATGGCCACATAGATTAATAGCGCTTTAAATCTAATGGTCGATGCATCTGCCGTAACAGGTATTGGTTTATGTGCAGATGAACTGTTTAGCATGGAATCCCCTCCCCTCTGCTATAACTTCTTTTCCAGAATGATCTTATGCAAGGCTTTCTCATTGATATACGTATTCATCAGGTCAATTGTTTAGGAGTTAAATAATGTAACAGTGCATCCAACGATTGAATCTCATCATCTGGCTTTATATCAGAATCATTTTCCATTCCACTTGGATTGAACCATATACCCTTGAGACCTGCAGCTTGTGGCCCAAAAACATCCTTCACCAGGTTATCCCCGACGAATAATGCGTCTTCCGGCTGGACTTGAAGCTTATTTAGCGCCAAGTGGAAAATGCGTGGATCAGGCTTCTCCAATCCAACTTCCTCGGAAATCAAAATGACATCAAAATATTCATGTAAACCGGTATTCACGATTTTCGCTTTTTGCCTATGTATCGTTCCGTTTGTGATGATGGCCACCTTCATATACTCCTGGATGGCTTTCAGAAGATTAACGGTATGCTCACTGATCGAAAAACATTGAGGAAATTGTTGATTCCAGAATTCTTGAGGCTGCGGCAACCGATATACCGGTGGAAATTCATCAAAAAACGCTTCAAATACAGCTGTTTTATCACTGACGCCGTAGCCTTTATTGTCATACATCTTGAACTTACGCAGCATTTCCGCTTTCAACGTATGCTCTACATTCCCATAACACTCTTCCAACAAAACAATAAATATGTTATCCACTGCCTGATTTCGATCGAGTAAAGTATCATCTAAATCAAACAGCATAGCTTTGTATTTCCTCATATCCACCACTCCTCCCTACCAATTATTTCAAATTATCACCACTTACTCAAGATAAATCTAACTAGAAAAGGGCTTTCCCGGTTTGGGTAAGCCCTTCATTGCATTACACTCCTACAAAGATCCCTAACTGATCTCCATCCAAATCGACTGTCTTCATGCTTTCTCTTTTCTCAAACGTCATGCTCTTGATCAAGAGACTGCCCTGCAGTAAATCTTCAAACTGCTTCACTACCTCTTTCATCGAATCATCCACATCCAACACAAGATCCACGCGCTGTTCCACCGGCAGATTCAACTCTTTACGGTATTGCTGAACGGCACGAACCAACTCACGGGCTTTCCCTTCTTTCCGCAGATCTTCTGTGATGGTTGTATCCAGGAATACGCTGAACTGAGAATTTGAAGCCATTTCCAGGCCTTGATGGGTCTTTTGATGAACGATCAGATCGTCCTTCTCCACCGAAACCTTCTCCCCGTTAGGAGACTCAATTTGAACAAACCCTTGTTCCACAGCCTTCTTCGCTTCTTCGGAAGATAACGTTTGTAATTGCTTTTGCACCAACCCCACCAGCTTCCCGAGTTTCGGACCGGCAGTAGGGAAATTCAGCTTCAGTTCATACTGTACGGAATCTCCTGCATTGTCCTGCAATTGAACGTTCTTCACATTGATTTCATCTTTAATGATGTATTCATATTTATGGAGTTTCTCTGTATCTTGTTTTGAACCAACAACTGTAAGTGCTGATAATGGCTGCTTCGTTTTGATGCTTGTCATATTCCGGGCAGAACGGGCAAGCTCGACAACCTGCAGCACATGATCCATTTCCATTTCGAGGGCCGCGTTGATTTTCTCAACCTCGGCTTTCGGAAAATCGGCCAGATGCACGCTTTCACCCGTCAGGTTCATATGGATATCTTCTGCGATGAACGGGGTGAACGGTGCCAGTAACCGGCTCAAACTGACCAATACCCGATGTAACGTGTGGTACGCCGCCAGTTTATCTTCATCCAACCCTTCGCTCCAGAAGCGTTCACGGGACCGGCGGATATACCAGTTACTCACCTGATCCACCAGGATGGATAATTCTCTTGCTCCTGCCGTAAAGTCATACCCATCTAAATGCTCCGTAACATTTGTGATCACGGAATTCAATCGTGATAACATCCACTGATCAAGCAGAGAAGGAGTTCCGGCTTCCTGTTTTTTAGGATCGAAACCATCGATCACAGCATACAGGGTATAAAAGGAATGCACGTTATTCAGCGTGTCCACAAGCTTCGATTTTGCCTGACTGACGACGTTCTCCGAGAAGCGTTTATTGTTCCATGGAGCACTGTCTGTGAGCAATGCCCATCTGAGAGCATCGGCCCCAAACTTATCGACAAGTTCCATTGGATTCATGACATTCCCTTTACTCTTGGACATTTTCCGTCCGTCTTCATCGAGGATGTGCCCGAGTGATAAGACCCGTTTATAAGGAGCTTTTCCGGTGAAGAGTGACGAAACCGTCAACAGGCTGTAGAACCATCCCCTCGTCTGGTCCACTCCTTCTGCGATCACATCCGCCGGGAATTGTTGTTGGAATAACTCTTCATTTTTGAATGGATAATGATACTGTGCAAATGGCATCGAACCGCTGTCGAACCAGACATCGATGACTTCTTTCGTCCTCTTCATATCTTGGGAGCAGGATGGACATTCCACGGTCACTTCGTCGACATACGGTTTATGAAGCTCAAGACCTTCTCTCCAGCCGCATTTCGCATGTGCTTTCAGCTCTGCAACGCTCCCCGGAACGAACTGATGGTCACAATCCCCGCAAACCCAGACGTTCAGCGGTGTTCCCCAGTAACGGTTTCTTCCCAGGTTCCAATCGACCATATTTTCGAGGAATTTCCCGAAGCGGCCTTCTTTCATATGATCCGGATACCACTCGACGGATTGGTTGTTCTTGATGATCGTGTCTTTTATGGCCGTTGTTTTGATGAACCAGCCTTCCATTGCGTAGTAGATGAGCGGTGAGTCACAGCGCCAGCAGTGCGGATAGCTGTGTTCGTACTTTTCTTTGGCAAAAAGAAGATTGCTGTCTGCCAGCATCTTAATGATCTTCACATCGCTGTCCTTTGTGAATTCCCCTTGGAGAGGCTTGAAATCACTGGTGTAACAACCTTTTTCATCCACGATATTGACGAAGTCCAATCCGCTTTCTTTGATGGCATTGTAATCATCTTCACCGTGTGCGGGTGCCAGGTGAACGATACCGGTCCCGCTGTCATCCGTTACAAACCCTGCCGAAATCACTTCATGGCCGCGGTCAAGCGTAAGATTGTTGAACGGAGGTTGATACGAAACGCCAACAAATTCGCGTCCTTTATGCTCACTTACCACTTCGAAGTCGTCTCCGAGAACAGTATCCACAAGGTTTTCCGCCAGGATATACGTCTCTTCCCCGCGCCTCGCTTTCACGTAATCCACGTCTTCATGGACGGCTAGTGCCACATTTGATGGAAGCGTCCACGGTGTCGTCGTCCATCCCAGAAAGTATTCATTTTCTTTCCCAACAACCTTGAATTTAGCCGTCGCGGAAAGATCTTTTACATCCTTATATCCTTGAGCCACCTCATGGGAACTGAGGGACGTTTGGCAGCTCGGACAGTATGGGACGACCCGATGCCCCTGATAGAGCAATCCTTTCTCATGGATTTTTGAAAGGATGTGCCAGACACTTTCGATATAGTCATTTTGAAGGGTCACATAGGGATCGTCCATATCCACCCAGTATCCGATTGCCTCGGTAAATGTGCGCCACTGTCTCTCATAATCGAACACACTCTTTTTACATTCTTCAATGAATTTCTCTACACCGTACTCCTCGATTTCCTGTTTACCGGAGACGCCGATTTTCTTTTCAACACCAAGCTCCACCGGCAGTCCGTGGGTATCCCAGCCTGCCTTACGTTTCACGTGATACCCCCGCATCGTTTGATACCTGGCGACGAAATCTTTGATCACACGGCCGAGGACATGCCCGGCATGCGGAAGACCGTTTGCCGTCGGGGGACCTTCGTAGAACACAAATGTCTTTTCCCCTTCACGGTTGGCCACTGACTTTTCAAAAATATGATTCGAATGCCAGAAATCCTGGATCCGCTGCTCCCTATCTACCGACTTTTCGTTTACATTGACCTTCTCCATGTCATCACACCTTCATTTTTTATAAAATAAAAAAACCCGCCCCTAACCTAAGTTAGGGACGAGTTTGTAACCCGCGATACCACCCTGATTCTGTCCATAAACACGATTAAAGTTTACGTGACAGCGCTCATTCAACGTACAATCATACGCGTTCCTTGTAACGGCGGAAACCCGTCAAAGCTTAAAGTACCTTCAGCTTTGCTTCTCGGAGAGGATATTCAATATGATCTGAACGTTGACTTCCACCAACTCGTCAACTCTCTGTAGAACAGACTCCATACCTACTCGTTCTCGTCATGGAATGTAAGTGTTATATTATAAATAATCTATACGAAACAGGTTAAATTTGTCAATGCTTTATTTTATTTTGGGCGAAAAACAATCCATATATTCACTATTCTTTACTAACGAATGGAGTTATGTATATAATAAAAGTAGTTAAGTACACTAAAAAAAGGAGCCCTGACGGCAATCAGGACTCCTCCACAACATAAACTGCATGGAAAGTGCAGCGGCTCACTCAGAGTCAATCGAAACAGAAGTAATCATCAATGATCCTCATGAGCGGTGGGGACGATGGTTACTTCTTTTTTTGCGTAACCGCGACAATTGCTACAATCAATGTTCCAAAGGCAATCATAATCTGCAATACATCTCCTACAGCAATCATTAGCGTATCACCTCCCTTCACTCGGGAGTGTGAGCCGCTACCCCATCTTCCGTATTATGTTGTGTCCTTCCATTATATCACAGACAAACATGTGTTTGCTCCCTTCCGAAAGGACCGGTGTGGAAATTTGGTGGGGTAGGCTTCATACATTCTTAGAAGAATAATGAAAGGTAAATTTCAGCGTGCGCCTGAGGTATCGATATAAAATCCAACCTGAATGGTCCCTCAATGAAATTTTTAAAACGTTTATAGTCCTATAGTAATGGTAAAATATACACTGTCCACTGAGAATGGATCGTCTTCTTCAAGGAGAGAAAATGAAATATAATCTCGGCGATATTGTAGAATACGAAGAAGAGTTGTACACCATATTTTGGATCTACGATTCTGAATATGTGGAATTGAGTTCGAAAGAGAAGAAATGTGTATTAGCAAAGGTGGAAGAACTTCGGTTGGTTAAAGCGAAGTAAACAAGACTGAAAGAACGTGATACTTACAGGAGTCATCCATCTCAGTGTACGACCATCACCCGTCCGGCAAAAAACTTTGCTCGGACGGGCTTTTATCATAGCTTCTCTAAAACAGGTCTGACTCTATCATTGAAAAGATACACTCCAGTGAAAAGAGAGAAAGGACTTTTCCATGGTTGGAGTTTTATCATTTTTGATACAAGACTGCTTGGCATGATGAAAAGAGTATTCGTTTGATAGAACACAAATCAATATTATACTTAAAGCTACTGCGGTCACGGATGTTTTTTTCATCTTGGCCCCCCCTCAATTACTTCACATTTGGTCTTCCGTATTTCACCAAAACATGCCATAAAAGCTTTAATTCCTGCAGCACGTCTTCGTAAGTACCCCGATCACTCCAGGAATCTGGATCTCGTTTCAAATTCATGACGGCTGACCCGATTGTGTGGGCATCAATCCTATCTTTATAAGCGATCCGCTTTGCCAACGAGGGCATGGATGGTCCCCTGAAGTCAGCAGGAATATCATCCACATGCAGGATAAAACCCATATGCCACTGAAGATCGATGGCATATGTCGAGCACATTTCCTCAAGGGTTTCACCAACAATCGTGTCCTTAAAGGATGGATCGGCAACCAGCACTTCCACATCTTCTTTCAGTGAAATCGGCCCGTGAATCTGGGATTCTATGTAATGATTCAGGTTTCGATTGGCCACGTGTCCTACCCTGCCATGTTCCAGATGATTCAATACATGATGAATGAACTTCGTCGGAGTCAAATCCTTCTCTCCCAGTGCAAAATCCCTTAAAAATATTTCTTCCAAAAGAGCAGCCATAATCATATCAAATGCTTGATACGTCCCCTTCTCAAGTGGGTTTTGATGGGAGTCCAAATATGTATAGGTAGAGCGTGAGGATACGTTAGGGCTCAGCAAAAAATAGCATGAGCCAAAGCGAGGGGAAGGACCATCCGGATGTAACATCAGATTCAATGCCCCGTACTTTGGCCGTTCGCTCATCAATGTACCGTCCGATTGGTAAGCTCCTCCAAACATACTCTCTTCCCACCTATCCCGGTCACCACCTGAATGGGGGGACACCTTTCCATTCGATATGAATGTTTCAAACTGACTCTTATATTCACCATTTTCATGAATGGACTGGGCAACGGTCTTCATCGTGGAAGTCGGTCGATCCGGATGGAAGTGCAAACCGATCTGTGCGTGAGTTTTAATATGATGGACTGCCTGATCCAACATTTCAACTGAAATATTGGACATGTTCAGGACATGATGAATGGTAGCCTCCGCATCTCTTTTATACTTTTTGGCATAGGCTGTAAAGTAATCGATTGCCTGACGCTGTGAAGAAGTTAACTCCATAAAGGCTCTCCTTATTTCTCCCAAAGCTCAATCAGCCTGCCTTCAGGATCTTTAATCCAAATAAACTGACCGAATTCACTTACTTCTTTTTCCTTTGCAAGGGGTACACCCACCCGTTCAAGGTGTTGCATCATTTCGTTCAGATCATGTACCTGGAAATTCAGCATGACCTGCTGTTCTGTCGGGAAGTATGGGTCATCTTCTTTAAAGAAAGAAAAGATCGTTTCATTTTCCGGATCCGGTTTAATCATGGTTCCGTTCCAATCTCCCATTTCAATCTTCAACACTTCACTGTACCATTTCTTTAACGCATCCATGTTTTTCGTTCTCCAAAAGATTCCCCCGAAACCTTTTATCATTAAAAATCGCTCCCTTTCGTTTTCTACATTATTAAATCGGTTCTTCTGTTTCCCTTATAACCATCCATTTCCCATCTACTAATCCCCAATTTTCGATGGTAAATAATCGTGCTACTACTTCCTCTTCTTTTACAATTAATTGTTCATAAAAAACGACTGCATTCTCGCTATTCCTTAATCGAATGACTCTGTTTTCAAACCTTTTTTCCGCCCCTGAATAATGGCTGACCGATTGTTTCATACCTTCTATAGCTTCTATTTTGTTGAAAATAATTGGTTTTTCATTTCCCCTATTAAAAAATGCAACATAGTAATCCTCTGTCATTCTTTCCACTGAAGAAGTGTCACCCGAACTCATCGCATGACTCCAATCCCTGATAAATTCATCGTGCATTTTGGTAAAGTCAATTAAGAGAGTTTGCAAATCAAGCATGTAAAAGACCTTCTTTCAGTTTTTCTTAAGAATACACGGTTTTCCACTCTCATCAAATGCTCTCTTTAAATCAAACGCAAAAGGAGTAGCTTGATGTTCAAGATAATAATGGTATCTTGTAAAAGCTTCCTCCCATGAAACATCCTTGACCCTCTCTGTCCATCAGACTACATACGAAGAATGTTTCCCATCATCAGGCTCCATCCATTTGTTCCTGTTCCGCAGTGCCTGACTGTGCTTCCCCGCATAAGTAAAACTATATAAGGATTTCAGGTTTTTCCATATCGTCAATGTCAGGACTGGGTAACCACTTCCTTCTTCTTCTTCGGGTAACGAGACACCATCTGAAGAAAACTCTTCGATGAGATGTCCTGATACATAAGCCTGACGCATCACTCTAAATCCCACGTCATAAAATTCACGAGATACCGGATGGTCATGAGGGTGTGTTAACCTGCCAACAGTATAGATTGAAACGAATGCCATACACATTCCTCCCGTTACAGTCTTTGTTCAGATCTATTCATGTGGAACAAAATCTAAGCCAAATGCCATATTATTGGTATTCCATTTCCATCAAGATACTTCCTCCATTTAGCGCAAAAAACTTTGAAAATAGTAACCTATTCACCTCCACAAAAAAAAGAACACAAAAGACCGTTTGGCTGCTATTTAACAGTACCAAACTCTCTTGCGTCCACCTGCATCCTGGTAGTTATATAGATTCTTTAACAGTAACTCTCATTTTCCTTTTTCTTCAATGCTCACCCTAACTGGCGATTAAATATCCTACTGGCAATGAAATAAGTAATGACCATGATGCCGGTACACCAGGCAAGGGAGGTCCAAATCTCACTGCCGATCGTCCCTCCATATAAAAGGGCACGAATCGCATTCACGATCGAAGTCACAGGCTGATTCTCTGCGAACACCCGTACAACGGTTGGCATCGTTTCCGTTGGAACAAAGGCAGAACTGATAAACGGCAGGAAGATCAATGGATATGAATATGCCGTCGCCCCTTCCATCGAGTTTGCCGTCAAACCCGGAATCACCGCAAGCCATGTCAGAGCGAGCGTAAACAGGACCAGTACGCCTATGACCGCCAGCCATTCCAACACATCAGCACCTGTACGAAAGCCCATCAGCAGTGCAACAAGAATGACCACCATCACGGCAAGCAGATTGGATACTAGGGATGTCAGCACGTGTGCCCATAAAATCGAGGAGCGTTTAATCGGCATCGTCATAAAACGCGACATCAGCCCGCTCTTTGCATCCGTAAAGAGCCGGTGCGATGTATAAGCGACACCGGAGGCAATCGTAATCAGCAAAATTCCGGGTAACAAGTAATTCACGTAGCTGTCCGTCCCCGTCTCGATCGCACCTCCAAATACATAGACGAACAACAATAGCATCATAATCGGAGTGACGGCAACCGTGATAATCGTATCAGGACTCCGTAAAATACCTCGCATCAATCGACTGAATAATACCCCTGTGTTACTGTTCATTTCAATTTCCTCCTTTTTTGCCAATGATCGAGAGGAAGATTTCCTCGAGTGTCGGCTGCTTCTCGATATATTCCACTTTTGCAGGTGGGAACATTTCCTTCAGTTCAGTAAGGGTACCTGTCGTAATGATTTTCCCTCCATGAAGGATGGCGATGCGGTCCGCCAGCTGTTCCGCTTCCTCCAGGTACTGGGTCGTCAATAAGATAGTCGTCCCGGCACCGGCAAGCTCCTTGACGGTTTCCCAGACTTCCATCCGGGCTTCCGGGTCCAGGCCTGTCGTCGGCTCATCGAGAAAAATGACAGGCGGCGCCCCGATCAGGCTCATGGCGATATCAAGCCGGCGCTTCATCCCGCCTGAATACGTATCCGCCCGTCTGTCGGCGGCGTCCGTCAGACTGAAACGAGTCAGGAGGTCCTCTGCGACTCGGGACGGATTGGACACTCCCCGTAACTTCGCAATCATGATCAGATTTTCCCTACCTGTCTGGATACCATCCAGGGCAGCAAACTGACCTGTCAGACTGATAATCCGACGGATCTGATCAGGCTGATGCTGCACATCAAAGCTGCACACACTCCCACTGCCGCTATCGGCATTCAATAACGTCGAAAGGATATTGACAATCGTTGTCTTACCCGCCCCATTGGAACCGAGAAGCGCAAATATCTCCCCGCGCTTCACCTCAAAATCCACACCCTTTAAGACTTCCTTGTCTTTGAACGACTTTTTCAATCCTTTTACTGAAATCGCTGCATGACTCATGTTTTATCCTCCTTTTATTTTAAACACTACTTAGTGTTACCGGTAATCAGTATCACTTACTACTATGGTAAAAAAAACAACTGAATAGTCTTGGTTCTGCATTTTCACCCGCCATTCAGTCGGTATAACCGATTGGATTCACTTCTTTCCACGACCGATCGAATCGTTCAACTTCGCCCGGTACTTGTCACTCCACGTTTCCGAGTCTTTTACCAGTTCATCACAAAATCCGGCTACGTCTTCCCCAGTGAGGTCAGTGACTTCCTTGCCTTCCGCTGCCCCTTCCTCGAACAGATCCAGAATGCCATTAAAGATCCGGCTCGTGTCCTTCCAGTCCGTGAGTCCCCCTGCTGTCCACATATATTTCTGAATTGCCTTGTAGGCATTGAGGTACTCATCTGGCATTGTTTTCGCACGGGCTTCCATCGCTCTCCATTCACGCTTGTCGGCCATACTTCCAGTAATCTTTTCAATAAATTTCATCTTAACCTCTCCTTATGATTTCTTTTGATTTGAGTTCGTTCATCTTGCTTGAAAGGAATTCCCATTTCCCCCAGAAAATCTTGAGCTTTTCATGACCGGCTTCATTCAGGGTATAGAATTTCCTCGGCGGCCCTACAGTGCTTTTCTTCTTTTCAATATTCACCAGATTATTTTTTTCAAGTCTCATGGTAATGGTGTATACGGTTCCTTCCACCACATCCGTGAAACCAAGTTCTCTCAGCTGCTGCGTGATCTCATACCCATACGTTTCGCCACGGCTGATGATCTCAAGGACACAGCCTTCAAGAACCCCTTTCAGCATTTCTGTGAAGTTTTCCAAACATTCACCCCCTGTATTTTCATTCCGTACTCGGTAATACTAACTACCACTCTATAGTATGACAAAGTAGTGGATGGTGTCAACCCAATTTATAAAAGCTGAAGAATGTTTTTTCATCTTCAGCTTTTATGGTAGATATTTAAGTATATTTTCGAAAATTCTTCTATTGATCAAGCGAGTAGTGGTTGATTTCCGCTACAGGTGCTCGCTTTCCTGGACTGGGTGTGCCTTCTTCATTAACACGGATTTTATTGAAAGGACTCTGCCGTTTGAATCAACTGTGTTTTACTCACTTCTTTTGGGGTTAGTTTAGGGTAATAAATCACTTCATAATACCTGTCATCTTTCCAGGTAATGACTCTTCTACCCGAGTCATTCGGGATGAAATCTCCGTATATATCATGTCCGATCTTCACCTTTTCGATCTTATCGGCTGCATACTCTGGTTTTGATGAAGTAATTCGGATATCCATCATATTTTTATCTGTGTTTACTAACGACATTTCCGCTTCCCGTTGATCCTCTACAACTGAAAAATCCGAGACCTTCATTTCAGCAAATGGAACTTTTGTGGGTGTCTTGAAAGCATAGTTGTCCTTTGGAGTGTAATGTAGATCATACATCCTGCCACGGAGTTCTGACCAAACAAATAGTATGATCAAAATGGAAGCAAAAAATAGTGCAGCGATAAATATTTTCCGTTTAGTTACCTTCAATAATCCCATCCTGTTAATCATTGACCCACCTTTAATGTTTATTTTTTTGAGGAAGAAAACAGTCTCCAATTCCCCTCTGAAATGACTTCTGCTTTTCCATCGACCACTCTGATGGCGGTCTCATCATCTATCGCATATGCTGGCCCCTTCATCCCGGCGGCCCATTTCTCTGCATCAGCCATCCTATTTTCCGGAAGCATCTCATGATCCAGGTGAGGGAAGATTGAAAAATCAACCATTCCGAGCGCTGCATCCCCGCCGTTCGGAGGATTCCAGCCAACGAAGTCTTCCCCGATATTTGGCGCCATCACCATACTCCCTGCGCTCATTCCCACATAGACTCCGTTCAGCGACGGCAAAAGATCTGCAAATCCGGATTGTCGCATCCAGTGAGCCAAGTAGAGAGCGTCGCCACCGGATACCAGAAAAACGTCCGTTTCCTTTACAAGCGGTACCCATCGGTCTTTGTTGATGCTTGGCAGCGCTGTGAGCTCCAGCACGCCGACAGACTTCCATCCGAGGTCCACCATGGGATTCTCGGAATTCCCGCTGATGAACTCCCATGTCCTGACGCCGGGACCGACCCATGGGTGTCCATACATGGCGGTGGGGATGCACAGGGCAGTGGAATCCTCAATCGGCTTGTCGAGCATCGTAACCAGGGCATCGTGTATGCTTTTATTATTGACGCCTGCAGATGTGAGCAGTAATTTCATGATTTCATCTCCTTTAGTGTAGTCACCCTAAATCCTTGGATTTATATTGTAAAATTTACACAATCGATTCCAGAGCAACTTGTTACATAAGGAATTCAACAAAAATGCCTTTTATCCTTTTTGGATGAACGACCATATTTATTTACAATCAGCTGTTGCTCAGTTACTTACCAGCTAAGTAGAACATAAACCGAAGATTATACATCTTTTCGATAATGTTTAGACAAAAATTCATCCAAGATCACTTTATGGCTTTTCACCATATTGGTTGGCAGTTCATCGGGATAAAAAAACTCACATGTAATCGATTCAGACTGGTCTATCTTCAATTCCCCTTCATATCCCTCTGAATAATAGGCAACCGTCACAACGTAAAACTCATCACCATTTTCGGCCTTAACATAATGTTCCGGCCCTGAATAAACATTGATTAAATGTAGTTCATTTACTTTCAATCCCGTTTCCTCATATACTTCCCTTCTCGCAACCTCTTCAGTGGATTCTCCAAGTTCCATCAGTCCTCCCGCAATTCCCCAGATACCCTTTGGAAACGTTCGTTGTTGAAGGAGTAACCTTCCCAGTTCATCCACAATAACCGTAACGGAACCTACAAACAGTAATGGCCTGTGACCCACGATTTTCCTCAGTTCTTCTATGTATCCCATCATCTTGACTCCTTTTCATGCTATTTTATCTTAATGTTGTTCTTCTACTGTTGTTCCTAACTTATCTCATACCCTGGAAAGTGGGGTATAGAACAGAATCATGCGAGATTAAACATGATCGTGCGGAATTTTAGATAATCATGCGGCCTTCCTAACAATCATGCTAGTTTTAGTTGCAATCATGCGAGAAATTCGATAATCATGCCGGAGTTTTCCACCATCTCCTTTTCATTTTACAGTAACATAGTATAAATGGGATAAGAGCAATACTGAAAGAACTGGCATAATCTGCACTTAGGTTGACAAGATGTTCTTCCCTATGTTAATTTGTATGTGCAAATGAAAGGGTGTTGATCTAATGAACGAAGAACAAGACGACGTTCTGATGCACTGCCTATACTTCACGGCGAGCCGTTTTTCCAGAAGCATCACAAAGCTTGCAGAAAAATACTTGGATGCCGGCGGACTTGCTCCATCATATTTTTATATGATCATGGTCATCCACTTCAAACCGGGGATCACACAGAAGGAACTGTGCCAGAAACTGGCCATTGCCCCTTCCACCAGTACACGTTTCATCGATAAATTGGAAAAGAGAAACATTGTCCTTCGTAAAATGTCGGGCAAGCAAACGTTCATCTCTTTAACCGATGAAGGGGACGAATTGTATCGGGAGTTCCGAGTATCAATCAAAGAGCTGTTCGATGACTATTCCCAAACGCTCGGGAAGGACTTCAGCCTCGATTTGAGCCGGATGCTGCATGAGGCAAGTTTGAAGCTTGAAAAAGAATGAGAGTGTTTTGCGCTCTTTTTTTGCCCATTCATTTGTATATACAAATATAAATAATTGGAGGAATTCATGATGAATAAAACGATTGTGATTATTGGAGCCGGTAAAGGAATCAGCTATGAGACAGCGAAGAATTTTGGATTGAAAGGATACAACGTGGCCCTCATTTCACGAACACTCACGTCCTTACAAAAGCTTGAAAGTGACTTAGCAGCGCATGGTATCGCTGCGAAAGGATTTCAAGGAGATGTTTCATCCGAATCGTCCATGAAAAATGCTCTTTCGGAAGTAAGAGCAGCATTTAGAGATGAAATCGAAGTCTTTTTGTATAATGCAGCATCCATCCGACCTGGACAACCGACTGCCATCAGCGTGGAAGATTTCGTTTATGACTTTAAAGTGAACGTGGCCGGTGCACTAGCCGACGTTCAAGAGATTCTTCCTTTCATGAAGAAAGAGTCTGGATCCATCCTATTGACGGGTGGTGGGCTTGAGAAACCTCACTTACAGCCTGAATCAGGAACTGACTCCTAAAGGGATCTATGTTGGGACTTTAACCATCAACGGATTCGTTCAGGAAGACACTTATTTTTCAGGGGATAAGATTGCCGGGGCTTTATTCGATATGCATGTGAATAAAGGGGACGCTGAGGTCGTGTACGAAGAGGCGTGACAAATCAAGAGCCATCACCGTGCGGGTTACGGGGTCGGTTTTCGAGAACATAAACTTGACTCGCCCGTCAATTATCAGTCCTATTCGTAACTGAATTGGACTGCTTTGCTTCTTTTTGGTGATATATCAAGGTTCTTCATGAGCTCATAGGATTTCAGTACCCAAATTCGCAGTCCTTTTAGTGAGGTAACAGGAGTTATTGTCAGCGTGCAGATGTTAGTGCGCATGGCTATGCGAATTGAATGTAAAATGGCATTCAGATTTATTTACCTATCTGAGCCGTTTATTTAATCAGACTGTTTTTGATTTTGAGGGAAATGATGTTTGTTAAAGTAACCTAGCAATGAAGCATTCTGCTTAGATGACGGCGACAGATTTATAAGCGGAGAAATTCCGCTTAAGGCCCCTGGGGGAGAGTTACAACGCTGAATTAAGCGGAGAAATTCCGCTTAACTTCTCAATATGGAACAATATTCAACGGAAATTGTTCCATAAGCGGAAAAACTCCGGCTAATTTTCGTGAAATAGCCAGATTTTCCGGTTTAGACGGAATTTTTCCGCTTATTTTTAAACGCTAGGGGAGCGGTTCTCCTTATTCAACATAATGGTGCTGATCTTTAAAATTGATAAATTCAGGGGAGCTTCAACAACTAAAAAGCTTGCAGAAACATTCTCTGCAAGCTTTTCCTTTACCTACTCTTCATATTGTTCGTTTTCATACGTCCCGTACTGACCATTTTCCGTATCAATGACACCGCTCGTATACGAATCCATGATCTGCTGGCTTACCTGTTGGTTCGCATTTTCATCATACGTGAACTGTTCTTTCGGATCCTTCTTCTTCATGGTGATTCCCCCTTAAAAATAAGTAGTCTATTCTCCTTTATTGTTCGAAAATTGGCTACAGATATAAGTGGGAAAATATAGTATGATGAATGTAAGGAGGGGATCACAATGAGTTTAAAATATCACAACATATTAGTAGCTGTAGATGGATCAAGGGAAGCAGAATGGGCCTTCAAAAAAGCGATAGCCATCGCCAAACGGAACGATGCCACTCTGTCCTTGATCCACGTCATCGACACCCGCTCTTTCGCGGCCATCGAATCCTATGACCGCACAGTAGGAGAAAGAGCCATCAAGTATGCTGAAGAATTATTAAACGAGTACAAAGACGAAGCGGCCAAAGCCGGATTGACCAAAGTCAAAACCTATGTCGAATACGGCTCCCCGAAAGTGATCATCCCAAGAGAAGCAAACAAAAACGTCAAAGCAGACCTCATCATTTGCGGAGCCACCGGCCTCAACGCGGTCGAACGGTTCCTCATCGGCAGCGTCTCCGAACACATCACCCGGGCTGCCCACTGCGACGTACTGGTTGTCAGAACGGAAGAAGTGGAAGATTGATTTATTGTCTCTAATCCAAAAAAAAAAGAAAGAAGCGGTTGAGGGAGAGTCATTCACCCCAATCGCTTCTTTTTCTTCTACACAGATTGTTCAACAAAAGCTCCCAACTGGGCCTTCCCCTTCCCAATCTGCACCTTCACCTGCTCAAACCCCGTACCACCATACGACTTCCTTCTCTCAACAGCCGAATACGGTGCCAAAATTGAATAAATATCCTCCTCGATCAACGAAGAAAACTCACCATACTCCTCAAGCGACACATCTTTCAGATAGCAGCCTTTTTCAATACAATACAACACAAGCTTCCCGACGATTTCATGGGCCTGTCTAAAAGGAATCCCCTTCGTCGCCAAGTAATCCGCAAGCTCTGTCGCATTGGAAAAATCATTCCCGACCGCTTCCTTCATCTGCTCACTATTCACCTTCATCGTCGAAATCATACCCGTAAAGATCTTAAGCGATCCCACCACGGTTTTCACCGTATCGAACATCCCTTCCTTGTCTTCCTGCATATCCTTGTTGTACGCAAGTGGCAGACCTTTTAACACAGTGAGAAGAGAAATGAGATTCCCATTCACCCTGCCCGTCTTTCCTCTGACAAGCTCCGCCATATCCGGGTTCTTCTTTTGAGGCATGATACTGCTTCCAGTAGTGAAACTGTCATCGAGCTCGATGAATCGGAACTCTTCCGTAGACCACAGGATCATCTCTTCCGCGAGACGGGAAAGATGGGTCATCATGATCGAGCTGTTGCTCAGGAATTCCAGGATGAAATCACGGTCACTTACGGCATCGAGACTATTTTCATAGCAAGCACCGAAGCCAAGGAGCTCAGCTGAGTATTCCCTGTCGATGGGGAATGTCGTCCCTGCCAGTGCACCTGCTCCCAATGGGGAAATATCGATTCTTTTCAAGGAATCAGCGAGTCGTTCCTTATCGCGGTTCAGCATCCAGAAATAACACATCAGATGATGAGCGAACGAGATCGGCTGGGCCCGCTGCAGATGAGTGTAGCCAGGAATGATCGTTTCTACATTCACTTCCGCCTGTACAATGATCGCTTCCTGAAGCTCCTCAACGAGCTTGACGATTTCCTCCACCCGTCTTTTTAAAAATAGATGCATATCTGTCGCCACCTGATCGTTACGGCTTCTTCCCGTGTGGAGCTTGCCACCGACCTCACCGATTAAATCGATCAGATGCTTCTCCAGATTCAAATGAATATCTTCATACTCAACGAATAACGCCAGTTCATTCTTTTCAGCCTTCCCATACAATACCTGGAGGCCATCGAGGATCTGATCGGCTTCACTGCTTGTCAGAATCCCGCACTTTTTCAACATTTTCACATGGGCGATGCTGCCTTCAATGTCTTCCAGTACGAGCTCCTGGTCGAATGAGATGGATGCATTGAATTCATCCACCCATTCTTCCGGCTTCTTGGTGAAACGTCCTCCCCACAGCTTACTCATAGAGTGACTTTCTCTTTCTTCTCAGCGTTGACCATGGAAGACACCTTCGTCGGCAGACCCCATAGTTGAATGAATCCAATGGCAGCATCGTGATCGAATTCATCCGCTTTTGTGTACGTCGCAAGATTTTCATCATACAGGGAGTTCGGTGATTTTCTTCCTTCGACGATAGCATGACCTTTGAATAATTTCACGCGAACGACACCGTTCACATACACCTGTGTTTGATCTAGGAAAGCTTTTAACGCTTTATTTAATGGAGAGAACCAAAGTCCCTCATAAATTAATTCCGTCATTTTTTTCTCGATCACCGGTTTGAAATGGGCAAGTTCCTTCACCAGTGTAAGGTCTTCCAGTTCCTTATGAGCTTTTAAAAGGGTCATGGCGGCCGGACATTCGTATACTTCACGTGACTTGATCCCGACAAGGCGGTTTTCCACATGATCGATACGGCCGACTCCGTGCTTTCCGGCCAGCACATTCAGTTTCGAAATGATTTCCTCAAGAGGATATGCCACGTGATTCAGCTCCACAGGCACCCCTTTGGAGAATGTGATTTCAACCACATCCGCTTCATTTGGTGATTCTTCGATGCTTGATGTTAGATCGTATGCATCCTCAGGTGGTGCAGTCCAAGGATTTTCAAGCACCCCGCACTCATTGCTTCTGCCCCAAAGATTCTGGTCGATGCTGTATGGTGAATCAAGATTGATGGGAATCGGAATCCCCTTATCCTTCGCATATTCGATTTCTTCTTCACGTGACCATTTCCATTCACGGACCGGCGCGATCACTTCCAATGAAGGATTCAATGCCGCGATGGACACTTCGAATCTCACCTGGTCATTTCCTTTCCCCGTGCAGCCATGTGCCACGGCCGTTGCATTTTCCTGTTCTGCGATCTCAACGAGCTTTTTCGCGATCAACGGTCTTGAGAGTGCGGACACCAGTGGGTATTTTCCTTCATACAGTGCATGACTTTGCAGGGCAAGAAGCGCGTATTCATTCGCGAACTCTTCTTTTGCATCGATAACATAGCTTTTAGACGCTCCAACCGTCAACGCTTTTTCCTGTACAAAATCAAGATCCTTTCCTTCCCCGACATCCAGGCAGCATGCAATGACTTCGTATCCTTTTTCCTTTAACCATTGAACGGCAACCGACGTATCCAAACCACCTGAGTAGGCTAATACCACTTTTTTATTCATCCGTATCTCCTCCTGTTGATTTTCTATATAAATGAATATTTATTCTTTAAGATGAATTTATATTAGCAGTTTACAAGAAATACATCAATACTTATTCATAAATTTGTATAATTATTTTATGGACAATTGGTGACATCCCCTTCGCACTGGGCTTCACGCAGAATTTATTGTAGGATGAAAGAAGAATGAAACGTAAGGAGCATCCAGATAGATGAGGAACGAATTTTTTTCATACGATTCAAGACTCGGAATCCACCTTCCATTGCAATTGAAGGAATGGCCGATGTATTCATCAGAGGAACAGGAAGTGATTCTCCTTGAGTGGGAGCGCGTCCGTGGAACGATTCCAGACCGGATCGGGGAAATTGATACAGAGATCGAGCGCCTTCAGGATGAACTGGCTGGGGAAGACGATTTTGAACGATCCTGCATGATCAATCATGAAATTTCCGAACGGGCTTCTGAAATCAATGATCTATGGCTTTGGTACCGGACCAATCCGGAAAAAACAGAAAGGGAATGATGCATTGAGCACATCATTCCCCTTTTTTATTGTTCATTTTTCTTATCGCGCAGGTAGCGGTATTGATAATATTTTTCGGCAAAATCAGTGATCTTCCTGGAAAGCTGATAATTGGATCCCGCCCCGATGGCAATGCTGACAAGAGGCAGACCCGACCACTTCTTCCCTTTGAACATGGTGATGGCCATCGCTTTCAGTGCCTGCTTCATTGAGCCTTCCAGCCAAGTATAATCCGTCAGCTGCTCTGATCCATCGTAAAAGTAATTGGAATCTTTCTTGTTCAGATCCTCCATCAGATCTTCCCACGCAAGGGCCCGGAGCCTTGCCGGCAGGGTCGCTGCATGGAACACCTTCAATGACGTCATCATTTCAAACGGCGTCTGAACATCGAATCCATACGTGATGGCGATGAGCTGCACCGAACGCAGATTGATGACGAGCATCGCCGGCAGATCCGACCCAAGAGCCACAAGCCCACCGGTACCCGTCACCCCACCTTGCAGCAGGGAGTAGATGCGATGGCGTCCCGCATGCTGTTCCGCTATGTAATGAAGCTGGTCAATCGTTAAATAGTGAAGATCCTCGACCGTCTGAATATCCTGATTGAATGCCCGCGCCGTCACAAGGATCCGCTCCCGGGCATCATTCTGCATCTGTGAACCTTGAATCAGGGAATGCATATGAAACAACCAGCCATCCAGCCGCTGAAAAAACTGATCCTGAACATCTTCAGGAATCGATTCAAACGCGTAATCCAGCCACTTCACATATGTATGCTCCAAATCATTCGCTTCATATTCATACAACTCTTCTCTCCAAGCCTTGATCGACTGCCATACCTGCTTATCTCGTTCTGACCAGTTCACTTCTCCCCACTCCTTACATTCCTTAAATTACGTATAGTATACCATATATGGAAGGGACAATTCCTTGGTGACGGGGAGAATGGTGGGAATAGTCAGTTATTTCGAGCGGAAAAGAAATGCTTTTTATAAAAAAACAGGACCGCCTCAGCGATCCCGTTTCAGATTAGATATTCCCTTTTTCCAAAACATCACGAGCAATCATGACTTCTTCATTCGTAGGAATGATCATAACTTTGACTGGTGAATGCGGATAGTTGACGAATGCTTCTTTACCACGGACCTGGTTGCGTGCCGGATCCCAGTAGACGCCCATGAATTCCAAGCCTTGAAGGACTTTTTCACGGATCAGCGTACTGTTTTCACCGATACCTGCCGTGAAGACAATCGCGTCTACACCGTACATGCGTGATGCATATGAACCGATGTATTTGTGGATACGGTTAGCGAACACTTCAAGAGCCAGTTCCGCGCGCTCGTTACCTTCTGAAGCCTGCAGCTCGATATCACGAAGGTCACTTGAGAATCCAGATACACCAAGCATACCGGATTTCTTGTTCAGGATATTTAATACTTCATCAGCCGTTGATCCTGTTTTCTCCATGATGAACGGGATAAGGGCCGGGTCAATATTACCTGAACGAGTTCCCATGGCAACACCAGCTAGTGGTGTGAAGCCCATGGACGTGTCGATGGATTTACCGCCTTCGATGGCTGCGATACTTGCACCGTTCCCTAAGTGACAAGAAATCAGGCGCACTTGTTCTTCCGGACGGCCAAGCATTTCAGCTGCACGTTGTGATACATACTTGTGGGAAGTTCCGTGGAAACCATATTTACGGATTCCGAAATCTTCATAGTACTCATACGGAAGGCTGTACAAAAATGAGCTTTCAGGCATCGTTTGGTGGAACGCTGTATCAAACACAGCAACCGCAGGAACATTCGGCAGCACGCTATGGAATGCCTTGATTCCCGTTAAGTTTGCAGGGTTATGAAGGGGCGCCAGATCAGACAGTTCCTCGATTTTCGTCACAACTTCATCTGTAATCAGAACGGAATCATTAAAGACTTCACCGCCGTGCACGACACGGTGACCGATTCCATCTATTTCATCAAGTGAGTTGATGATGCCAAAGCCTGTCAGCTTTTCAAGCAACATTTTAACCGCTACTTCATGGTTCGGGATATCCGTTACTTCTTCACGTTTCTCATCGTTCACTGTTATATTGAAAACCGCATCGTTTAATCCGATACGTTCAATTAGACCTTTGGTAATGACTGTTTCTTCAGGCATATCAAAAAGCTGAAACTTTAACGAAGAGCTTCCAGCATTAATTGCAATCACTTTTTTTGCCACGTTGTATCGCTCCTTTTGTTTTCGATCGATCGACTCTACCATTATTCTGTTCATTGAATCGTTTTTTATCTCTCAATTCCCCATTAAATCACTGACTCCACCCTATTTCAAGAAAAAGCTTGAAATGACATCGTTTTCATGTTAAATTAAATGTTTTCACAAAAGTTTGAATACGTTTTTACGAAAATTGTCGATTCATGTTGAGCGGTCGATATCTTTTGAAAAGGTCGATAATCTCCTCATTCTCTGCATACCCCCAACACCCGTCCAATAAAACACCAAAAAAAAGACCGCCCAAAGGCAGTCTTTACTTATTCTGCACAAGCCACTGATCGATCTTCGACAGGATATCCTGAAGGGCTCTTTGATTCGAAAGGCTTGGCAGTTGCGCAAGCAGTACCTCTTTAGGAGGCTTGATTCCTGTCTTTTTCTTCTGAAGGATCAGGATGCTCTTCGCCGAGTTTTTATTTTTAAACAGGGAAAGCGGCAGCTGCAGGAAGCCCTGGATGTCTGCCTTTTCTTTAAGATAACCTTGAAGTTGTGCGCTGTGCGGCGATTCGAACAGTCCGTTCGGCACGATGAAGAACAGATACCCGCCGTCTTTCGTATGCTTCAGGCTTTGTTCGATGAACAGATGGTGGGCATAGGAATGTCCTTCATCCGCTTTCAGCTCATAATCCTGGGCGCGCAGGTCGTTCGGATAATACCCGATCGGCAGGTCACAAAGCACAAGATCGACAGGATCGATGAACAATGGCTCAAGTGAGTCCTGGTTAAAGAGCTGCAATGGATGCTTCTGAAGATCCGCTCCCACATAGGCAAGCTTGATGAGGACTTCATCGATTTCGACACCGATGGACTCGGTTTCTTTACCCGGCATCTGGTTCAACACCGTCGTCAAGAGGTTCCCCGTTCCGATCGCAGGGTCAAGGACCGACAGCTTATTCATGCCCGCCGTGAATTTATTCACCAGATAGCTGATGAATAATCCAAGTGAGTCCGGGGTCATTTGATGATTCGGCTGTACGTTTTCCTTCATTCCTTTTAAAATAGCGAATTGAAACGCTTTACGGATATGTTCATTCTCAAGTTGAGATACGTTTGCTTCGTCGTACTTTTTGTTCAGGCGCTTCTTCGTCAGTTCACTGACTTCTTCCTGGAGGACGTCCCCCTGAAACAGGTTCTCACCCGTTTCGGCAACGGCTTCTAAATAACTGCAGGCAAGTTCATCCTTCAGCAGTGTGGCCGTTTCGTCGATTATTCCAAATAATGATTCGACTGGCGAATTAATCATCGGCATTCATTCCTTTATCACATTTTCATTCATCTATTGTACCTTTGTCCCAGGCGTTTGTAAAAAAACAATGCTGACCATCAATAAGTCAGGTCAGCATGCTTTTTAGAACTATTTGGTTGGGACAGGATTATTTCGCGTTTTTCACTGCTTCAACGGCAGCGTCATAATCCGGGTGGTCAGTCGCTTCGCTCACATATTCCACATACGTTACTTCATCATTGCTGTTTACAACGAATACAGCACGTGCCAGAAGACGAAGTTCCTGGATATGAACGCCGAATGCTTCACCGAAAGAAAGGTCGCGGTGATCGGAAAGGGTTTGGACATTTTCGATACCGTTCGCTCCGCACCAGCGTTTTTGTGCGAATGGAAGGTCCACTGAAATCGTCAATACTTCTACGTTATCAAATTTCGTTGCTTCTTCATTGAATTTGTGTGTCTGTGCATCACAAACACCTGTATCGATCGAAGGAACGACACTGATTAAACGTACCTTGCCCTTGGAATCATTCAGTGTGACTTCCGATAGATCATTAGCTAATACTGTGAAGTTGGGAGCTTTGTCGCCTACTTTAACCTCATTACCTAATAGAGTGACAGGGTTATTCTTAAACGTGATATTTGCCATTATTTGTTCCTCCTCTATAAATAGTATGTACCCTTTCATAGTACAGAAAAAGGAAGGAGGAAAGCAAATCATAGGGGTCCTTTTCAAAAAAAAGATGAGCTCACTCATTCGAGTAAGCTCTCAATCATTTACAGTTCCATCTTATGATTTTGATTGTGCTGTCCGTTGTTTTCCTGATTATTGCCGTCCTTTTTCATCATGCCCTGAATCTTCTCGATGGCACCAGGAGCGAGGTCCAGCAAACGATCGATCAGGTGAGTGCTTTCATCTAAATGAAGCATCTTAATTCCTTTCGAGCTGACGATCAAAAACGCGATCGGCGTAATGGAGACACCGCCCCCGCTACCTCCGCCAAACGGCTGCTGCTTAGGGGATGACTTGTCACCGCCGCCTTCTCCGCCTTTACCGCTGTCGTCTTTCCCCTTACTGTCGATGATGAACTCACTGCCGCCTGCCGCAAACCCAAAGCCTACCTTTGAAACGGTAAGGATGACGCTTCCATCGGGTGTTTCAACGGGATCACCGATAATCGTATTCACATCGATCATTTCTTTTAAATTTTCCATTGCCGTGGTCATCAGACCTTCAATCGGATGTTCTGACATGTGAAGACCTCCTAATTAGACTGATTGTTTTTCTCCAGAAATGGTGGAAAGGGGCTTTGTCTTGAACTTAGCCATACCGCCTCTCCAGTACCGAAGTATCTTGAAACCTACTAGGATAGCATTCCCTATGCGAAACTGGATAATACATGAAAATTGCGTTTGTATCACCGCATGCTGAAATGTCGGTGTCACTTCGATGACCGGCATGGATTGCAGGCGCATATATCCGCTCAGGATGCCGATGATGCTCCCTTTCATTCCCCAGATTGTCCCCGTCAACGTCCCCGTCGATGCCGCATCCCCGGTCCCGAATAAAGTCTTCCACTCGACCTGATCCAGTTTGACTTTTTTAAGAAACCCCCGCATGATCCGGTGCATGGATTGTACGTGAATGACGATTTCCTTCGTATCATGTAAACTCGCAATGAAATCATGGGGCGTAATTTTCTTTTTGGACTCCTTTTCCTTGGATGGATTGCTTTCCTTCCCCTTCTTCGTTTTTTGTTCGACGACGACATTCGGACCGTCGTCATCAAGCTTCACAAGCGGTATGTCGATCGTATATTTGATCAAACCAAACCACGCTCTCAGCTTTACCTTGAAATGATCATTGTCATTTCCATGGTATAAGGAAATCGTGACCGTCAGCTTTGTGATGATAGCAATGAATAATAGAAAAAGAATAAGTGCCGCGATAATGATTAACGTCCAGATCCACCAGCTCATACATTCACACCCTTCAACCTCTTATTATGGTCATTGTGGGGGAAAATAAACTTGAGTGGGTGGAATTTGCAGTGAAAAATAGCTTGTGCGACCTTGCCGGGTGGATGATTGCGTCGTTTTTGGATTAATTGCGTCATTTTCCCGGGGGATTGCGGCATTATTTCCTTTATTGCGTCATTTCACCCCGCAATTGCGTCTTTTACCATAAATAGGGAAACCCCCACCCCTCGCCCACAAAAAAAACAAACCCGCCCCATCAGCAGGTTTGCCTCTCTTTTTACACAGCCGGAGTAAATTCCAGCTTCTTCTTTTCCTGAACAACCGTCGTATCCGCAAACAAATCATGAATCCCTTGCTTCTTATGGGTAAAAGCCACGACTACATATAAAATAAAGACCGTCGTGGAGATGAACCGGCCGATCAGTTCCCTGAAGAGGATGGTTCCCCATGATGGCTTCGTGCCTTTCAGCTCGATGACCCGGATACCGAATACCATTTTGCCGATGGTTTGGCTGAAGTATTTCGTCATCAGGATAAAGTATCCGTAGAAAACGATGCTCGTCAGAATCGAAATCGGGGCAAACATCGAGCCGTCGGATAAAGAAATATCCAATAGTTTAAAAATCGGGTTCACGATCAGTCTCGTGATGCTTCCGATGACGATCAAGTCGACAAGATAAGCCCAGAAGCGTATCCAGAATCCTGCCAGGAAATAGCCGTCGTGGGGGGTGGTCCTTGAATAGTCAGGAGAAGAAGATTGGACTTCGATATGCTCCCGTGTTTCATTATGTTCATAGCGATCACTCACTTCATTCACCTTCCTTATTCAGAGTAGAGATACATCAATCGTGGAGAGCCCGGGTTTGATAAAAGCTTCATCAGTGCCGCCGCTTCCATATCCTGACCCATCATTTTCTTTGCACCCATACTGAAGAACTCGGAGAAAGGATCGCCCGCCGTGTATTCAAATACTTGTGCATCTTTCAATTTATAATCTTTCTTCATCGCTGCAATCGTATCTTCCACATAGCCGAATTCATCAATCAGATTGACTTCCTTCGCCTGGATTCCATCGTACACACGTCCGTCGGCAATCTTCTTCACTTCCGCTTCAGACATATCACGGCCTTTCGCGATAACATCCACGAAACCTTCATACGAATTGTCGATCATCGACTGAATGATCTTTCGTTCTTCATCGGTCATTTTACGTGTTGGACTCATAATATCCTTATACGGTCCACTTTTGATCGTGACGAAATCGACGCCGTATTTCTCTGCGAGTTCCGAGTAGTTGATGCTGTGCATGATGACTCCAAGTGAACCAGTAAGCGTTTCTTTGCTGGCAAAAATCTTCGTGGCAGGAGCCGATATGTAATAGCCGCCGGATGCCGCCGTACCGCCCATCGATACATAGATCGGTTTTTTCGTCTTCTCCATGATTTCCACAAGCTTCGAGTGGATCTGTGCACTTTCCACTACCCCGCCGCCTGGGGAATTCACTTTTAAAATGATCCCTTTGACAGATTTGTCTTTTTCAACGGCATCAAGCTTATCCATAAAGAGCTCGTGGTTATAGCCCGGGCTTTCAAATAAGGAACTTGCACCACCCGTATCCTGGATGACACCTTCCACTTCAAGGACCGCGATCCGTTTATTCGCATTCCCTTCATCGATGATTTCCTCGGAGAATGGAGTGTCCGTCCCTCCGAACATGTCTTCAAATGCCTTATTAACATCGCTTGTCACAGCAGAGGTCGCAAAGTTGACGATTACCGAAACAAAGAATAATGCGCCAGCGATTCCTAATGCCGTCCACCTTTTTGCATTCATCTGTATATTCCTCCCTCGTTTACCCTATCTTATGTAAGGATATGAATATCATTCTCATGGTGAAACATGATAGAATATTCACTAAGTTAGATTCTAGCAAAATTTCATGTAAATGGGAAAAATTATCTTTTATCCTGGGAGGTACATACGATGAATAACCGTCGAAATATCTTTTTCTATAGCCTTCACCAAGAAGGAATGCAGGCCAAACTTGATCAATTATATGAACTGGCAAAGCGTTATGATTTCAATATAGTAGAATCTTCGAAGAACGCGAACATCATCGTCAGCATTGGAGGAGACGGAACATTCCTCCAGGCCGTCCGTCAAACCGGTTTCAGGGAGGACTGCCTGTATGCAGGTATTTCAACCGGCGGTACGTTAAGCATGTACTGTGACTTCCATATTGATGACACATCCAAGATGATTGAAGCCATGACAACAGAGCAGATCGAAGTACGCAAATACCCGACCATCGAAGTGACTGTCGACAACCAGACGTCCTTTCACTGCCTGAATGAATTCAGCATCCGCTCCGGCATCATCAAAACCTTCGTCATGGACGTCTTCATCGACGACAAACATTTCGAAACGTTCCGGGGCGACGGCATGATCTTCGCCACCCCGACGGGAAGCACCGCTTACAATAAATCCGTCAACGGTGCCGTTGTCGATCCGATGCTCCCTTGCATCCAGGTGAGCGAAATGGCTTCCCTGAATAATAACCGCTACCGTACACTCGGTTCTTCCTTCATCTTGAGCGGAAAGCGCCGACTCGTACTAAAGATCGTCCAGGACGGAAACGACTACCCTGCCATGGGAATGGACAATGAGGCTTTGAGTATTCAGCACGTGGAAAAAGTCGAAGCCAAACTGAGTGACAAGGTCATTAAAACGGTAAAATTGAAGGATAACTCGTTCTGGGAGAAAGTGAAGCGGTCGTTTTTGTAGGTTGAATGGGTTCTGAAAAAGAGATTTTTTGGGTGGATGACAATGCTAACTAAAACCCAAACAAAAACGCTCCAGTCAAAAAGACTGGAGCGTTTTTCATCATGCCGATAATCTGGCATCCCGTCGGCGTTTCCTTGCATACTGCACACGCGATGCGGTGAAGACCGTCAAGGCAAGCCAGATGAACATGAACGAAACGAGATGGGTAACAGAAAACTCTTCATGATACATGAATATACCGAGAATCAACGTGATCGTCGGGGCGATATATTGCAGAAATCCGACCATGTATAGAGGGATCTGCTGGGCACCCTTGGAGAAGAACAATAATGGAATCGCAGTTGCTGCCCCGGCTCCCATTAGTAGAAGGTCCGTCCCTACTGAAACGTGGAAGAGGGAAAGGGTTCCTTCTTGGTACATGTAGCCAAGGTAGATCAGGGATAGTGGTGCGATGGTCATCGTTTCGAGTGTGAGGCCGATGGATGATTCCACCTGGATGAGCTTTTTGGCTAATCCGTATAGGCCGAATGAGAAAGCGAGACCGATGGCGATCCAGGGAAATTCCCCGTATGAAAGAGTCAGGATCAGCACCCCGATGGCGGCTAATCCAAAGGAAATGATCTGTGCCTTCGAAAGGCTTTCCTTCAGGATGAATACGCCCAGCAGCACGCTGACGAGTGGATTGATATAGTAGCCCAGGCTTGCTTCCACCATCTGATTCGTATTCACGGCCCATATGTAGATAAACCAGTTCGTACTGATCAGAAGTGAAGCAAGCAGCAAAGCGAATAACTGCTTCTTTTTGGTTAGAGATGTTTTCAGATAGTTGGTGAATTCCTTCCAACGCTTGCTGACGAACAAGAATAGAAGCATGAACCAGAACGACCAAAAGATGCGGTTGGCGAGGATTTCATCTGCCGACACATGATTAACCCATTTCCAATAGATCGGCAGAATTCCCCATAATAAGTATGAAAATGCCGTATACAGAATCCCGGCTTGATCTTGCTTCATAAAAAACACCCCCAAAACTATTTCTATTTCCGAAATATCTCTATTATATCGGTGAACAGTTTTAGGGGCAATGATTATTTATTTTTTTTATAAACGATGGTCTCGTCAACGATCGTCATATCGACGACTTTGCCAAGTATTTGGTCCGTTTCGACGGTGAATGGATCGATATCCAAGACGGTGAAGTCTGCTGTGTACCCTTCACGGATCTCTCCTCGATCTTGCTCATGGTGACAGGCATATGCGCTTCCCTTCGTGAAAAGGGATATCGCTTCATACATCGTCAGCTTTTCTTCCGGACGATACACGGTCCTCTCAGAGTCCAGCGGGTTCGTGCGAGTAACCGCCGCATGGATTCCCCAGAGTGGATTGATCGGTTCGATCGGGGCATCCGATCCGCCTGCACACGGGATGCCTACGTCAAGGAGCGTTTTCCACGCATAGTTGTACTTCATGTTTTCTTTTCCCAGTCGTTCAACGACCCATGGGAAATCCGATGCCACAAACCTCGGTTGAATATCCAGGATGAGGGGCAGCCCTTTGATCTTCTCGATCAGTTCTTTGCGGAGGATCTGGGCATGGATGAGACGATCCCGCCTGCCATGAAGGGTCGGCGCCTCCAGGATGCTGTCGACGACATTTTCAAATGCCTGATCCCCGATCGTATGGACGGCGATCGGCAGTTCATACTTCCTTGCTTTTTTCACAAGTTCCAGAAGTCGTTCGTTCGTGTGGATGCTGACTCCCGTCGTGCTTGGATCATCGGCGTACGGATAGCTCAAGAGTGCCGTCCTGCCACCCAATGCACCATCGGCAAAAATTTTCATGGCGCCGAATTCAATGAATTCATTTCCGCTCAGGAACTGATGACCATCTTCCTTCCAGTCTTCAATCACTTCATGATGGACGAGAAGATGGGCCCTGAATTTTCTCTTGCCTTCATTGATGGTCTCAAGGAACGCATTGTATGTTTTCTTGAAATTCCCATAATAGCTCAGGTCCTCTGTATGACCGCCGACCAATCCATGCTCCCAGCAGCTTTCGATTCCTTTGGTCAGGGCTTCGACGAGATACTCGGAAGAAATGGCAGGCAGGGCATCGACCATCAGATCCTGTGCCTTATCCTTCAATAAACCATTCAATCCGCCTTCATCATCTCGTTCGATCAAGCCGCCTGCTGGATTCGGGGTGTTCTCGTCGATGCCTGCATGTTTGAAGGCAAGTGAATTCACCACCATGGCGTGCCGGCAGATCCGTTTTAGAAGCACAGGATGGTTCGGAACGACTCCATCGATTTCCTGCTTGGTCAAAACCGCTGCATCGCTCCAAAGATTCTCATTCCAGCCTTCCCCGATGATCCATTTTCCTTCTTCGACGCCTTGGGCTTTTTCCTTGATGGCCTCCAGCACTTCCCGCTTGCTGTTCATACTGGAAAGATCAAGCCTCATCAGCGTCTCACCGTGACCGATGAGATGCATGTGACTGTCAACAAACCCCGGGAACATGATCTTGTTCTCTAAATCAACGACTGAATCAATCGTAAACTTTTGCTCCAGTTCTTCCGAAGTCCCCAAGCCTTTGATCTGGCCATTCTCTGTAAAAACCGCTTCCACATGATGTCCTTCGTGCTGCATTGTATAGATGGTGCCGTTTCTCCATAAAGTACCCATGATGCATTTCCTTCTTTCCTAAAAGTCTATTTCTCAAATGTATCATATTATAGGAAGATTCTGAAATGATAAAACCAAAAAAAATAGAGAGCCTTGATGGCCCCCTATCCGTGATTAATTTTTCACTGAACTCAGTTCTTTTTGTCTCAATTCGATTCTTCTGATTTTTCCTGATGTTGTTTTCGGCAGTTCCTTCACAAATTCAATCTTGCGTGGATATTTGTAAGGGGCCGTTAAGTCTTTCACATGCTGCTGAAGGGAAGGAATGAGATCGGGATCCTCCTGATTCACCTCTTCACGTAAGACGACAAACGCCTTTACGATCAGCCCCCTTACTTCATCGGGACTTCCGACGACGGCACATTCCTGAACCGATGGATGCTTCACGAGGGCATCTTCCACTTCAAAAGGTCCGATCGTGTAACCTGAGCTGATGATGATATCGTCCCCACGTCCTTCAAACCAGAAGTAGCCGTCTTCATCCTTCTTCGCTTTATCTCCCGTAATATAGTAATCTCCCCTGAACTGCATGGCCGTCCGTTCGGGATCTTTATAATAATTTTTGAACAGGGCAGGCGTTTCTACGTGAACCGCGATGTCTCCCACTTCGCCTACTTCACAAGGGTAACCTTCATCATTGATGATTTCGACACGATTCCCAGGGGTCGGTTTCCCCATGGAGCCCGGTTTCAGTTCCATCCCTTTCATGATTCCGACAAGGAGGGTATTCTCCGTTTGACCGTAGCCGTCACGGACTTCGATCTCGAAGTGTCTCTTGAAGGCATCGATGACCTCCCTGTTAAGCGGCTCACCTGCCGACACGGCGCTGTGCAGGTGAGCGAGCTTATATGTTCCCAAATTATCGACTTTTGCCATCAGGCGATACTCTGTAGGCGTACAGCATAGGACGTTGACATGATTATCCTCGAGCATCTGAAGATATTTGTTCGGATCGAATTTTCCTTGGTACACAAGACCTGTGGCACCTGAACCGAGGACAGACAGGAACGGACTCCAGATCCACTTTTGCCAGCCGGGACCTGCTGTTGCCCAAACCGTATCTCCTTCTTCGATGCAAAGCCATTCACGTGCCGCTGTTTTCAGGTGAGCAAAGGCCCATCCGTGGGTGTGGACAACCCCTTTCGGATTCCCCGTCGTTCCTGACGTATATGAAAGGAAGGCCATATCGTCCCTTTGCGTATCAGCGAATGCCAGATCCTCTGAGGCAGATTTCATTTCTTCTTCAATGGCAATCCAGCCGTCCTGCCCTTCCCCTACTACGAACTTCTTGAGATTATCCATGCCCCTTACGTTTTCAAACTGCTCGACGAAAGGAGAATACGCTACAATCCCTTTCACATCCCCGTGATCGATCCGGTATTCAAGATCCTTTGTCCGCAGCATCTCAGAGCTTGGTATCACGACAAGCCCGGATTTCAGTGCAGCAAGATAAACAGCATATGCCTCTATTAAGCGGGGAACCATGACAAGGATGACATCCCCTTTTTCAAGGCCCTCTCCTAAGAAAACGTTTCCAATTTTATTTACATTCTTTAATAATTGTTTGTATGTAATGTCTTCTTTTTTACCTTCTTCATTTTCCCACTTGATGGCAAGCTTTTCTTCACCACTTGCAAACTTCTCAACTTCTTCCACCAAATTATACTTTTCCGGTGCGATCAATTCTTCCCTTTTCACTTATGACTCCCCCTTGTTTGTCGATTCATCTCTATTATACAAAATAATTTAAATTTTTTAAATTATTTGTTATATTTTGCTCAGAAGCAAAATATGAGGATTTTCGACAAACAAAGAAAAGGAGCGGGGAAGCCCGCTCCTTGTAGCCATTGTATTTAATTATTTTGAAAATCCGCCACCGATTTGTTGTTCAGCCATTTGAACTAAACGTTTAGTGATTTCACCACCTACAGAACCGTTAGCGCGTGCTGTTGCATCTGCACCAAGTTGAACTCCGAATTCAGAAGCGATTTCGTATTTCATTTGGTCGATTGCTTGTTGAGCTCCTGGAGCTACTAATTGATTTGAACTGTTGTTGTTTGCCATGTGTTTTCACCTCCTTGTTGAATATAGATTGTGTAAAAACACATGGCTTCATACAGTTATTTTCTTTGGTAAATTATCCTAAATTTTAGAGTAATTCGTCAAACGCTTTTTCTACATTCGAGACTGTAGAAACGTCGATTGTCATCGTTTCTGTACCGTCTACAGCTTCTTTAATGAGGGTCTCGAAATCAACGAAGCTTTCATAGTACTCCACTTTTTCTTTTTTAGGTCTTGTTTTCGGTGCAGGCGGTGTGAAGATCGTACAGCAGTCTTCGTAAGGCAGTATCGAAATATCATGGGTATCGATTCTTTGCGCGATATCGATAATTTCAAGCTTGTCCATGGCAATGAGCGGTCGTAACACCGGTGTATTTGTGACATCGTTAATCGCCTGCATGCTCTCAAGCGTCTGACTCGCCACCTGGCCGAGGCTTTCCCCGGTAATGAGTGCCAGTCCTTCATTCTTCTCGCGGATTTGATCCGCGATCCTGAGCATCATCCGTCGTGTTGACGTCATCGTATAATTTTCAGGAACCTGATCATGAATCGTTTGCTGCACTTTCGTAAATGGGACGATGTGAAGCTTCACTTTTCCGCTGAAGGCAGAGAGCTTCTTCGAAAGGTCGATTACCTTTTGCTTCGCCCGTTCACTTGTAAACGGAGGGCTGTGAAAATGGACGGCTTCGATCTCCACTCCTCTTTTCATCGTCAGATAACCTGCGACAGGACTGTCGATTCCGCCTGAAAGCATCAGCATCGCTTTCCCGCTCGCCCCTACCGGCATCCCGGTGGACCCTTGATAAATTTCAGAAGAAAGATAAACGCCTTCTTTCCTGACTTCCACATTCAGTTGAATATCGGGATTCTTTACATCCACCTTCAATCCGTCCAAATTGCGAAGGATATAGGACCCTACTTCATAGTTTAATTCATTCGTGTCGAGTTCAAACTTCTTATCCGCTCTTCTGGCAGCCACTTTAAAGGTTTTGCCAGGGGAAAAGCTCTTTTCGACGAGAGCAAGTCCTGCCTTCATGATGTCCTCCATGTTTTGAGGGACTTTGACGACTGGACTGAACGATTGGATCCCGAAGATTTTCTCAAGTCTCGGAATGATTTCCTCTGCGTTTTCGTCTCCCAATTGAATGTGGAGGCGATCCCGGCTCGCTGCAACGGAGACCGTCGGGAAATCCTTCAGCGTGTGCAGGATATTTTCACGGAGCTTGGCTGTGAACATCTTACGGTTTCTTCCTTTGGTTGAAATTTCACCGTATCGTACGAGTATGCGATTATATTTCATCTTGATCTCCTCATTGTATGTTGTAAGTATTGAATTTCTTTTTTTAGTAATACAATAAATTCTTTGCATTCCTTCATCGTATTATGGAAGGACAGGCTGATCCGGATCGAATTGCCGGCAAGGTGTTCCCGTACACCCATGGATAAAAGGGTCTGACTGGGCTTGCTTTGCTTTGATGAACAAGCGCTTGTCGTCGATACATACACTTCATGCCGGTCGAGGGAGTGAATGAGTACTTCCCCTTTAAAATCCGCCACTGAAAAATTCAGTATATGGGGGGCGTGATCCCGTACCGGTGTATGAACCGTGACACCTTCGATTTTCTCCAGCTCTTCCCTCAGATATTGTTGATTTTCTTCCATTATAACCAACTTCTGTTTACTTTCTTCCAAATGCATCCGGAGTGCCTTGGCGAAGGATACGATACCGCCGGTGTTTTCCGTGCCGCTTCGCAGGTTCCCCTCCTGTTCGCCACCGGAAAGAATAGGCGAAATCTCAAGTCCGTCCCTCACAAATAGCATACCGGTCCCTTTGATGCCATGGATTTTATGAGCGGATAGGCTGCATAAATCGATGAGCTTTTCGTCGAGAATAAGGGGGACCTTCCCACATGCCTGTACGGCATCGACATGAAAGAGGATCTTGGGATAATCATTCAGGATCTCAGCAATCTCCCTGATCGGCTGCACGCTGCCGATTTCATTATTCACCTGCATCACCGAAACAAGAATCGTGTCATCCTGGATCGCCTCTTTCAATTCTGAGGGACGGACCTTGCCCGCTGCATCGACATCAAGATAGGTCGTTGTGTATCCAAACACCTCTAACTGCTTAAAGGCATTGATGACGGAAGGATGCTCAATCCTGGTCGTTATGATATGTTTCCCTCTGTGACCATATTGCAGAGCGGTTCCTTTTATCGCCAAATTATTTGATTCAGTCCCGCCTGAGGTGAAGAATACCTCTTTTGACTTTATACCTAATAGGGAAGCGATCTGCTCCCTGGATTGTTGAACTAACTTTTCCACCTGACCACCGAACGAATGGATGGACGATGGATTGGCATAATAGCTTTCATTTACTTTCAGGAATGTGTCAAGGACTTCCTTATATGGCTTGGTTGTCGCACTATTATCAAAATAGATCAAGTTTACACCTTCTTTTACATGACGCTTTATACTCAATCATTAATCTTACCATAAATCCTTCCCATCCCAAATGAAATTCATTTTGGTGCAAGGATTTATTATAGTAGAAAAGCGATTTATCACATCAATCAAAAAAATTTTTTCATTTTCCAAAAATTATTATTGAAAAATGACAGAATTTTTGCGAGAATCTAGAAGGTAACTGAAAGCGAAGTTATTTAAATATACTAAATTGTAAGACTATTTAGTTTTTCGACATTTTTCTACAAACTTATGATAAGATATTTTTTGCTTATGATAACGATTACAAACGGAGGGGTATATATGAACGAGAAAGCGCTATCATTCAGTCAGATCTTGACGATTGGATTAATGCTCTTCGCTCTTTTTCTCGGAGCAGGGAATATGATCTTCCCGCCATTCCTGGGACAGCAGGCAGGAGAACATGTCTGGACCGGTATCATCGGCTTTCTTATTACAGGAGTGGGGCTTCCACTACTCGGAGTCATCGCCATCGCGAAGTCCGGAGGGGATCTTCAGACACTTGCAAGCCGCGTACATCCATTATTCGGACTTATCTTTACCATTGTTATGTACCTGGCGATTGGGCCGTTCTTCGGCATTCCACGAACCGGAACCGTCGCCTATGAAATCGGGGTCATCCCATTTTTGCCTGAAGATACAGCGAAATACGGCGTTTCTTTACTGATTTATACGATTATCTTCTTTGGATTGACGGCATGGCTTGCGATGAATCCGTCAAAGCTTGTGGACCGAATCGGAAAAATTTTGACTCCTTCCCTAATCCTAATCCTAACGATCCTAGTGGTCAAAAGCATCATCAGTCCGATGGGAGACTTCGGCACTCCGCATGAAGCCTATCAGGATGGACCATTATTCAAGGGATTCATCGAGGGTTACCTGACGATGGATACGATCGCTGCTTTAGTGTTCGGGATCGTCGTCATCAATTCCATTAAAGACCGCGGTGTCACCAATAAATCCAGCTTGACGCGCATCACGATCATTGCAGGATTCATTGCCGCCGCAGGACTAGCCCTTGTGTATTTATCTTTAAGCTATATCGGTGCGAGCAGTATGGATTCCATCGGCGCTCAGGCAAACGGTGGAGCGATCCTTTCGGCTGCAGCGAGCCATTTATTCGGTTCAATGGGGACAGTCATCCTGGGACTTGCGATTACGTTTGCGTGCATTACGACATCAGTCGGACTTGTGTCGGCATGCTCACAATTTTTCGCCAAAATCCTGCCGGTATCCTATCCTAAATTGGTGATCATCATTTCACTGTTCAGCATGACCATCGCCAATATCGGATTGACTCAGTTGATTGCCGTCTCTTTACCTGTTCTAATCTTCATTTATCCATTGGCGATCGTACTGATTCTTCTTTCATTCATGCATAATGGATTTAACGGTTACTCCCTTGTGTATGTAGGGGCATTGATTCCGACGGGTCTGATCAGTTTGATCGATGGCATCAAGACCGCTGGCGTTGACGTGACGGCCATCAGCCAATCCCTCCAATTCCTTCCGTTCTATACTCAAGGAATCGGCTGGATCGTTCCGGCTATGATCGGTGCCATCATCGGATTCGTGATTGCCTTACTCGCAGGACAAACCAAACGGACAATTGAAGCCAGTTGAAGCCGCCTTATAAAAAAAGGACTGATGTAGATTTAAACGTCTACATCAGTCCTTTTTTTTATGATCTTTCTTCAAGATCTATCATCTTCTCGATTTTCTTCAAAGCGCCCGGCTCCACCTTCTCGATGGTTGTGGCCGCTTCTTCCAGCGCTTTGCGGTAATCATATTGACGGAAGGCTTCTTCAGCCGTCTGAAGACCTTCCCGCACTGAGTTGTATTTGCTCCGGTAGCGATTTCCGTACTGAATGATTTTTTCTGATAAGAGAACATTCTCGATCAGACCTCCCGTTTTCGTGTAGAAATGGTCGACCGTGTCCTCGGCATCCAATAATGTTTCCTGGATGAACTTCATGTTTAAAGGCTTTTCCGTTAAGCTCGCATTCACTTGTTCGATTTTACGATGGACTTCATGAAGAAGATCCTTGTAATCGGCCGGCAATCCCGGTACATTGCTTTTCGAGATCATACGGCTTGCTTCAGCCACCTTTTTCTTAAGCTCCTGGATTTTTTCCCTGGTAGCCAATTCATCTTTACGGAGGTTCTGCAGATAGACGGAGAACTCACTCTGCTGTTGATTCAGTTCTTCCAGTCCACTCCTGATTTCTTTCAGCTCATCACTTAAATTCGAGAAAGCCGTCGCATTCGTTTCTTCCTTGTGCATCAGCATTTCATGCCGCTTTGAGAGCTGAATGATCTTCTTATCAATCTCACTCGGTGTACTTAGGTCCGCATCATGAAGATGGTATCCTTGTTTCACGATACTTACTTCCGATTGAATGTCATCATTGTCTTCCTTTGCCTTGATGAGCCCTTCCGTCGTTTGGTCCCTGTACTGCTCTACAAAATGTTTGGCATGGACTTCTTTTTCCAGTAAATCGTAAAGGTTCTCGACCTTCACTTTTATTTCCTGAATGCCCGTCTCCACCTCTTCGACCTGAAGCTCCTCAAGACTTTTATTAAAGTGTTGAAGGGTTTCCTTCAAAGAAGCCACTTCTTTGTCCACTTCAATATGATCAAGGGTGTAGCCCTGTTCCTTCATCTCGACGTATCCTGCTTCAAGCTCAGACAGTTGGGAAGGCAATACGTTTTCAAAGTCGGTGATCAGTTTCGGCACCGTTTCCATCTTGTAGGCAACAATTTTCATTTCTTCTGCAAGGCTGAGGACGATCTCCCTTGCATCCAGATAGTTCCCCTGATCCGTCAGCTCATTGAACTGTTTGATCTGTTCAGAAAGCTTATCAAGGACGGCTTCCATATGCTTTGCCGTTTGACCGTATGTATGACGATAGGCGAGCAATTGTTTCTTGCTGTTCCGGAATTCTTCTTGAAGAGCCTGGATTTCTTCGCGGTTCTTCTCTTCACTGCCGACCAGTTCATTTAATTCGTTCAGGATCTGTTCGATCTTCTTTTCAGTATCGGTGAGAACCTGATCGATTCTTGACAGGACCTCTTTGGTTTTATTAAAGCGAAATTTATCGGTGTACTCTTCTGCATCGAATAGTAGTTCTTCAACATCAGGAAGCTGCACAGCAACAATCTCATCCCAACCCTGTCTCCAGCCGTCAAACAATTCTTCCGTCTGACCTGTCATATTCAGTTGCTTCACTCTGGAAAGTTCGTCTGAAACCGGTTTGTTCATGATATCGATTTTCCAGGCTTCATACCGATCGATTTCGGCGTAATATTTCTTTCTAGAGATAAATCCGATTAGGAATACGATTAAGATAAGTATTATTCCAGCGATGACGTATTGCATCTTAAGCCCCCTGTTCAACTATTCAGTAGACATCTATATGAATGTGAATGTTTCATTAATAATTTGTCATTGCTATAATGATACCATGTTAACGACATTTTTTGACTATTAATTTCTGATTTTTTAGTGATAAAAGTCAATTTTAGCAAATTTGAGGGGAAATGGGTATGATTATTGGGTTTGGTGCCTATTTGGCTAGTTGTTTTAGACCGTTTGGATGAGTGAGTGGTGGTTGATTTCCGTTCCAGGTGCTCGCTTTCCGCGGGGCTGGCGGTGAGCCTCCTCGGCTGCGCCTGCGGGGTCTCACCTGTCCAGCGTTTCCCGCAGGAGTCGAGCACCTTCCACTCCAATCAACTTATTTAGATTCAAATTACTTCTAATTGGGGCTAACAATCTTACACTTTTCCTTTCCCCGATTAGATTCACTTGAATTCTGTCCATTATTTAACAACACAAATGATTATTAGAGGAGAAGGATGTGAAGTCTGATGGTTAAGGTTGATGGGCATGTGCATACGCCGTTTTGTCCGCATGGGAGTGGGGATTCTTTTGAGATGTATGTGGAGAGGGCGCTGGCTCTTGATTATAGTGCTATAACGTTTACGGAGCATGCTCCGCTGCCGGTCGGGTTCAGGGATACGACGCCTGATCAGGATAGTGGGATGGATCCGTCACGTATCAGTGACTATTTTGATGAACTGGACATCTTGAAGGATAAATATAGGGACAAGATCACCATCCGTTCCGGGCTCGAGGTGGATTATATTGAAGGGTTTGAGAAAGAGACGGAAGACTTCCTTTCGACCTATGGACCACGGATGGATGACAGCATTCTTTCTGTTCATTTCCTGCATCACCAAGGGAAATGGGATTGTCTCGATTTCAGTCCCGAGGTGTTCGAATCCATGATTGGTTATTATGGATCGGTGGATGAGATCTATAAGCGGTATTATAAAACCGTCCTTCAATCGATCAAGGCAGACCTGGGGTACTATAAGCCGAAGCGTATCGGTCACATCACTCTCGTAAAGAAATTCCAGAAGCTGTTTCCTGCATCCCAGTGCTTTTCCGATGAGATATCCCTCATCCTTCAGGAAATGGCTGTAAGGGATTTGGAGCTTGATTATAACGGGGCGGGATTCGTAAAACCTCATTGCGGGGAATCCTATCCGCCGCCTGATGTCATCGAACAGGCCCGCGCCATGTGGATAAAAATCGTCTATGGATCGGATGCCCACACGGCTATAGGCCTGGATCAGGGAAGAGACTCTATGAAATAAAAGGAAAGAACTCTTCTTCAATCGGAGAAGAGTTCTTTCTTTCAGATGATCAGCTCTTTTTTCATGACCTCTTTTGCCTCAGATACGAGGAGAAGGTCGATCCATTGATCAATGTTTTTATAATATTGATCGATGAAGTAGTATTCCTGAGGGAACATCTGCCACACTTCCCTTAGCTGCTGGCTGTGAAGGAACGGCATCGTCAGCATGGACTTGAGCTGGATCACGAGGAAGCTGATGGGCTGTTTTTTCAAGGCATGGTCCTTCATTCCCTGTTCGAATAATCGTTTCATATAATGCCTTTCTTTCATTAAATACGAAGAGATGATTTCCCGGACCACCTGGGAATCGATGGATACTTCCCTCCAGATGAATCGGGATAGTTGATGATTCTCACTTTGGAATTTCAATATTTTATAGACGGCCCGCTTCAGGCACAGATCGGCACTGACATAATTCAGCGCCTCCACTTCTTCCTGAAGGAAACGCAGGTACGGTTCAAAGAAATGCGTGAAGCACGCTTCCAATACGCCCTGCTTGCCTTTGAAGTAATAGGAGATCGTTGCTGGATTCACGTCTGCCCTCTTAGCAATATCCCTGACGGACGTGCCATCGAAGCCATGATCATAAAACAGGTACACAGCCGCTTTAAATATGGATTCTTTCGTCGACTTGGAGGTTTCTAGTTTTTTCATATTTCCCCTTCTTTCATATATATTAGGCGAATGAAAAAAACAGTGGCGAGGATCAATGTATAAAAACGTTTCAGAAATAAACTAAATCATTGAAGACGATGAAGAAATATGCTAAAAATGGTTCAATAGATGTTTCTATTATAAGTTGTTCACACTAAGAATTCGTGTTTTCGTATGCATTTCCTTTAAGTATTTCTCGACAGGATATGTCGCTTGGAGTTCATGCGATAACACTTAGACATGAAATAACGCAGAATATGTAGAATTGGGGGAGTTTATGATGTTTCAAGTAGAAAAATATCAAGGTACAAAGGAACAGGGCTTTGGTCTTGTCACGAAACAATTGAAGGCTTTATTGGAAGGTGAAAAGAATCAGATTGCGAATTTAAGCAATGCTTCCGCCTTATTAAACCAATTCATGGACCGCATTAACTGGGTTGGCTTTTATTTAGTGGAAGAAGAAAGCAATCAATTGGTACTCGGACCCTTCCAGGGACTGCCTGCATGTGTAAGGATTCCTTTAGGAAGAGGCGTTTGCGGTACGGCTGCAAGTGAACAGAAGACGCTGCGGATCGAGGATGTCCATCAATTCCCCGGGCACATCGCATGCGACGCTGCCTCCCAATCTGAAATCGTCATCCCTCTCGTCAAAGATGGAAAACTGATCGGGGTCCTCGACATCGACAGCCCTGAAAAAGCACGATTTGACGAAGATGATCAGAAGTATTTGGAAATCTTCACAGATGAGCTTTTAAGACATCTTTAATACTGTATAATAGGGATAAAGCCCTGCCGGGAATACGACATTTCCGACAGGGTGTTTTTTTGTGCTGGGAAATATTCGGTGACTTGTAAAAAAGTTCACGTTTCCCCGCTCCTTTTATAGGGAAAAGAGTACCGTACATGAGAACTTTACACTGAGATATCCCATACAATATCCAAAATGGAGTACAGCTAAAGAGGTGTAATATGAAAGCTAAGAAAAAAGACTTACCCTATTTATTATGTTTGCTGGTGATGCCGGCATTAGGTTTTATATACACGCTATTAAATACGGATACCCGTGAAGCAGTCATTTTATCTACACAACTCGATGAATGGATCCCATTCGTGCCGGCTTTCATTGTGCCATATATATTGTGGTACGCCTTTATTTTAGGATACCTTTTTTACTTTTGGTATAAAGATGTCCAGACATTCCTGAAAACCCTCGGTATCATTGTCATCGGTGAACTGGTTTGTTTTGTCATCTACTTTTATTTTCAAACGACCGTACCCCGCCCGGAACTCGCGGGTGATGGCTTGTTTATCGACCTGGTCGGGATGATCTACAATCATGACCAACCTTATAATGCTTTCCCGAGCATCCATGTTTTAACGACTTTTGCCATCATTCTCGGCAATTTCAACATCAAGGATAAACATTTGTTCCACACGGTCTTTGTGCCGGTAATGGGATCGCTGATCATCCTTTCGACTCTTTTTGTGAAACAGCATTTCATCCTCGACATGGCCAGCTCGATCTTTTTATCGGTCTTCCTCTATGGAATCATGTTCGAGCTTTATGGAGTCAGCACAAAGAAATCAAAGCAAGCCTATGTGGAAAAGTAACAGACAAAAACAGGAAGGAACCGGTCGACGGCTCCTTCCTGTTTTTCTTATGCTTTATCCAACGCCTGAAGTAAATCATTCCAAATATCCTCCGGTGCTTCGAGTCCTACAGAGAGTCTGAGAAGTGAATCATTGATTCCCATGCTCCTTCTTGACTCTTCCGGCACCACGGCATGGGTCATGGTGGCGGGATGCTGGATCAATGTCTCGGCATCTCCAAGGCTGACGGCGATCTTGATCATTGTGAGATCATCCATGAACTTCTGCGCTTCTTCCTTGGATCCTTTCAGCGTAAAGGAAATCATCCCGCCCGGTTTTTTCATTTGTTTCTTCATGACCCCGTGCTGAGGGTGATTTTCATGTCCGGGATAGATGACCGTTTCCACAGAAGGATGTCCCGCTAATAAACCGGCAATCTTTTCAGCACTGTCACAGTGACGGTCCATTCGAACAGCCAGGGTTTTTAATCCCCTCAGCAATAACCACGCATCGAATGGAGAAATGATGCCACCAATATCCTTTTGGGTCGTCATGCGGATCTCGGCCATTTTCTCCTGTGTACCGACGACGAGGCCGGCAACAACATCCCCGTGTCCCCCGATATACTTCGTTGCGCTGTGGATGACAATGTCGCACCCAAGCTCCAGCGGACGTTGAAGGTAAGGAGAACAGAATGTATTATCCACTACAACAGGAATTCCCTTTTCCTTCGCAACCTTCACAACCAGTTCAAGATCAATGAGCTGCATGGTCGGATTGATCGGGGTTTCCACATAAATACAGCTGGTGTTATCCGTTATTTTCCCCCTGATCTCCTCTTCAGAATCCATGGAAGAAAAATCATGTCCGATCGCAAATTTCTCCTGCAGGAGCTCGAGTAAACCGAACGTACAGCCATACACCCCTTGGGAGCACAGGATATGATCTCCTGATTTTGTCAGGGAAAATAGCACTGCGCTTACCGCCGCCATTCCTGAACCGAAGGCAAGGGCAGCTTCTCCCCCTTCCAACGATGCCATCCGTTCCTCAAGGATTGCCACCGTCGGATTTCCCAGTCTTGAATATATATATCCTTCTTCTTCACCGGCGAATCGATTTTCACCTTGTTTCGCATTTGCGAAGGTATAAGTAGAAGTTTGGTATAAGGGGGGCGCTAAACTATCAAAATGCTGAGACGATTGATACCCCTCGTGAATCACTCTTGTTTCAAAACGTTTCTCTTCTTTCATCCAGTATTCCTCCCAGTATTCCCTTTAAGTCTAAGTAACTACTATTCTAGAATATGATAATCCTGGCGAAAAAGAAAGCGTTTACATTAAAGTGGTAAAGGAAGTTGTGCCTATTTGTGACGTTTTCCAACAAAAAACAGGAAGAACCATTGTCGGCTCTTCCTGTTGATTTGGTATGGTTTACTGACAATCTTTCACGACCTGGTTTTTTCCGTTGTTTTTGGCCAGGTAGAGGGCTTCGTCGGCTTTTTTGACTAGTTCTTTGACGGATTTAGGGCAGTGGTCGTCATGTGTTCTCCAAATGGATAGTCCGCATGATAGTGTGACGGAAGGGTCAGTTTTCAATGGGACGTCCTTGATGATGCGTTCTGCGATTTCCATTCCTTCTTTACGACCGAGGGATGGCAGGTAGACGGCCAGTTCTTCCCCTCCCCACCTTGCGACAAATCCGTGGTGGCTGACGATTCCCTTGATCAGATTGGATACTTCTATGATGACTTCATCGCCGATTTGATGACCGTAGTTATCGTTGATGGATTTGAAGTCGTCGATATCGATCAGGAGCAGGGTCCCCAGCTCATCCTTATTCATGGAGGATTCCATTTCATCATCCAAATAATTCCGTGCGAACAGTTTGGTCATGTGATCGGTGATGACCATATGCTCCAATTTTTCACGGAGGGTGGCATTGGTGATGGCCAGTGTGGAATGATGGATGAACGACTGCAGCAGCTTGTACATATCAAACGAAAACATATACGGTTCCTTATGGAGCACCACACAGAATCCGATCAGTGCTTCATTTTGGACCATGGGGGCAGCCATGATCGACGGAAATGCTCCCGCTCCTTCAAATCGATCACTGACATCCCCTAAAAAGATGGAGTCCCTCTCCTCTTCTATACGGTTCTTAACATACGAAATATAACTCCTGCCGATCTCTTCAGAAAAGACAGGGGAGCTTTCGTCCAGAATGGTGTACTCCCCTTTTTGAAGGAGGACGAACCCAATGGCGGATGCCTGGAAAGACCGCTTGATCTGTTTTTTCAAAAATAGGACCGTTTCAGATAAACGTAAATTCAAGTTTAATTTATGGGACGTTTCATTGATGAGCTGAAGATCGGTGATGAGCCTCTTCGACTGTTCATAAAGCTTGGCGTTCTCCAAGGCACTCCCCGCTGTATAGGCTAAGAGGCGGATGAATTCGATCTTCTGATCCGTAAAATCGCGGGAAACAGACTTCACCTCAAGGACCCCGTAAATCCCCTGTTTCCCTTTTAAAGGGGCATAGAGAATATCTTCTTCGCCGGACTCAATGGTTCCATTCACAAATGCCTGCATGGCCGATTCATTGGCACGCTCAAAATCGAAACTCTTAATGGGCAGTTCTCCGAAGTCATGCCGGTCATTGGACAATAACAAACGGAACTCATCAATCGGGAATACCTGTTTCAACGTCTCGATGACCTGCACAAGGAGCGTATGAACGTCCCTCGTTGAATGGAAGATCTCAGTCACTTTGAATAATTCCCTATATCTTCTCTCGTCTTCAAGGACGGTCTGGATGCCGCCTGTATGCTGTAAAAACTGATTGCTCGCCTTCCAAAAGGAATGAAGCCAGCTTTCATCGGTCCATCCATTCGAATCCTCCGTCTTCACCTGGAGGATCGCCAAAGGACTCCCATCACTCTTCGTAAAATGAAACTTAATGGATGAAAGGTCTTCTTTTTCTATTAAGATAGGACGCAGGATATAATCCTCAGTCGCTTCTGCAAGTGTGAGGGGAATACCACCATTTTGATGGGGTTGATATAGGAAATAGGTAGAACCTGTATAAAAATATAAAAATGCCTGATCGATTTCCAGGCAATCCTTTACAACCGTCAGCCACTTTTGCAATTGAACAGAATGATCTGCATCTGCTGACAATTCTTCATAGATTAAATCGAATAGCTTTGACTTGTATTCATGCAAAGCATGTTGGATAACGTACATTTTTCTCACCCACACCTGAAAGGTTTGTGAAACGAATTACATCACCGGCTCCTGGCCAGCACCATATCCTTTTGAAAGACAACCAGCCATACTGAATCGTCTTCGGATAAGGAATGGATTTCTTTCGGTTCCCCGTTTTTGTCTGTAAGATCCAGTCTGACATCACGAGATTCCCGGGAAATGCTGATCAATCCGGTGTCTTCCTGAATATGAAAGGGCTGGCGGGTTGAAGTGACGGAAGACGGATCACTTTTCCGCTCCTGTAAAACCTCTAACGATTCGGAAAATAGTACCCATTTCCCCTCTTCCATTTGGACCCAGACTCCATTATGTTCCTTTGTAGTACGAAGCATTTTCCCTGCATTGTGTAACGACACACTATGTAATACCTTAAAGTAATATTGGTTTTTTTGATCAATTTCATATATGACAAGGACCGGTTGCTCTTCTACCACTTTTGCCACTGCGATGACCGGGTTCCGACTGCCGTCTCCCCTGGACAATACTTCAGCATGGATGGTTGGTTCGATCTCCTCGACTTTATCCGATGAGGAGGAATAAAGGAAACCTCCCAATACGACCAGCAGACAGATACCGATCAATAGATATCGAAGAACTTTCTCTCTCTTTGATTCCTGCAAATCTGCTCACCTATTTAACATAATTTTCAACTTTTATTATATCACAACAAATGACTTATGAACTATTTTGTTTGTGCAATTCAGATCGCTCTTTTCAGGAATCTATAAAATACTTCCTTGACTTCTATTCTCTCGCATCATATAATATTCTTTGTGTAAAATAATGCAGCTTCAGTGAAGTCCTTTATGCTCGTATTTTGTTCCTCTGTGTTGAGGTGTATCTTGTAACCCTCTGCTGCTAGGGCGAAGGTACATGAAAACAAAATGCACATAATTGTTTATTCACAGGTGTTTTTATTTTACAACAAAATAAAAACAATAAAGGAGGAGTCTCTCATGGCTCGATATACTGGCCCAAGCTGGAAATTATCTCGTCGTCTTGGAATCTCTCTAAGCGGTACGGGTAAAGAATTAGAAAAGCGTCCTTACGCTCCAGGACAACACGGTCCTAACCAACGTAAAAAAATCTCTGAATACGGTTTACAACTTCAAGAGAAGCAAAAACTTCGTCACATGTACGGAGTAACTGAGCGTCAATTCCGTAACCTATTTGACCAAGCTGGCAAATTACAAGGTAAACACGGTGAAAACTTCATGGCGTTACTTGAGTGCCGCCTGGATAACGTTGTTTATCGTTTAGGTCTTGCTCGTACTCGTCGTCAAGCACGTCAACTTGTTAACCACGGTCACGTTACAGTGAACGGATCTCGCGTAGACATCCCTTCATTCCGCGTACTTCCTGGTCAAACAATCTCAGTTCGTGAAAAATCACGTAACCTTGACATCATCAAAGAAGCGATGGAAGTGAACAGCTTTGTTCCTGAATTCCTAACTTTCGATGCTGACAAATTAGAAGGTACATTCACACGCGTTCCTGAACGTTCTGAATTACCAGCTGAAATTAACGAAGCTCTTATCGTTGAGTTCTACTCTCGTTAATCTTTGTACGAAAACACTGTCCACCATGTGGGCAGTGTTTTTTTGTGTATTTATTTTCAACTAAAAAAGCACGGCACCCGCTCCAAAATAAGAGAAACGGATACCGCACTGATAGATTGTATTTTCTATTATACGTACTGAACTCTGAAATATTTCTTTTTTCCTCGGCGGATGATCGTAAATTGTCCTTCGATCTTATCCCCTTCGCCCATCACATGCTGAAGATCGGTGATGCGTTCACCATTGATGTAGATGGCACCGTTCCCGACATCTTCACGCGCCTGACGCTTGGATGGCGAGATTTTCCCGTTGACGAGGAGATCGACCAATCCGATTTCTTCTCCTTTAGACTGTTCGAAAGAAGGAACGTCTTTGAATCCTTCCAATATTTCAGAAGCAGATAATGACTTGATGTCACCACTGAATAACGCCTGCGTGATACGGATCGCCTGATCAAGGGCTTCTTCTCCGTGGATCAGCTTCGTCATTTCTTCCGCCAGCGTCTTCTGTGCTTTGCGAAGATGGGGTTCTGTTTCAACGGAAGCAGCAAGCGCCTCGATTTCTTCGTGTGAAAGGAATGTAAAGTACTTCAAGTATTTCACGACATCCGCGTCAGCCGCGTTGATCCAGAACTGGTAGAACTCATATGGTGAGGTCTTCTTCGGATCGAGCCATACCGCACCACTTTCCGTTTTCCCGAATTTGGTTCCATCCGCTTTCGTAACAAGTGGAATCGTGAAACCGAATGCCTTCGTTTCCTCTTCATGTGTACGTCTGATCAATTCAAGGCCGGTGGTGATATTCCCCCACTGATCGCTGCCTCCGATCTGCAGCTTACAATTGTAATTGTCGTATAGATGATTGAAATCCATTGCCTGCAGGATCGTATACGTAAATTCAGTGAATGAAATTCCTGATTCCAGACGGGACGAGATTGTATCTTTCGCCAGCATGTAATTCACCCCTACATGCTTACCGAAATCGCGAAGGAATGTTACAACGTCCATTGCTCCGATCCAATCATAGTTATTCACCATCACGGCTCCGTTTTCGCCTTCGAAGTCAAAAATGCTTTCGAGCTGCTCTTTAATGCTCGCTACATTTCCCTGGATCGCTTCAACCGTCTGCAGTTTACGCTCTTCGTTTTTACCGCTCGGGTCACCGATCAAACCTGTTGCCCCTCCAACCAGTACAAGTGGACGATGCCCTTGATTCTGGAAACGACGAAGCGTCAGGAATGGAAGCAGATGCCCGATATGCATGCTGTCTGCTGTCGGATCGATTCCGCAGTAAATCGAAATGCTTTCTTTATTCAATACGTCCTTCAAACCTTCAGCATCTGTCTGCTGGTACGTGATCCCACGCCATTCCAAGTCTTTTAATAAATCCATCTCTTCTCTTCCTCCTTTTAATTCAACGTGCAAACAACAAAAAAGTCCCTGCATATATGCAGGGACGCTGTCGCGCGGTACCACCCAAATTAAGGAATAACATCCTTCACTCATAGAGATAACGGCTCTCCCCGTTTGCCGCTACTAAGGTTCACGGCAAAAGCTCCAGGATGTAATTCATCGGCCATTTGTGTCAGTTCACAGCACCCACTGACTCTCTTCGTAACAGGGAAGGCAGACTACTTATTCCTCTCATTGCATGTATTATTTGTACAAAAATCCGATAGATGACGGATGATCATTACAATCACTATATTAGGTTTTTACCATATTCCAAAATAATAGTCAACTAAACGCATGATAAAAGACCATTTTATTTGACTTTTTACGACAGCCTTCCTGTAATTATGCTATAATGGGAATGTTCTGGGGGGAATGATATATGAAGGAAAAATGGAACATATTACGTGAAAAATTAGACCCTGCAATCAGGTTCTTTTCAAATACTAGACTACAAAAACGAGCAAGAATTACATACGGTGTATTCTGGAACCTGTCTTTGATCCTGATCGTCATCTTTGTATTGGGATTCGCATTTGCAGGAGGAGTCGGAGCGGGTTATTTCGCCTCACTCGTCAAGGAAGAACCAATCCGTCCTTATGACCAAATGAAAAAGGACATCTACAACTACGAAGAAACCTCTCGACTTTACTTCTCGGACGATGTCTATCTCGGGAAACTCCGAACAGACCTTGAGCGGGAAGAAGTGAAGCTTGAAGATATTTCGAAAGATCTGCAGCATGCCGTCATTGCCACGGAAGATGAGTACTTCAACGAACATAACGGTGTCGTGCCGAAAGCGATCATGCGCGCCGTCCTGCAGGAATTCACGAACTCAGCCACCCAATCGGGCGGAAGTACACTCACTCAACAGCTGATCAAAAATCAGATCCTCACGAATGAAGTATCATTTGAAAGAAAAGCGAAAGAAATCCTTCTCGCTCTTCGCCTGGAAAGATTTTTTGATAAAGATGAAATACTGGAAGCCTATCTGAATGTAGCGACTCTTGGACGGAACTCATCCGGCCAAAACATCGCGGGTGTCCAATCGGCTGCCAAAGGGATTTTCGGGGTGGATGCAAAAGATTTGTCCCTGCCCCAGTCAGCTTTTATCGCAGGACTTCCACAGGCTCCCTTCTCTTACACGCCATTCAAGAATAATGGGGAAATCAAAGAGAATCTCGAAGCCGGGATGAGCCGAAAAAACACGGTACTGTACCGGATGCACCGTGAAGGATACATCACGAAAAAGCAATATGATGATGCCGTTGCCTATGACATCTCAAAGGATTTCGTGAAACCAAAGCCATCACCCCGCGAGCAATATCCATGGCTCACTGCCGAACTTGAAAGCAGGGCAGTGGAAATCATGAAAAACGTGCTTGCCAAGAAAGATGGATATTCTGAACAGGATCTGGAAAATAATGATGAGCTTGAAGACAAGTACCAGACGCTTGCAGACCGCAATGTCCGTCAAAGCGGGTATGAAATTCATTCGACCATCAACAAGAAGATCTATGATCAGATGCAAAAGACAAAAGATGCGTATGAGATGTATGGTCCGACCAAAACCAGAACGGTAAAAGACCCTGACACAGGGAAAGATGTAGAAATCGAAGAACCGGTTCAGGTCGGTGCCGTGATGATCGAGAACAAAACGGGCCGCATCATCAGCTTCATCGGCGGCCGGGATTTCAAATTGGAACAAATCAACCATGCCACTCAATCACACAGATCAAACGGATCTACCATGAAGCCTTTGCTCGCCTACGGACCAGCACTTGAATACGGGTACATCTCACCGGGATCACCGATTCCTGATGTGGGCGTCAACATCAATGGCTGGAAACCGGAAAACTATTCATTCAGAGAGCGCGGACTTTTCCCTGCAAGGTTCGCCCTGGCAGAATCATTGAATCTACCAGCGGTCAGAACGTATGCGAATATTTATAACCGGAATCCTTTTAAAGAGTTTCTGTTGAAAATGGGCTTCGAATCCCTTTCAAGCAGATATGACAATAACCTGTCCCTTACTCTGGGAGCGACGACGACGGGTGTCACGGTCGAAGAGAATGTAAATGCCTACACGACCTTTGCCAATGGAGGAAAATTCATCGATGCCTTCATGATTGACAAGATCGTTGACAAGGATGGCACTGTTGTCTTTGAACATAAGTCAGAACCCGTGGATGTGTTCAGTCCGCAAACGGCTTATTTAACGATCGATATGATGAGAGATACCCTGGATCATAACCTCGGTACCGGGCGCTACGCGAAAACCTTCCTGAACTTTGATTCAGACTGGGCCGGAAAATCCGGAACGAGTCAGGATTACAAAGATCACTGGTTTGTGGCAACGAATCCGAGCATCACCTTCGGAACCTGGTTCGGTTATGACACGCCTTCGTCACTGAACACTCCCGGTTCCCGTGCCCGGTATGGACATTACGGATTGCGTAACATCCGCTTATGGTCCTATCTACTGAATGATGTCAGGGACCTGGCTCCCGATTTGATCGACCCTGATGCATCATTCCAACAGCCGGAAGGGGTCGTCAGAAGATCCTTCTGTTCCATCTCGGGACTGCTTCCATCCGAAGCATGCAGCCAGGCGGGACTCGTTAAAAGTGATTTATTCAATGCAAAATACGTTCCTACCAAAACGGATGACAGCTTACTTATGAGCCGATACGTGATGGTGAACGGAAAGAAATACCTGGCATTACCGAATACACCGGCGGAATTTTCACAGCCGGGTGTCATCCTGAACCCTGACTTTGTGAAAAATATCTTCGGTGCAGTGCCTGGAGATCCGGACAAACTGATCCCGGATGGAGACGAACGATTTAAAAATGTCCTCATCGCGGAGAACAAGATTTCCGATGACGGAGCAGCTCCAGGAACTGTCAATGCGAGCGGAAACGGGAACAAAATCACGTGGACACCATCCGCAAGCGGCGATGTCGTCGGATATAGAGTTTACCGGACATCCGGCGGAAAAGTCGGAAGCGTCAAGTCCGGATCAAGTTTAGCAGTATCCGTTGGAAACGGTGACTTCTACGTGGTTGCCGTCGACGTAGCCGGCAAAGAATCTGCCCGTTCCAACACGGTCCAGATCGGACAACCGGCACCAAAACCGGAGCCCAAGCCTGAAAAACCGGGTACAGATCCGAAGCCACCTGGTGATAAACCAGCCGATCCACCACCAAAACCCGATAAACCAGATAAGCCGGAGCCACCACCTCCTGCAGATGACGGCGGCAATGGAGGCGGAGACGGCGGTGGTGATGGCGGTAGTGACGGCGGCGGAACCGAACCACCTACAGAACCGGATCCACCACCAGCGCAGAACTGATGATTAATTGAAAAGAGGGAAACGTCGTTGTGACGTCTCCCTCTTTTTTTATATTGTAGTCACGTATTAGCTGTGCTTACATGGCATATTTTGTCTTCATTCACATAGTAGGGATGTGCATTTTTGTAAGAAGTCTTACCCTTAATTGATGAACCAGTGATAGTTAAAATAAGCGGAAATTTTCCGGTTAAGATTGCAGAATAGAGCTTTTGTTCGGGATATAAGCGGAGATATTCCGGTTAAGCAAAGGAAAAGTAATCATTTTTACGATTTTTCGAGTGAATAGTCGGAATCTTTCCGGCTATTTAAGGTATTTTCCGCTCTAATTGATAAATAAGAGGAATTTCTCCGCTTATTGACCAAACCGGCATTTGCCTCCTTTATTGAACATGGACAAAAGGAAATCCCAAAAAGCCTTAGAGATATTTGCATCTCTAAGGCTTTTTGCCTGTATTTTAAACTGGGCTGCAATTACCACACCCAAAAAACCCCCACTCACAAAGAGCGGGGGTCCTTCCAACACATCTATCAGTCTTCCATCGTACTCAAATCACCTGTCGGCAAATCCAATTCCCATGCCTTCAATACGCGGCGCATGATTTTTCCGCTGCGCGTCTTCGGAAGTTTGTCGCGGAATTCGATTTCCCTCGGTGCAGCGTGGGCTGCGAGTCCTTTTTTCACGAACTGGCGAATTTCTTCCTTCAACTCGTCTGTCACTTCGTATCCGTCACGAAGGGCGATGAATGCTTTGATGACTTCACCGCGGACCGGATCGGGCTTCCCGATGACCCCAGCTTCTGCAACAGCCGGATGTTCAACGAGCTTGCTTTCCACCTCGAAAGGACCTACCCTTTCTCCTGACGTCATGATGACATCATCGATCCGTCCCTGGAACCAGAAGTATCCGTCTTCGTCCATATAAGCGGAATCCCCTGATACATACAAATCGCCAGGCATGAAGTAGGATTCATACTTCTGTGGGTTGTTCCAGATTTGATTCATCATCGATGGCCAGCCTTTTTTGATGACCAGGTTCCCCATCCGGTAAGGTGGTACTTCATTTCCTTGATCATCGACGATCGCGGCTTGGATACCAGGGAATGGTTTCCCCATGGAGCCCGGTTTGATCTCAAGGCTTGGATAGTTACAGATCAGCTGACCACCCGTTTCCGTCATCCACCACGTATCATGGATGCGCAGGTTGAATACTTTCATACCCCAACGGACAACCTCAGGATTCAACGGCTCCCCAACGCTCAGGATATGACGAAGGGAGCTCAGGTCGAATTGCTTCACGACTTCATCCCCTGCACCCATCAGCATCCGGAAGGCAGTCGGTGCGCTGTACCAGACCGTCACACCGTAGTCTTCAATCGTTTTATACCAGTTCTCCGGCTTGAATCGTCCCCCGACTATGACATTGGAGGCCCCCGTCAGCCACGGACCGAAGATTCCATAAGAAGTACCTGTGACCCAGCCTGGATCCGCTGTGCACCAGTACACATCTTCCTCTTGGAGGTCCAGTACCCATTTAGACGTTTGATAGTGCTGGATCATGGCGTTATGGACGTGAAGGACCCCTTTGGGCTTTCCAGTGGAACCGGACGTGTAGTGAAGGATCAGACCATCGTTCCGGTCCACCCATTCTACTTGGAGCTTATCGCTCGCTTCAGCAAATTTAGCCATAAAGTCTACATTGACATCATCTTCCTCCACATCTTCCCCAACAAGGAAGACATGCTTCAGATTCGGCAGTTCACTTACAGGTACCCTTTTCAATAGTTCGGGAGTGGTGATGAGAACCTTTGCTTCGCTATCCTCCAGGCGATCCCGGACAGCTCCTTCCATAAATGCTTCAAACAGGGGTCCCACGATGGCTCCGAGTTTGATTGCACCAAGGACGGAGAAATACAATTCTGGTGATCTTGGCATAAAGATGAAGACACGGTCACCTTTCTCAACATCCCCGAATCTCTTCAATACATTTCCTGCTTTGTTCGACATCTTCTTCATATCAGAGTACGTATATTTTTCATCACGTTCTGCATCTCGGTAATAAAGAGCGACTTTATTCTTCCTGAAAGATACTGCATGCCGGTCAATCGCTTCGTGGGCAAGATTGACGCGACCTGTTTCCGCCCATGAAAATTCCTTCTCGACGTCTTTCCAATCGAATGAATCATACGTATTTTCATAGTTTTCAAGATTATAGTTTCCCTTTGTCACTGGTAGCGCTTCCACTTTCATATACCGTATCCCCCTTATGTAAGAAATTACAATCTTATTATAGTATAAAACGAATATTTTCTCAATTTTTTAAAAAATCTGCCATGGAGTATTTCCACTGGATTTTGATCCACTAACTCCTCAAAACCCCGTCACTAATAGGTATTTCAGAATAACAATCCGAATCTAAACGTCTGAATTTTTTGTGAAAGCGCTCTCTCTTTTTTAATTTCATGTATAATGGAGGGGAGGAATATCTTTAGGTGGTGTCCAGATGAAATTGAAAAAAACCTATAATGCAACAGAGTTAAAGACAACCAAAGGAAATATCATTATTGAAGGTCCGATTTCGGCAGAGGAGTTATCGCGCCTTGATTTCCATGAGGACCTGGTCGCTTTCAGACCCCCGGCCCAGCAGCATAAAGCCCTGATCGAGATCGCCGGTTTACCGGAAGGGCGCATCTTGATTGCAAGGGACAATCATACCATTGTCGGGTACGTTACATATTTATATCCTGATCCCCTCGAACGGTGGTCACAGGGGAAGATGAAGAACCTGATCGAGCTCGGAGCCATCGAGGTCATCCCGAAATTCCGCGGGGCGGCCGTCGGGAAGAATCTATTGAAAGTATCCATGATGGATGATCATATGGAAGATTACATCGTCATTACGACAGAATACTATTGGCACTGGGACCTTAAAGGGACGGGCCTTAATGTATGGGAATACCGGAAAGTGATGGAGAAGATGATGAACGCCGGCGGATTGGAATATTACGCAACGGATGACCCTGAAATCAGTTCCCATCCGGCCAACTGCTTAATGGCGAGAATCGGAAAAAGGGTGGATTCAGATTCCATTCAGCAATTTGATCAGCTTCGATTCATGAATCGTTTTATGTATTAGCGTTGTTTCTAAAAGGGGTGGAGAGCGTGATTGTAGAAGAGATAATGAAAACGAAAATCGAAACATTGAAAGCCGACGATACGATTGAATCGGCCATAAACTTAATGAGGGAAAAGAAAATCAAGCATATCCCGATCACGAATGATGAGATGGAAGTCGTCGGCATCGTAAGTGACCGGGACGTGAAGGATGGTACACCTTCCATTTTCCATGATGGATCCGTTACTTCCGAGCTGCAGAAGCCACTTAAATACATCATGAAAACCGAAGTGATCACGGGGCATCCACTGGATTTCGTGGAGGAAGTCGCTGCCCTCTTTTATGAGCATCACATCAGCTGCCTTCCGATCTTGAAGGAAAAGAAGCTCGTCGGGATCATTACAGAAACCGATCTGCTGTATACCCTCATTCAATTGACCGGTGCCCATCAGCCCGGATCTCAGATCGAAGTGAAGGTCCCTCATAAAGCAGGCATCCTCTATGAAGTGGCCGGCATCATCAGACGGCATAATTCCAATATCCAAAGTGTCCTTGTCTATCCCGATAAAAAAGACGAAGCCTTTAAAATCCTTGTATTCCGGGTACGGACGATGAACCCGATGAACGTGATCAGTGATCTTAAGAAAGAAGGATATGACGTGTTATGGCCAAACATGCCGGGAATCTCATCATGACAAAGGATGCTGTCTTCATTTATTCAGATGAACTGCTGGGGTACCGGTTCTCTGATGAGCATCCCTTCAATCAAACCCGGATCACCCTGACGATGGACCTTTTAAAGGAAGTGAACGCTCTTCAACCGGATGACATCGTCCCTCCGCGGATGGCTACAGACGAAGAGTTATTTCTTAATCATGATCCCAACTATGTAAACGCTGTCAGACAAGCGAGTAATGGCCAGCTTTCTCAAGATCAGGCAGAAGGGTTCGGGATCGGTACAGAGGATACCCCCATGTTTCAAGGGATGCATGAAGCAAGTGCGTATTTAGTGGGCGGCACGCTGACGGCCGTTGACTGCGTCATGACCGGTAAGGCGAAGCATGCCCTTCACTTGGGGGGAGGATTGCATCACGGGTTCAAGGGTAAGGCTTCCGGGTTCTGCATTTATAATGACAGTTCGGTTGCAATCCGGTATTTACAGGAAAAATACGGGGCAAGGGTTTTGTACGTCGATACCGATGCCCATCATGGGGACGGGGTACAGTGGTCATTCTACGATGATCCCGATGTTTGTACCCTGTCGATTCACGAAACAGGCCGGTATCTCTTCCCGGGAACGGGCAATATCAATGAGCGCGGTCACGGAAAAGGATATGGATATTCATTCAATATCCCCCTCGATGCCTTCACGGAAGATGAATCGTGGCTCGAGGCCTATGAGATGTCCTTCCGGGAAGTCATTGAATTCTTCAAACCGGACGTGATCCTCACCCAAAACGGTGCGGATGCCCATTACTATGATCCCCTCACCCATCTTTCGGCAACCATGAACATCTACCGGGAAATCCCCCGCATCGCCCATGAGCTTGCCCACGAGTATTGCGATGGGAAATGGATTGCCGTCGGCGGCGGTGGCTATGACATTTGGAGGGTTGTCCCTCGTGCGTGGAGCATGATCTGGATGGAGATGACCGGACAGATGGATCTTACCTCCTCTTTTCCATCCAAATGGGCCGAACGCTGGAAAGGAAAAGCAGGCGTCACGTTACCGGTAGAATGGACAGATGCACCTGATATCTATAAGCCGATACCGAGAAAAGGGGAAATCACGGAAAAGAACAAACAGACCGTTGAAAAAGCCCTGTATTCCATCCGGCAGCAGCTGAAACACAAGCCATCGATTTAATCTAAGACTGACAATTGTACAGTAGAGATGATAGAATGATAGAATAAGTGCCAAGCCCCAAAGCATATGCCAGGGTTTGGCGCTTTTCTGATTAAATCTTTCTATCAATTTGTTTACATAGCTTTCTTGTAAAGGAAAATGTGTTAAACTCCTCCATAATCTTCTAAGAAAAAGGATGTGTGAGGCAATGAATAAATATTTGCCGCTAATGTTAACCGTAACACTTGCAGTGGGAGCCTGTTCCTCTCCCACTGCAACAAAAGAACAGGAAAAGAAAGAAGCCACTTCGGAACAAGACAAGACTGATAAGAAACCGAAAGAAGAAAAGGTGGCAGAAAAGAAGGAAGAGAGTCAGCCACCTTTCAAACCGCTGGAACCTGCTGAGGATGCCGTATCCCTGAAGGAAAGTCTCGCTGAAGAAACAGAGACCGAAGAAACCCAGACCGATGGGGAAGGTCAGAAGGAGAAACCTCAGCGGACGGTGCCTTTCGGTGAGACCCTTGCAAACGGTGTGGAAGACCCATCGGACGGACCATTGAAGAACCATCGTCTCGTAACCTACTACGGAACGCCTGCATCGAAACATATGGGGATCCTCGGAAAATACGAACCAGAAGAATACATAAAGAAACTGAAAGAACAAACCCAGGTTTATTCCGATCTCGACCCGGATCGTCCAGCGGTCCCGACGATTGAATTGATTAGCACCATGGCCCAAAATGCACCCGGTCCAGACGGTGATTATGTGCAGATGACGTCTGAGGAAAATATTGAAACGTATGTGAAGCTTGCCGAGAAGCATGATGCTCTCGTACTGCTCGATATCCAACTCGGAACGGATACGGTGATGAATCAGGTGAAGATGGTTGAAAAGTGGCTTAAACGCCCGAATGTGCACCTCGCCATCGATACGGAATTCCACGTAGCCGAAGGGGAAAAGCCCGGAGAGGATCTCGGTGAAGTGGATGGCCGCGACATCCAGGAAGCCATCGAGTATATATCAGCTATGGCAGAAAAAAATAACCTGCCTGATAAACTGGTTCTCGTTCACCAATTCACCGGTCCCGTGCTGACGAACAAAGATGCGATCAAACCGACAGAAAACGTCGAAGTCGCCATCAACTTTGACGGCTGGGGAGCAGCGGCGGACAAGCAGGCATTGTATGGACGATACGTCCGGGATGAACCGACTCAGTACGGCGCCTTCAAAGTCTTCTATGAGAAGGATTTCCCTGTCCTGACACCCGAAGAGGTGCTTAAGATGGACCCGAGTCCGGCAGTCGTCAACTATCAGTGACCCTGTCTACCCCTTCAAAAAAGCAAGGATTTCTCCATGACGAGAAATCCTTGCTTTTTCATTTATCCTCCAATATAGGACATCTCTATTTTCCGGGATGCCTGGCTTTCTTCGGTTCTTATTTCAGAATAACGATCATCCCGTTTTTCCCATACGCTTCTGATCGCTTCCTTCAATTCATCATCAGAAGCATTGCCCCTTATCATGCTTTTCAAGTCGAATCCGCTTTGGGCAAATAAACACGTGAACAGCTTCCCATCTGTGGATACCCGTGCCCGATTGCAGCTGGTACAAAAACTCTCCGTTACGGAGGATATGAATCCTACCTCCGTATTGGTCCCGCTGTACCGATACCTTTTGGCCACTTCTCCGACATAACCGGGCTCGACGGGTTCCAATGGATAATGACTGTTTATGAGATCATGGATTTCCTTCTTGCTGATGACATCTTTATAATTCCAGCCGTTTGTGGTTCCGACATCCATAAACTCGATGAACCTGAGAGTGATCCCTTCTTGTTTGAAATAGTGGACCATTGGCATGATCTCATTGTCGCTAAGACCTTTTTTCACGACCATATTCACTTTCACTTCAAGGCCTTCCTCTTGTGCAGCACGTATTCCATCCAATACAGGCTTCACTCCCCTGCCCATATCATTGATCTTCATAAATATCTCATCATTCAGGGAATCGAGACTTACGTTTACCCTTGTAAGGCCGGCTTGTTTCAATGCCTTTGCATGCTTCGTCAGGAATACTCCATTTGTCGTCAAGGCGATATCCTTTATCCCTGACACCTTATATAAGCTTTCAATCAGGACTGGCAGATTTTTTCTAAGCAGGGGTTCTCCTCCCGTGAGCCTGATTTTTTCCACACCGAACTCAGAAAAAATACCGGCTAAACGGGTGATCTCCTCAAATGAAAGAATCTCTTCTTTTTCTAAAAAGGGATAATCTGCTCCGAAAATTTCTTTCGGCATGCAGTACCTGCACCGGAAATTACATCGATCCGTTACAGAAATCCTCAAATCACGAAGGGTTCGGGTTCTCTTGTCTATGATATGTTCCATGCAGGGTTCACTCCAATTACATATTTCATACTATTATTTAATATGAGTATCGTAATCTTGCTTCGTATTGATATTATGAAAGGCTTCCCTTTCTCCTATTTCCTCTTCTGTCAAATATAGGACAGAGAGTCCTTTAAGTATATTACCCATTTTGTACTCTTCACTAACGAGCTGGTTATAGATTCTTTCCCTGACAGACTCCCGGTACAGGGCTAATAAAGGTTGAAGCTTACCGCCAATGATCGGAATAATCGCATCATACCTTTCATCAACTTTACTTATCAGCCGGTTCACTAAGCTGCTCGTCACAAGCGGTACATCGACAGGAAGAACAACGTACCATTCTGCTTGATATCCCCTCATGGCCGTATAGATCCCAGCCAGGGGTCCACAACCTTTGAACTCCTCTATATCCTCCACTACCTGTACATTCGGCAAATCATTGAATCGGGGGAATAACGCCCGGCTCGTTACAATGATCACCTCATCGGCAGATGAAGAAACGGCCTGAAGCGAGTGCTGAAAGAACGGCATTCCTTTGTAGAGAGAGAAAGCTTTGTCGCTTCCAAATCGCCTGGATTGTCCACCTGCCACAATGACTCCGGCTATTTTGACATCACGCATCATCATCCTCCCTTTCCTTTTTTAGAGATGCCTGAATCCATGAAAGATACCACTCTTCAAATTCCTTTATCCCGTCATTTGAAAAGTATGCGATCGTACCCTTCTGCTCTTCAATCGGGAAAGGGGATATCACAGCCCTCACATTCACGATCTCCTGAAGGATTCGCTGATCACTCTGGTTCCGCAGGAGAACGATCTTGGGATATCCTTCCTTTTTGTATCCTTCTACTATGATCAGATCCGTTTTCATATAAGAATAGATCGAGAGAATGTCATTAAGCTGCCAATCCGGTTTTGAAATAGACAGCTGAAGCATGCCGTCTCCTTCTACACCTGATATCTTCGCTCCTGCCCTCTGATGAAACGAACTATCTGTCCCTTCAACCACATCGGGCTTCCCCCCGTGACCATGATGCTTGCACGAAGAGACAGAAATCCCTGACTGAGTCGCCCATTCGATCATCTTACAAACCAGGGAAGTCTTCCCGCTATTCTTAAAACCAACCACCTGTATAACCGGAACACCCTTGAACACACGTATCCCCTCTCTTCCATTTACTAAATCCCAATGGCATCTGTTAACCAAGAGTGGGCAATTTACTTTCGATCAAATTACGATTACACTAAAAACAGAGGTGAACGTAATGTCTAACTTTACTCATTTTAATGAAGAGGGCAGAGCGAAGATGGTCGATATATCCGCTAAAGAGGAAACCGTCCGGAACGCCATTGCTCACTCTTCCATTCAAGTCAATCAGGAAATTCATCAAAAGATCGTCCATCATGATTTTAAAAAAGGCGATGTCCTTGGTGTGGCGCAGGTTGCCGGTATCATGGCGGCAAAACAAACATCCTCCATTATCCCGATGTGCCATCCCATTCCCATCAGCAGCGTCAATATTTCTTTCACATGGAAAGAGATGAGTGAAGCCGCTTATGAGCTGCATATCACGGCAGAAGTCAAAACGAAAGGGAGCACCGGGGTGGAGATGGAAGCCTTGACTGCCGCTACGGCAACAGCTCTTTGTGTGTATGATATGTGTAAGTCTGTCGATAAAGGCATGATCATCGGACAAACCTACTTATTGCATAAATCAGGTGGGAAAAATGGTGATTTCCACCGGGACCTTCTCTGACACGCTGCCACTATGAATCAGGGCCGGTCGTTGATTCGATTGACCAATAGGAGGAAGATGAAGGAAAGCGCAATGCTTATCCCGACATATTTCCATGCAAGGCCGTCTTCCCCTGATTCAATGGCAACATATATGGCCGTTGAGATGGTCTGGGTTTTTCCCGGGATGTTCCCTGCAAATAGTAACGTGGCCCCGAATTCCCCCAATGCCCTTGTGAAGCTGAGTACGGTTCCCGTCAGCAGGGACCTGCTTGCAAGCGGGATCGAAACGTACATGAGTGTCTTCCTTTCTGAAGCACCATCCACCCTTGAAGCATCCTCGATATCTCCATCTATACTCAGAAATCCTGCTTTCGCTGATTGATACATCAATGGGAACGCCACCACGATAGCCGCAACGATGGCTGCATAAGGAGTAAACAAAATTGTTTCTCCCATTACTTTTTCTATACCTCTCCCTATTGGACTATTGATCCCGAACACTATGAGAAGGATAAACCCGAGGACGGACGGGGGTAATACGAGCGGCAGCATGAACAGGGTTTCCAAAACGGTCTTGCCCCGAAAGTTGATCCGGGAGAACGTATGTGAAAGTGCTACAGAAACAATGAACGTAAAAATTGTTGCTGACGCTGCAACCAAAAGGGAAAGCTTGATAGGGAACCAAAATGATTCCATCTGAATGTCCACCTACTTTTTTTTCACAAATTACCCTTTCGTAAATCCAAATTTTTCAAACGTCGCTTTTCTTTTATCATTGATGACAAATTTGTAGAAAACGGCTGCTTCTTTTGGATGCCTGCTACCTTGCAATACTCCTGCGTAGTAACCGATCTTTGAATGGTAGGAAGGATTGATTTCCTGGATGGATTTCACCTTTTCGCTGGCGGTTAAATCACTGGCATAGACAATCCCCAGCGAAACAGACTGATTCTCCACCAATGTAAGGACCCCTCTAACATCTTTGGCCAATACCAGCTGATCCTTGACTGAGTTCCATTTATCCATTCCCATAAGTGCCTGTTTTGCATAGTTTCCTGCTGGTACGAATGCCGGGTTCCCTATGGCAAGCTTATCCTTCGAGCGGGAAAGGTCATCAAGACTTAGATTTCTGCTGGATACAGGGGCGATGATCACTAACCGGTTTGTTAAGAACGACCCTCCCCGGCTAGAGTCAATCAATCCCCGGTCTACCAATCTTTCATAATCCTTTTTTGATGCAGAAAGGAACACATCACTCGGTGCCCCTTGTTCCACCTGTTTTCTTAACGCCCCTGTCCCTCCAAAGTTAAAGACGACATGAATGCTGGGATGCTGTTTTTCAAAATCCTTTTTCACTTCCTTCATGCTATCTTTCAGACTGGCCGCTGCCGATATGGTCAGGGTGACCTTGTCCCGGTCTTCTGGAGAACAGCCGGTTACGAAGAGTATTATGAAGATGATGATCCATATCCCTTTTCTTATCATGTTTTCCTTCTACCTCGAATCCTTTGTTAATTCATTTGCTATATGCCCCATTTCAGGAATGATCAATTGTTCCATCGCAAGCTTCACAGCCCCCGATGATCCCGGCATGGAAAAGATGATCGTGTCACCCGTTACTCCTGCCATCGCCCTTGATAGGATGGCGGCCGACCCTATATCATCCCGGTAGCTCAGGAAACGGAACAGTTCACCAAAGCCCACCAACTCTTTATCCAAAAGAGGTTTTACTGCTTCTATCGTTACATCCCTTTTGCTTATCCCTGTCCCGCCATTCAAAAGAACCGCCTGTATCTCTTGATTATGTATCGCTTTTTCAATTGCAGCCGTAATGGTGCTGATATCATCTTTTACGATTTCATATTCAGTGACTGCATGGCCCCATTGTTGGAGGTATTCCATAAGAAGCTTCCCGCTTTTATCTGTTTCTTTTGTTCTTGTATCGCTTACTGTCACCACTTTACATGAGACTATTTTAACTGATGACTTCCGATGTTCTTCTAACAATGGATCGTCTCCTTTCATATCTTCATCGTCTGGCGGGTACCCCTATTATCCCCCACTGACTGGGGGAATGAGGGCCACGACGTCTCCTGATGAAATCACTTCATCTTCAAGGGAGTATTGTTCATTGACGGCAACCATGACGCCATCCAGGGGAAGTTGATACTCGTCCATCAGCCGTTCCTTCAGCTCTTTTACGGTGAGTTCCCCCTTATCGATCGTCACTTCTTGTCGACCTGCCCTTTCCTGCAGATGGGCAAAAAGGAATATCTTAATCATCCGCTCCACTTCCTTTCATCGGTATCCCGTCCGGATATTCTACCTGCCCGAGTTGATCTCCTATCCACTGTTCGCCGTCTTCCCAGTGCTCTTTCTTCCAGATCGGGACGATTTTCTTTATCTGTTCGATCACGTATTCATTGGCTTCATAAGCCGCTTTCCTGTGGGGGGATGATACGGCAATGACCACTGCCACGTCGGATATTTCAAGCCTTCCCACCCGGTGTGTGATCGCCACTTTCGCAGTCGGCCATTTGTCTTGGACCTGCCCCCCGATTTCTTCAAGTTTCTTCACAGCCATTGGTTCATAGGCCTGATATTCCAAATAGAGGGTTCTTCTTCCTTTCGTCCATTCCCGGACGGTGCCGCAAAAAATGGTTACGGCTCCGGCGTCCCGGCTTTCCACTTTCGCAGAAACTTCTTCTGGATGAATAGGAGTATCTGTTATCACAAATAAATCGTCATTCACGGAGCTGCATCCTTTCTTTACTTGATTCTTTTTTAAAAATACGGTTCCCGAACTGATCACTGCCCTGCTGATCGTCCAGAAGCAGGACATGAACCCGCATTCCCTGTTCGTATCCCCTTGTCCCACTCGGAAGGACGATAAGGACATTGGCAGAAGCCAGTGAAGATACGACTCCTGATTTATCAAGACCTGTAGGCGTGGCAAACACGCTTCCGCCTGAATACGTCATTTCCCCCCTGACAAACCGGGTAAAGGGATTTGGTTTAGGAAAATCTTTACCGAGAATGGCTTCTTCACTTCTGACAAAAAGGTGGGGGCAGTGTAAGAAGTACCGAATGATGGGTCTTACAAATAATTCAAAGCCTACATAACAGGCAGATGGATTGCCGGATAATCCGAATAGGAGCTTTCCATCCTTCTCTGCTACGGTTGTGACACTTCCAGGCCGCATTCCCACTTTATTGAACAGCACATTGGCTCCAAGCTTATGATAAATATCCGGAAGGTAATCATAATCGCCCACGGATACACCGCCTGTCGTGATCAGGAAATCCACCTGTTTAAGGGCATTTTTCACGCGCTCGAAGCACAGGTCAAAGTCATCGCTCAATTGGCCGAGGAAGACCCCTTCGCCCCCTGCCCGTTCAATCTGGGAGAGGACCATGTATGAATTGCTATTCCGGATCTTGCCTGGTTCGAGTGGTTCATCTATTTCAAGCAATTCACTTCCCGTCGCCAGGACTCCTATTTTCGGTTTCCTGCTCACCGGTACTTCCTTATAACCGAATGTGGCCAGGAGCGCCACGATGCCGGGATTGATGTACGTTCCTTTTTCTGCTAGGATCGTCCCTTTTTTCGTGTCCTCCCCACGGAAGGAAATATTGTCCCCCTCCTTATATGGCCGGTTAATGGTAATGTATGCTCTTCCTTTTTCTTCATAGTTCTTCACCAATTCAAGCATGACTACTGCGCTCGCTCCCTGGGGAATCGGTGCGCCTGTCATGATCCTGACGGCCTGGTTCTCTTTTATTGGTTGATTGTATACACTTCCTGCTCCTATTTCAGAAACCACTTCCATAGAAACAGGATTTCCCCTCGACGCATCTGCCGTATCTTCGGCTCTTATGGCAAACCCATCATATGGGGACCGGTCAAATAGAGGGACATCATGATCGGCAACTAGATTTTCCCCAAGGATTCTGCCGGATGCCTTTTCGATTTCCACGGTTTCATTTATGCCTCTCTTTTTATACTTCAGGAGACATTCTATGGCTTCTTCTACCTTAATGGGCGTTCGACGTTCCAACATCTGCTCCCTCCTATCCGATTAAGCGATTATAAATCTTTTTCGCTTCGTTCATATCATTGGTACCATGGATGAATGTCCGGCCATCATGAAAGAACACGATCCTGTATGGCTCATAATGAAATGAAAGCAAATAGGGATTCCGCTTCATTTCGCCTAAACCCTCTAAGTTTCGTTCCAGTTCATGTAATGAGTGTGGATGATGCGGCGACCTGATCTGCACTGTATCCCTTCCGCAAAGGACCGTTGTCTTAATGCGGTTTTCGAATTGTAGATATGGATAAACAGGATTTTCACCACAGGAAGGGCAGTCATCTCTTTTGGCCTTTGATACGTTCATCGTACAGGATTGATTGCCCCACAGATCGAAGGTGATGACCCCATCTCTCAATGATCCGTGATCTTCCACTAAAATCTTCAGTGCTTCCGTCGTTTGATAGGCCGCTACCATTTGGACCACAGGAGCGATGATACCGGAAGAATCGCACGTCCCCCCTGACATCGGAAAGGATCCAGTGAGACAATTCAAGCAAGGCGTCTTTCCTGGAAGAATCGTATAACTCATCCCCGTGCTCCCGACACAGGATCCATATATCCACGGAACGTGATATTTAAGAGAAATGTCATTTATGATAAACCGAATATCAAAGTTATCCGTACAATCCAACAACAGATCCGCATCGTTAGCGTGTTTTGACAGCCACTCTGCGTCAGCTTCTGCCACCGAGGCAGTGATATGTACTCCTGAATGAATCTTTTCCAATCGGTTTTTGGCTGCGACGGCTTTAGGTAACCCCTCCATGGCATCGCTCTCTGTATATAATTGCTGACGATGAAGGTTGCTCATCTCCACATAATCGCGGTCAATGATTGTCAATCTACCTACCCCCGCCCTGACAAGGGATTCTGCATTGGCAGACCCCAACGCCCCCGCCCCGATCACGACGACATGCTTTTCAGCTATCTTTCCCTGCCCGGATTCCCCAATTGGTTTGAACAATATTTGACGGGAATATCTGTCACTCATTCTGCTTCCACCCCTTTTAAGCTCTGTTCGTTTCAAGTGAAGGCTGGTCTCCCTTCCCCGAACTCTATTTTTTCAGAGCATTCTCAAAAATCATAGAAACATTATCTTTTACCCTAAAGAGACCGTTTATATTCCTGTATATGATCATAACTTTCTATCAATTTCTCTTTTTCACCTTCCCCCAGTAAACAGATGCCCGACACCATGCCGTTTATACGGTTATATAAAAATAAGAAACTATTTTTTTCATTTTTTTAAACATTTCATGTTTTCCTTTCTTACTTAATAGGGAAAACATGAAATGATGATAGTTTCAAATGGGAGGATTTGCTGTTGGAGGATAAAAGTATTCTAACCCGCACGGTCCGTAAATATGGAGATGGAGCCTTTTTTGATGAAGTGGATGAGGTGGCGGCTGAATTCCCGCTGACCGTTCATTTAAATGGGGAAGAATGGGCGACGATGGTCTGTTCTCCTTCCAACCTGGAGGAATTGGTGGTTGGCTTTTTGGCTTCAGAGGGGATCATTCGGCGCTTCACCGAAATCACCCGTCTTTCCATCGATCAGGATAAGGGGTTCGCCTATGTACAAATCGATAAACTTCCGGAAGACAGGGCAAGGAATACCTCGAAACGTTTTATCGGTTCCTGCTGCGGGAAAAGCAGACAATTTTATTTCACGAACGATATGCTCACAGCCAAAACGGTGACGGCCAAAACGGAACTTACCGCTCCTATGGCCATTCACCACATGCAAGAACTGCAGGATCATTCCCGGGATTTTCACAGAACAGGAGGAATGCACAATGCAGCGATTTGCAGCACCACAGGCATCATCCAATGTTATCAGGATATCGGAAGGCACAACGCACTGGATAAGCTCTATGGATATTGCCTCATGAATCACATTTCAGTCAGGGATAAGGTCATTGCGTTCAGCGGGAGGATCTCTTCTGAGGTGCTGCTGAAGATTTCCAAGATGGGGATTGCCATCCTGCTATCCAAGTCTGCCCCGACCAATCTTGCATTGGAACTCGCAGATGACCTGGGGATCACGGCCGTTGGATTCATCAGGGGTGACAGAATGAATATCTATACCCACCCTGAAAGGATAACCGGTACAGAGCTACATATTTAGGAAAAGCACGAAGATTGATAAAGAGGGGGAGTTATTTAAATGGAAGGAAAGGTAACCGTTTTCATCAATGGCATTCAATATGAGGCAGAACCAGGTATGTCTGTCCTGGAATTTCTTAATCTTAGGAAAGTAGAAATTCCACAGGTTTGTTACCAGGAAAGTCTCGGTAGCATCGAAACCTGTGATACTTGCATTGTCTCCATTAATGGGGAACTGAAGAGAGCCTGTGGGACACCGCTTCAAGAGGCAATGGATATTCAGACGGAGCTTTCCCATGTGAAAGAGGCCAGATTCAAAGCGATGGACACTATTCTCGAAAATCATGAACTATACTGTACGGTCTGTGAGAAAAACAATGGTGACTGCACCCTTCATAATACAGTGGCTATGATGGGACTCGAGCATCAGATGAAACCATTCGAACCAAAGCCATATGAGAAAGATTTCTCCGGTCAATTCTATCGGTATGATCCGGATCAATGTATCCTCTGCGGAAAATGCGTGGAAGCATGCCAGGATATCGAGGTGAATGAAACACTGTCCATTGACTGGGAGCGTAAGAATCCCCGGGTCATCTGGGATAATGATGTCCCGATCGATCAGTCCTCCTGTGTCAGCTGTGGTCAATGTGTGACCGTATGTCCGTGCAACGCCCTCATGGAAAACGATATGCTCGGAAAAGCGGGGTATATGACAGGCTATAATACGAGCCTCCTGCGATCGATGATTGATATTACGAAAAACGTGGAAACAGGCTACGGTCCCCTTTTCGCTGTTTCCGATTCAGAAGCCCAGATGAGGGATGATCAAATCAAGAAAACCAAAACCGTGTGTACGTATTGCGGGGTAGGCTGCAGCTTCAATGTCTGGACAAAAGGAAGGGATATATTAAAGATGTCCCCTACTGAAGAAGCCCCGGCTAACGGGATTGCATCCTGTGTGAAAGGGAAATTCGGCTACGGCCATGTGAACAGCGACAAACGGCTCACCCGCCCGTTGATCCGCGAGGGAGATCATTTCAAGGAAGTCGAGTGGGAAGAAGCCCTCCATTATGTGGCAGAGAAGTTCAGGGAAATCAAAGAAAAGAATGGACCGGACGCCCTCGGATTCATCGCCTCATCCAAAGCAACCAATGAGGAGTCCTATCTCGTGCAAAAGTTGGCGAGACAGGTCATTGGAACGAATAACGTGGATAATTGTTCCCGCTATTGCCAGTCTCCTGCAACCAAAGGATTATTCAGGACAGTCGGATACGGTGGCGATGCAGGCTCCATGAAGGATATCGAACATGCCGACCTGGTCATGCTGGTCGGGACAAACACAGCGGATGCCCATCCTGTGCTCGCATCCAAAATCAAACGTTCCCACAAGCTCTTCGGACAAAAATTGATTGTGGCTGACTTACGAAAGCATGAAATGGCCCAGAGAGCCGATCTTTTCCTACATCCGAATCCAGGGACCGATCTCGTATGGCTTTCCGCCCTATCCAAATACATCATTGACCAGGACTGGCATGATAAAGAGTTCATCGACGAACAAGTGAATGATTTCAATGAATATTATCAAAGCCTTGCTCCTTTTACAATGGAATATGCCGAGGAAAAAACGGGTATTTCCAGGGAACATCTCAAAGCCGTTGCAGAGAACATCCACCGTGCGGGTTCAACGGCCATCTGCTGGGCAATGGGTGTTACCCAGCATCAAATCGGGTCTGATACGTCCACTGCCATCTCGAACCTCCTGCTGGTTACAGGAAACTATGGAAAACCCGGGGCAGGCGCTTACCCTCTCCGTGGTCATAATAACGTCCAGGGAGCAAGCGATTTCGGAAGCATGCCGAATACCTTCCCTGGCTACCAGAGTGTGGAGGATGAAGAAATCCGCGCGAAATTCGAAAAGGCCTGGAAAACAGAGCTTCCTAAAGATATCGGGATGAACAACCACGAAATGGTGGAGGAAATCCACGAAGGTAATCTGAAAGGATTGTATGTCACCGGTGAGGATATGGGAATCGTCGACTCTAACATCAACTATGTGACAGACGCATTTGAGAAGCTTGAATTCTTCGTCGTCCAGGATCTGTTCCTGACAAAAACCGCAGAATATGCAGATGTGGTGCTTCCTGCCGTACCAAGTGTAGAAAAGGAAGGAACCTTCACGAATACTGAGCGGCGCATCCAGCGTATTTATCAGGCACTCGAGCCTTTAGGGGAAGCAAGACCAGACTGGGAGATTTATTCAGGTATCGCTGAAAAACTCGGATTCAACTGGGGATATCATTCGCCGGCAGAAATCATGGATGAAGCCGCTTCACTGACTCCATTGATTGCAGGGGTTTACTACGATAGATTGGAAGGATTCAACAGTCTGCAATGGCCGGTGCAGGAGGATGGGACGGATACACCTCTCCTTTACACGGACGGTTTTCACTTCGATGACGGAAAAGCCCGATTCTATCCGCTTGAATATGAATACAATTATCCTGCACAAAAAGGATACGATTATCATGTGAATAACGGTCGGGTGCTTGAACATTTCCATGAAGGAAATATGACCTCCCATACGAAAGGGATCCGAAACAAAATCCCGGAACCATTCTTTGAAGTGTCCGAAAAAATGGCTAAGGAACTTGAAATTGAAGAAGGTGCTCTCATCAAGCTTTCCAATGATAATGGTTTCAGCACTGGAAGGGTACATGTGACGAAGGAAGTGTTTGATAAGGAATTGTATATCACTTTAAACAGTGACGGTAAAAATGCGGTGAATTATTTGACAAGCAACAATGTTGATAAAGATACCGATACACCTGCTTATAAAGAGGTTCCTGCCAAAGTGGAAGTTCTCGAGAAAAAAGGGAAATCGCCCATCCCTCATAACAATCACCGCTGGGCAACACGCAATCCGCAATTGGGCCCTGAAGTAGAAAGAAAGTGGGATCGAGAAGATTATGTCTTTCCGGGAAGTGAGGTTGATACGAATGGCTAAATCCATTGATAAGATTATTCCCCTCGAGATTCCGAAAGAAAAAATTCAGGAGCAGAACTTAAATGAACTGATAGAAGCCCTGGCTGATAATAAAGATTCCCTTTTGAAGGTCATCGGCATCATTAAGCACATGGATGAAAATCGAAACCTGGATACCATCAGCGCCATGGTGAACCATCAAGAGGATATCCTGTATAACTTTTCAAAGGAAGCCAATAAGGATCAGAACGCGGCCATCCTTAATAATCTTGCCCGTATGACTGAATTACTCGGAAGTTTAAATCTGGAAGGGATTGAAACATTGAGCGTCCGGAATACGCGTAACCTGAATATCGGAAAAGAAAGGCCATCTACCAAGAGAACCGGGATCTTCGGACTTTTCCGAGCCCTTGGGGACCCGGCCGTTCAGCGAACAATTACGATCATTATCTATATTTTAAGGGGGATCGGTAAAAACCGGGTGAAAAATGATAAGAAATAATACAAAAAAAAACAGGCTTCCGACCTTTAAAGTTGGAAGCCTGTTATCTATTGTTCCTCATAAGCGGGATCCGTGATGATCACTTCGACACGCCTGTTTTTCTGGAGGTTCTCCACTTTATCATTAGGAGCGACCGGACGCGTGTCCCCATATCCGACGGCGATGAACCGCTTTGGATCGAGATCTTCCGTTGTGATCAAGTATCGCACCACACTGCTCGCCCTTGCCGATGAGAGCTCCCAGTTTGACGGGAAGCGATATGTATTGATGGGGCGGTTATCTGTATGTCCCTCCACCTTAACAAAGTTCGGGATTTCCGATAATAGCACGCCGACCTTGTCCAGAAACGGATAGGCATCCGGAAGGACCGTTGCTTCACCTGAAGCAAACAGTGCTTGTTCCTGAAGGACGAGCACGACTCCCCGCTCGGATCTGGTCGCCACCACGACGTCACTCAATTTGTTTTCTTTCAAATAGCTTTGAATATCTGAGAGTAACGCGTTTAAGTCCTGTTCTGCTTCTCTCTTCTTTGACTCCTCCGATTCCATATCGGGTTCTGCCGACGGGTTATCGAAAGGGATGACAGAAGGATAGAATTCGAGGATCTGCCGTTGCTGAAAGGAATCAGCGATGGTCCTGAATTTCACGATATCGATCTGTGACATAGAGAATAATAGAATAAAGAATACAAGAATAAGAGTAATAAGATCAGAAAACGTAACCATCCATTTTGGAGCCCCCGGAGGCTGAGATGCCGGTCTTCGTCTACGCTTCATCTGGTGCTGCCCCTTCTTGTTTCCTGCCTGAATACATCTGTAATTCCTCATTGGATAAGAACACTCTTAATTTTTCTTCCAATATTTTTGGATTTTGACCGGATTGTACCCCGATGACACCTTCGATCACGATTTGTTTCATAAACACTTCTTTCTCTGTTTTCATCGCAAGCTTAGAAGCCATTGGCAGGAAGACGAGATTCGCAAGCAGGGATCCATACAAGGTCGTCAGTAAGGCGATCGCCATATTGGGACCAAGTGAAGCAGGATCATTTAAATTCTTTAACATCAGGACGAGACCGATCAGTGTTCCGATCATCCCCCAGGCCGGGGCATATTCCCCTGCCTTATCCAATAAACTCTTATTTTTACGGTGCCGCTCCTCTAATGCAATGATTTCAGCATTCATGATGTCGAGGATCACATCCTGCTCGATTCCATCGACTGCGAGCAGCACCCCTTTTCGGATAAAGGGATCCTCGACCGCTTCCACCTCTGCCTCAAGTGAGAGGAGGCCTTCCCGTCTCGCCTTTTCTGACAGGGTCACAAACGTCCGGATCAAGTCATGAAGATCATATTCCACATCCCGGAAGGATTCTCTCATCACTTTCCCCAGCTGTTTCAGTTCCCTGATCGAAAAGCTGACGAGCATGGCTGCGATCAATCCGCCGATGACCACGAAGATGGATGGAAGATCGATGAAAGAACTGAATCCGGTCACTCCCGCATTCGAAATGATCGCGAATGCAACGAATAGAAATCCTACTACAACCCCGATTGGTGTAAGAACATCAAGCTTTTTCATTTTGACTCTCCCTACAAAATAAGTTCTGTTTGTCTTTATCCTTTATATCGACAAACTTCTTACTTTGTTGAGTTACGGTGTTCAAGTCGATGTGGAAGAACAACTGTTGATTCTTCAACCGTTTCCTTATTCATGTACTTCGTCAATAATCGCATGGCTACTGCTCCGATATCGTATAAAGGCTGGACAACGGACGTCAGTTGAGGTCTGACCATCAGGGCAAGTCTTGTGTTATCAAAGCTGATGACTTCCACTTCTTCCGGGATGGATACGTTCTGATCCTGAGCACCGTGAACGACACCAAGGGCCGTTTCATCATTCCCTACGAAGATGGCTGTCGGCTTGTCCGATAGCTCTGAGAACTTCTGCCATGCTTCAAGTCCCGAGTCATACGTGTACTCACCTTCTACAACCAGGTCATCACTGTATTCGACGCCTGCCTTGGCAAGTGCTTCCCTGTAACCTTCAAGCTTGAACTTCATGTTGATCGTATCGTGGAAAGGACCGCTTACAAAGCCGATTCGCTTATGTCCCTTCTCAAGAAGGTCAGTAACCGCATCAAAGGACGCCGCCTTATAATCAATGTTAACGGAAGGAACCTTGTTCGTTTCTTCAACGGCACCGGCCAATACGATCGGAACCGGAGAACGTTCGAATTCCTGCACATGCTCTTCTGAAATATGCCCGCCGAGGAACAGGATGCCATCCACTTGCTTCCCAAGCATCGTATTCAATAGATGAAGTTCCTTCTCGGTATTCTGATCCGAGTTACTTAATATGATATTGTATTTATACATGGTGGCAATATCTTCAATCCCACGTGCGAGTTCTGCATAGAAAATATTTGAGATATCAGGGATGATGACCCCGACCGTCGTCGTTTTCTTGCTCGCAAGCCCTCTTGCTACAGCATTTGGACGATAGCCGAGTCGATCGATGACCTCTAATACCTTCTTCCTTGTGGCCGGCTTGACATTCGGATTTCCGTTAACCACTCTGGAAACCGTCGCCATACTTACATTGGCTTCTCTTGCTACATCATATATTGTCACGTTCATAGCTTACACTCCTTTACTCTTCTACTCATTTACCTTATTCTACACCAAATAAACCTAAAGAAAAAAGCGATTACAATAGTTTGTTAAAAAATGCACATATTTATGTTCACATTAGTGTTATATAGGTTATTTATCTGCAATTATGTAGATAATCATACGATAGTCTTGATATTACTGCAATGTCCACATTTTCATTTGTGCAAAAAGATTATTATAGCATATTGAGGGGGAGTAAGGTCGGTTTATTTTTTAGGTGGTGAGATAGGAAAAAAGGAGTTTCGCTGATATATTCTTGATTTCGCTGATAAAATACGAATTCCGCTGATATCCGGTGCAAAGCACTTCTTTCCCTCCATTAAAAAAGGCTGAATCCCCGATAAAAGGATTCAGCCCTTCACTCATTATACTTCTATCGTTCTGCCCTTCAATACCTCTTTGTAGAAATGATCGAATTGATCAAGATCCATTTGCTGAGCCGAGTCGGATAAGGCAACGGCAGGATCCGGATGAACCTCTGCCATGACGCCATCCGCGCCGATGGCAAGTGCCGCTTTCGCAGTCGGAAGCAGCAGATCTCTGCGTCCTGTAGAGTGCGTGACGTCCACGAATACCGGAAGATGCGTCTCCTGCTTAAGGATTGGCACAGCTGATATGTCGAGTGTGTTCCTTGTTGCTTTCTCGTACGTACGGATCCCACGCTCACAAAGGATGATGTCCCCGTTCCCTTGAGAGATGATGTATTCAGCAGCATTGATGAATTCATCGATCGTTGCGGCAAGGCCACGTTTAAGCAATACGGGCTTTTTCACGGCTCCGGCTGCTTTTAATAATTCGAAGTTTTGCATATTTCTTGCACCGATCTGGATCACGTCAATGTATTCAAGTGCCGGTTCGATATCAGCTGGATTCACGATTTCACTGACAACAGCCAAATCATATTCATCCGCCACTTTTTTAAGGATTTTCAAGCCTTCAATCCCTAGACCCTGGAAGTCATAAGGGGAGGTCCTTGGTTTGAACGCTCCGCCACGAAGCATTTTCAATCCTTTTGCTTTAACGGCTTTTGCGACTTCAGCCACTTGCTCGTATGATTCAACGGCACATGGACCGAAGACGAAATGAGGCTTTCCATCTCCAATGGCTTCTCCATTGATATTGACGATCGTGTCTTCCGGTTTCTTTTTACGGGAAACCAGCAGTGCTTTCCGGTGATCGTCCTTCTGAAGTTCCAGACCGGCTTTGAAGATTTCTTTAAAAATATGTTCAATGGTCGAATGTTCGAATGGACCATTATTATTTTCTTTAATCAGATCAAGCATTCCTCGTTCACGAACAGGATCATAGCGGTATACTCCTTGAGTCTCCTTGACACGACCGATTTCCTGAACTAGTTTAGCACGTTCATTAATGGTGTCTAATAGTTTTAAGTTCATCTCATCTACTTGTTTACGTAATTGATCGAGCTCTTGATTACTCACAATACAGCACCCTTTCTTTTTTTATCCTGTTCATACGCAAAAACTGTTATAGTTTTAAGAAAGTATGATACATTTTTGATATTGAAACTTATTATAATAGAACACATAGAAAATGTCACGATAAAATTCTTTATTAATTAGACGCTTTTAAGCGCTAAAGTATTTTGGTATTGTATGAGACTAGGCTAAAGTGGGTGAGCACGAATTGAAAAAAAAGCAAAAAATCTTTGCGTTAGACATCGGAACCCGATCGGTTGTCGGGATCATTTTGGAAGAAATAGACGGAATATTTCAAGTTTCAGATATATTAATTGAAGAACATAAGAAACGGGCCATGCTCGATGGACAGATACATGATGTACCTGCTGTTTCGGAGGTCATCTCCTCCATCAAAGGACAATTGGAAAAGAAACACGGCCCCCTTTATAAAGTGTGCGTCGCAGCTGCAGGACGCGCACTGAAAACAGAAACGGCCCTATCAACGTCAACTATCAAGGGAAAACCCCTTCTTCAGAAAAACGATATCCTTCATCTGGAGCTTAGCGCAGTTCAGCAGGCACAGGCAATGGCGGCAGAAAATGAGAATGATTCGAAAGGCTATCATTATTATTGTGTCGGGTACTCCGTCCTTTTTTACCGGTTGGATGGCGAGGAGATCGGCAGCCTGATCGACCAGCAGGGGGATGAAGCAAGCGTTGAAATCATTGCGACCTTCCTGCCACGTGTCGTCGTTGATTCATTGATTGCGGCACTGACACGGTCAGGACTTGAGATGGAAGCCCTGACACTTGAGCCGATCGCTGCCATTAACGTGCTCATTCCCGAATCCATGCGCCGGCTGAACGTTGCCCTGGTTGATATCGGGGCAGGAACATCGGATATTGCCATCACCAATTTGGGCACAGTCATTGCCTATGGGATGGTGCCGACAGCAGGTGATGAAATCACTGAAGCGATCAGTAACGAGTTATTGCTTGATTTCCCTTTGGCTGAACAGGCGAAACGGGATCTTCAGTCTTCAGAAGAGATCACGGTGACCGATATCCTCGGGTTTGAAACGAGTTTCCCGTCACGTGAAGTGGTAGAGAAGATCTCCCCTTCTGTGAACCGGCTCGCCGGCGAGATTTCAAATGAAATCCTCCGCCTGAACAACGGGAAGCCGCCGCAGGCCGTCATGCTCGTAGGGGGAGGCAGCCTGACACCCGAGCTCCCGGTACAACTGGCTTCATCGCTGGAACTGCCTCCCAATCGGGTAGCCGTAAGAGGCGTGGACGCGATTCAGAACGTGACTGTATCGGACGAAGTGACAAAGGGACCTGAACTTGTCACGCCGATCGGGATTGCCATTGCAGCGAAGCAGGCCCCTGTCCAATATGTTACGGCGTATGTAAATGACCAGCCTGTCCGCTTATTCGAAGTCAAGGATCTGACGGTAGTCGACTGCCTTCTTGCTGCAGGATTAAAATTAACCAAGTGGCATGGCACACCTGGCAGGGGCTTCTTTGTCAATGTCAACGGACAGGACATCACGTTACCTGGTGGTCACGGTGAGCCGCCCCTCATCGAAAAAAACGGCCTCCAGTGTGCACTGGATGAAACGATTCAGAATCATGACCGGATTTCGGTTCAAAAAGGGAAAGACGGATCATCCCCCCATGTAACGATCGGAGACCTTGTGGATTCCTCTTCATCTAAACAGATTGTCATAGACGGGAATTCGCATCTTCTCTCCCCTCTTGTCTTCAGAAACAATCAGCCTGCACGATTGGAAGAGATCATCGGTGACCGGGATTCAATCCTGATTGAATTGATCGATACCCTCCAGGACCTGTTGATCCATTTTGGCTACAACGAATGGATGGAGGGTACCAAGCCTTATCGCATCTCCATCAACGGAGTGGATACATTCTTCCCGGCCTATTCCGGAAAATTATTGATAAATGGGATCGAAGCGAAACACTCATCTAAAGTGAAGAATGGGGATGTCATCCTATACAAACCCGGTCTCACTCCAACGGTGAAAGAACTTCTTACCAAGAAACAGTTTACCGTGGCTAAAACAATCACGATCACGTTTAACGGCCAGGAACTGCATCTTCAGAAAGAAAGCAGCAGCATCACCCGGAATGGCATCAAGCTCGCCATGGAAGATCGTTTATTCCCTGGTGATTCCATCCTGATAGAAGAACAGCATGCGGGTTCATTTATCTTTCAGGACTTATTTAATGCGGTGGAAATCAACATGCCCCCTCATTCGAACGGAAGCTTTGTGCTTTTGAAAAATGGAGTCGAAACGACATTTTACGAAGAAATCGAGCAGGGTGACGAACTTGAAATCATCTGGCCCCAAGCCTCCCGATGATACATTTAAACAACAAAAAAACTGGCAGATGCCAGTTTTTTTGTTGTTATGATCCAACTTGACCCGGAATGCTGCTTGTACGGTTCGTTGGATGAATGGACTGATCTTCAGATGTGGAAGTAGAGCTTGTCGCAGGCTGTGACGGAGTCGATTCACCAGTCACTTCTTCTCCCGCTTCTTTCACCTTACTGCCGATATCCTTTAATTCTTCTGCCGCTTCTTTCGTAGAGGCAATCATTTCAGTAGAATCATCCTTGATTTGATTGACTTGATCCACCACATCGTCATTCACCTTTTCGTACAGGTTCTGCGCGTCGTTGATGGCTTCTTTTAAGACATTGGACGCTGTTTTCAGGCGGTCCTGCCAGTCATTCACCATTCCTGAAGGATTCTCTCTCACCTTGGCAACCATCCCCATTGTAGAGTCCTTCATGTCTGATGTTCTCGATGTCACATTTTTCCTCGTTGTTTTGTCCAGCATGGCAAGGGCTCCACCTACGACGGCTCCCATCACCATTCCTTTTACTAACTTGCCGCTCCTTTTTCCGTTCACTTTCGTATTATTTCTTGTCCCAGTTTGATAAGGTACAGGTTGTGTCATAAATCGTTCCTCCATTTATCTATTTTTTAGTCTTATAAGTTACCTTCCCTGTGAGAGGATAAATAAACGTAAAGGAGGGAATTACCAAATTTTCTCAATGATATTTTGAAGGAGTGAGATGTGGTTGATTTCCGCTCTGAATAATAAAAGGACCCTGAGTAATCAGAGTCCTTTGTCTTATAGTTTGTCCAGTTCGCTTTCGGTGATTTTCCAGTGTGATGCATTCCAGCCGGGTTTGCCTTCTATGAAGAGGAAGGCTTGTGGTGATTCGTGGCGGATGCCGTATTTTTCGGAGATATGCTGGGAGAGTTCCCTGGATTCCTGTACGGCCAGATAGTAGCCATCTTCCTCTTCATGCTTGTTCAAAAATGCCTGGTATTCGTTAAAGGCATTCGAGCTTACAGGACAAGTGAGGCTGTGTTTCATAAAGAAGAAACGCGGATTTGTCTCGGAAAGTTGTTCAAACTCCTGGACGGTATCGATCTTTTTCATGTGTTCCATACTTCCTTTCACAATTGTAGTGTTTCCTTATCCAAAGCGAATTATAGACCTTTTCATTTCAACAAAAAAACGGTGAAGTCATCATATCACTTCACCGCCCTTTGAATCAATGATTATTGATTGTACGTTTTTTCAGTTTCGTCAAAGGCTTTCTTCGTTTCTTCAAGCTTCTGATTCACATCTTCCGTTTCATCAGCAGGTGTCGTTCCCACTGCTGAAACAGCTTGAAGCTCTTCGTTTGATTCTTGCAGTTCGTTATTGTTGGAGCGGTATGTTTTCAGTTTCCCAACCACATTGTTGGACTGTTCTTGTACGGATTTTGTTAGGGCAGAAGATTTTTCTTTCGCCACTGCTGCAAGCTCATTGCTCTTCTCTACAGCCGTGTCTTTCCATTGTCCTGTCTTTTCCTTAAGGACGACAGTTTTCTCATTGATATCATGACGAAGATCCTTACCTGATTTCGGGGCCATTAGAAGGGCTGCTGCCGCTCCCACGATTCCCCCGATCAGTGTCCCGATCATGAAATCCTTTGAGTTGATGTTGTTGCTGTCATTTGTCTGGTTTTGGTTCTGGTTTTGATTGTACTGTTGAGTCATGTAAAAATTCCCCTCTCTAATTGTTATAAGATCTTGCTCTTTTAACTAATTTTTCTCGAGATCGAACTTCCTTGGATGCTTGGTTTGGAACAGCTACATCAGCAACATCAGGTTGTGTTGGCTGTTTTTCCTGTTTTTGTTTCCATTTGTCCTTTAACTCAATAAATGCGTTACCCCATTGAACCACCTGTGAAATCTTGCCCTGGTTGCGCTCCAGTTCAGTCGAAATGGAAGTACTTACCTTCTTCACCGAGTTATTAAGGTTCTGGATGGAATGCCCTACATCTCTTACCGCATAAACAACCGTGTTCAGATCCTCAGACTTCTTCTGGATATCCTCAGCCAATAAATTTGTTTTATGTAGTAATTCTGTAGACTCTCTTGTTACTCCTTGAAGCTGGCTCTCAAGTCCGGTCATCGTTGTCGAGACACTGTCCAATGTAGAACCCAGGGACTTCAAAGTCTTCATCAAACTCATAACCAAAATGAAAAATGCAACTGCTATGACAGCTACGCTTAGATAAAGAATGATTTCCATATGCCACACCTCCATGTATAGAAACTCTTTACCCTTATGATGAACAATTAAACATTATACTAGTATTTCTTCCTTCCCAAAGCTTTTTCCTGCATGAAAAATAAATATTTTTTCATGTTTTATCATTTCACATTTTGGCGGAGTCATGCCAACGCATTTTAATTTATTCCATTTTCTTTTATTAGTGAAACGATTTCTTTTATTTACAATCACAAGGAGACTATATCTAGATAAAAAAATTTCTTCCCACTTCAATCATATAATAAACGCCATATACAATACTTATTATTGATGCAACTCTCGTAATATTAATTGATAGCTTTTTTTGACGTAATGAGAGGAGGAATGGCAAGCCCAAAATAGTTGTAAATAGTAACATCCCAAAAATGGTCCCTACACCAAAAATAAGCATAAAAAGGAAAGCCTCCCTGCTATTTTGCGCTTGTGCGGTTGTCATAATAACTAACGCTGCACTCCCTGCAAGTCCATGAATCCCTCCAATTAAGAATGATTTTTTATGAAAATGTTTTATAGCAACAACATTAATCGCTTTATCACTTTTGAACCCAGATAAACCTAGGTATACAAGCATCATCCCGACGATTAATTCTAGTGACAAAGCAATACTGCCAGAAATGTGCTGCCCAAATGAAATGACAATGATTCCTATCAGTAATAGGATTGCTGTATGCCCCAGCCCCCAAAAAATCCCTGCAAGTGAAGAACGGGAGAGCCTTTTAGTTTGACTTGCTATTGTGGATACGGCAATGACATGATCTGGCTCTGTTGCATGTTTGATACCCAAAGTAAATCCCAGCAGTAAAATAGATAGTAGCCCACTTTGAATCATTTTCATTTCTCCTTATGACATTGAAGGTCTTTTATTCATGACCATTAAGTCCATGAGCAAGTGAATTAAATTATTGTTGAGTTGTTACTAACATTTGATTCATACTCCCGCTTTTATAACCAGTTAAGTCCATTGCGACATACGTGAATCCGATAGTGTTTTTAAAGTATTTTGAAATATAATCATGATTATTAAGTAAACACACCATATCTAAAGGATCAACTTCTATCCTTGCAATTTCATTGTGAATCCGAACACGGACCTGTTTAATCCCCAACCCTTTGATAAATTGCTCTGCCAAGTCCACATTCCTTAATTTTTCTATTGTAATTTGTTCACCATAAGCAATTCGGGAAGATAAACAGGCCAGTGAAGGCTTGTCCCAAGTATCCAAACCAAGCTCCTTTGAACGTATACGAATATCCTCTTTTGATATGTCAGCCTCTGCCAATGGGCCTCTAACATTCATTTCAATTGCAGCCTTAACCCCTGGACGATGGTCACCTAAGTCATCTTTAATGAGCCCGAAGGTTAAATTCTTAAAATTTTGTTGTATCATAATGGGATAAAGCTGATCGAACAACCCTTTTTTACAAAAATAACATCTATTGGAATCATTCTCAGAATAACCCGGAATTGCTAACTCAGACATTTTAATTATTTGATGAGGAGCATTCAATGACTTAGCAATTCTAATTGTTTCCTTTAACTCTGATGGGGGAAAAGATTCCGAGTCGGCAGTGATGGCCAGAACATTCTCTTTTCCTAACGTATCTAATGCAACTCTCAATAAATACGTGCTGTCCACTCCTCCTGAAAATGCTATAATGATACTTTCCATTTCAACTAAAATCTTTTTTAGCTGATCTTCTTTAGCTAAACTGGTATGTATATTCATTCGCCATCTCCCCCTTTAAACTTCACCTAAAATAAACCTTGTAACGTTAGGGTGTGAAGGAAAGTCTTTAGTTCCTGCACCATAACCTATTTTCTGAACCACCATAGAAGGGATATTACTAAACTCATTAACAATGGTACGAATGATAGCTGCCCCCGTGGGTGTAGTTAATTCCCCCTTAACTTCAGTCTTTTGTAATGGGATATCTTTTAAAATTTCTAAAGTTGCGGGTGCTGGTACTGGGTAAAGACCATGAGCTATAGTGATGTATCCGTTTCCTGTAGCTACCGGTGAACAAATTACTTTTTCAATTTTCAGTGTATGGAATGCTATAGCTGTTCCGATGATATCTATCATCGAATCCACACCCCCGACTTCATGAAAATGCACTTTTTCAATAGTACTGTTATGTATTTTTGATTCTGCTATCGCTATGGTTTCAAATATTTTAAGTGCTATATTTTTTTCAGCTTCATCAAGTCCGGAGTCTTCAATAAGTTTTTTTATATGTGAGTAATGACGATGAGAATGTTTTTCCTCCTCCGTCTTAATAATCAACTGGGTACTTGCAATCCCTTTTTTTACAACTTTTTTTGTAGAAAGAGAGAATTCTTCTTTAATGATTGATTTAAGTTTGTTCTCTATTATCGATAAGTCGACTCCTATCTCAGAAAAAGCTGCCAAAGACATGTCTCCTGCAATACCTGAAATCCCACAATCAATGAAGAGTGTTTTCATCTGTATCCTCCTGATTCCTCATCTATTTTATACTCGTAGCATCAATGATGCTGAGTAACCTGCACCAAATCCGTTATCGATATTGACAACTGTTACACCAGAAGCACATGTATTTAACATACTTAATAGAGATGTTATACCATTTAAGTGAGTCCCGTAACCAATACTGGTTGGTACTGCAACAATCGGTGCGGAGACAAGCCCTCCCACAACACTTGGGAGGGCCCCCTCCATACCTGCCACAACAATTAAAACATCACATTTTCTTATCTCTTCTAATTGTGCAAACAAACGGTGAATTCCAGCAACTCCAATATCATAGAAGGTTGTATATTGATGACCCATGGCTTCTATAGTGATTTCTGCCTCTCTGGCAACTGGTATATCTGAAGTACCTGCACAAATCACCCCAATTTTCTTATCATTTACTACATCATATCCCTCGGATTTATAGAGTAATGTTTTTCCGACTGATTCATAAATTACTCCTTCAATTTGCTCGCATACTTCTTTAGCAGCCAAAGGATTTACTCTTGTTGCTAACACTGTATTCCCTTTATGAACTAAATGATTAAAGATCCCATTAATTTGTTCCGGTGTTTTCCCTGCTCCGAAAATCACTTCTGGAAAACCTTGTCTAAATTCACGTTCATCATCCACTTTTGCAAAACCATAATCGGTGAATCCCTTAAGTTGGTCCTCTGCTTCCTCAATAGAAAGATTCCCGCTTTTTAATTGTGTTAAAATATGTTTAGTATATGATTCCATCGATTATCTTCCTTTCTTTTATCCTCTTACCTTATTACATACAAGCACTTTGAAAAGGAGGTTGCAGAAAAATGCAGCACGCTAACGAGCATATCGATAATGACATGGTCAAGATTGAAGTCAACCTTGATGATATCTCTGGAGAATGGCTGGGGCATGTCATGGATTTGTTGTTTGATGCAGGAGCAAGTGACGTGTTTTACGTACCAATTTATATGAAAAAAAACCGACCAGGTACAATGCTACAGGTTTTGTGTTCGGAAACGATTAAATTAAAATTATTGGATATTATTTTCAAAGAAACTACCACTTTAGGTGCCCGTTTCTATCCACTCTCTGTGAAAAGATTAGGCAGGCAATTTACAAAGGTTGAAACTCCATGGGGAAATGTCTCGGTTAAAGAAGGCGTGTTACATGGGGAAGTAGTACAACAAGCCCCAGAGTATAGTGAATGTAAAGCAATTGCTGACAAACATGGAATTCCTCTGAAAATTGTTTTTCAAGAGGTTTGGAAAAAATTAAAGACCAGATGCTAGCTTCTCATAGGATGCCCATTTCTCTACTAATCTATGTATAAACCTATTCTAATTCAATATAATAGAAGAAAATTGTTTCGCTTTTTTTGTAAGGTTTATATAATCCTTTTCAGAGTTAAGGTTACTAGGGTTGACTAAAGAATTTCAGTTGGGGTGAGTGCTCCTGGAATACTTAGAACACCGTATCGTTTAGTCATTTTGATTGTCTCAACATTTACTGTTGGTGAAAAAATAAATTCTGCGCCTGCCATTATGACTGATCGGGCGGTTTCCGGATCCAAAACGGTCCCAGCTCCTATAAAAATTTCGTTTCCAAACTCTTCTTTTAATTTTGCGATTGAATTGCAAACATCTGGGGATTCAACTGTAATTTCAAATGCACTTATCCCTCCTTCTTTCAGAGCTTGTGCTATTGGTAAAATTTGATTTGGCTGAGCCCCCGGATTACAGCTACAATCTTGCGCTTTTTTAATTCTTCTGCTTTATTCACTGAATTTCCTCCTTTCTATCTCATTACATCTATCATGTTACCGTTCATAAACCATTCAAGGTCCCGGCGATTTGGTAATCCTTCAGAATCTCCATTTACCATTGTAACCAGGGCACCCATGGCATTTCCCCGCCGGGCCGCCTCGTGAAGGCCAATACCATCTATAAGACCAGACAATACACCTGCTGCAAATGCATCACCAGCTCCGATCGGATCAATCACTCGTTCCACTGTAAATCCTTTCACTCTTGTAATGGGGACCGATGAAGAAGAAATAATAGATCCTTCTTTTCCAAGTTTCATAATCACTGTGTTACACCCAATTGAATGAAATTGTTTCACATATTCTTCAGGGGTTGAGACTCCAAATAAAAATTCAGCCTCTTCTAGTCCAGGAAGAACGATGTTACTTGCTGCTGCATACATTTTAATAAAGTGGCGGGCTGATTCTTCATCTTGCCAAATTTTCAACCTCAAATTAGGATCAAAGACAATTTGGGTACCACTATTCTTTGCTAAATTAATAGCTTTTTCCATTGTATCCCGGCAAGATGTACTGAGAGCAGGTGTAATGCCAGTAAGATGCAGAAAGGTGGCATCTGATATGGCATCTTCATTTAACATTTCAGGGTTCATTTTGCTTGCAGCTGACTCTTTCCTGTAATAATAAACCCTTGTATCATTCATACGTCTGAATTCCTTAAAGAACACACCCGTAGGGGCAATCTTGTCACGTGTCACATGGGAAACATCTACACCTTCACCACGAATAAATGATTCCATCGCATCTCCGAATTCATCCTCACCCAATCGGCTGATCCATCTTGATTGATAACCGAGGCGGTTCAAACCGATTGCAACGTTTGATTCTGCCCCCCCAAATTGCATAGAGAAAGATTTCGCATGTCGCAGCATACCAGATTCTTTTGGTGTGAATAATGTCATCGTTTCTCCAATTGTTACAACATCCATGTCATCAACTTCCTTCTAGTATTAGTGGCTCTTTACAGTATTAGAAAGTGTTCCTATTTTCTCAATTGAGATATTCATCTGATCTCCATTTTTCAACCATACTTTCGGATTACGTCCCATTCCTACTCCAGGGGGTGTCCCTGTGGCTATGAGGTCACCGGGCTTTAATGTCATAGATTGTGATAAGAAGGAGATAATTTGAGGTACATTGAAAATCAAGTTTTTTGTAGATGAGTCCTGCATGACTTCTCCATTCAGTTCTAGAGTAATTGATAGATTATGGGGATTTCCAATTTCATCCTTGGTTACAATTACAGGACCCGTAGGTGCAAAGGTGTCTGCTGACTTTCCACGAGACCATTGTCCATCTGAAAACTGCAGATCACGTGCACTAATGTCATTCATGATTGTGTAGCCGAAAACAAAATCATTTGCCTCTTTTTCGGTAACACATTTTGCTTTTCTGCCTATTACAACCGCAAGCTCTGCTTCGAAATCAACTTCGTTTGAATTGACTGGTATCATGACTTCATCATTATGACCTACAATCGCATTTGCATATTTTGAAAAAATCACTGGAGAAACAGGCTGCTCCATACCAGTCTCTTTACAATGATCAATGTAATTTAATCCAATACAAATAATTTTCTCTGGAACTGGAATCGGTGGTAGTATCTCCACTTCTGAAATAGCAAAACAAGCGTTATTTTCTTCCCTATGTTTAACCAGGTTTTCAGCAAGAGGCATAAGCTCTGCACTTCGTTCTATAAATGCTTTCAAAGTACGTGGAAACCGCTTCCCCCCGAGTAAATTTAAGCTGATGACTTCACTTTCTTGAACAATCCCTATATGGGGTTCTGAATTAATAGAAAAAGCTAATATTTTCATTACCAGTATCTCTCCTTTTTCAAGTTAAAGCGTATGGTGTTTTTTCTCCCCTTAGTACTTGTACGATATTTTTCGCTGCTTTTTGACGAAGCTCTATCATTGCTTCCTCCGAATACCAAGCACTATGCGGGGTAAGTATGACATTATCCATTTTAAGAAGAGGACTTGCTTTGTCTATTGGTTCATCTTCTGTCACATCGAGTGCAGCTCCTGCAATAATGCCTTTTTGAAGAGCATCAATAAGTGCTCTTTCATCAATGATTGGCCCTCGGGCAGTATTAATAACAACCGCATTTTTTTTCATTAAGCGAAAACGATCTTTATTCAGCAAATGAAATGTGTCTTTGATTAGTGGAACGTGGACCGATAAATAATCGGCTTCTTTTAATATCTGATCAAGCTCCAGTTTATTAACTCCAACCTCATTCATTTCAGCTTTCGAGACAAATGGATCGTATGCTGAAGTCTTAAACCCCAGAGTCTGAACTTTTTCTATAAATCTTCTAGGAATACGGCCAAATCCCAGAACACCTACTGTCTGTTCATTCAACCTGTGAATTGGTATACCTGCTTTGAAATCCCAGTTGCCCTTTTTCACTTCACTATTTAGATATGTTATTTTTCGAGCAAATGACAATAATAGTGCGAGAGCGTGATTGGATACCTCCTCAACACCATAATCAGGAACATTCGCGACCGTGATACCCTTTTCGCTAGCGGCATCAAGATCAACGGTATTAACACCCACACCGTAGCGTGAGATGACTTTGACTTTTTCAAGAGATTGAATGACTCTTCGGGATAAAGGAGCATACTGATTTAGGATGGCATCTACATGCTTTGCTTGATCTATCACTTCATTTTCTGATTTACATTGGGCTTTTAGAAACTCGATTTCAAGTCCACTTTCTTTGAAAATTACTTCTTCATATTTCAAATTTTCGAATTCATAATCTGTTATTAGTACTTTATAGGACATACTGTCACACTCCATAAAACCCCTGAAATGGGTCAAACCATTTCAGGGATGTCTTTTTTAAGCTAATGTTTTTTCAATGCTAGCAATTCCAAGATCTTTTGCACCAAGCTTGGATGTAAGTGCTTCAGGATAATATCGCTCAATCATTTGAATACCAATAGAAGCTCTTCGGACGCGCTCCTTCACAAGGTTTATATTCGTGCTTTCCCATTGCTTTCCGGATGGATACACATCCGGATGATTGCGAAGCCCGAATTTAATATACACTGGTGCAAGCACCCTAATGATTTCCGGTATCTCATAGTACCTAAGGAATCCACCAAAATTATCAGGGACCTCAACATATAAATCGATGGGAATATCGATTGATTGCCTGATAGCTGCAAGTTTAGCCAGTGGTAAGGCTGAAGGGACATTGTAGGTATCGGCACCAATATCTTGCATTAATTTCACCGAGACTGGATTGGCTGAGCCCATTTGAACAGAAACTTTCACAACGAAATCCTCAGGTAACTGACCCTTCTTTTTCATCTCTTTTGTTAAAAGAAGAAGTCCTTCATCAGCAACTAGAGCACCTCTTAAACCCAATTCAGCACCACGCTTCAAATCCTCCATGGCATATACGAGCTGATCGGCTCCTTCATGTCGAAGTGCCTGCGATTTCCCCCCTGATGTAAATGGCGCTGCACTTATATCCCAGGTACCTCTTGGACCAACAAACAAACTTAACTCCATACCTCGTTCAGCTGTCATTTGACACATTTCTTTGATTTCTTCATCTGTCTGAAGCATAATGCCGCTTCCTTGAGAAACTCTGTGAATCGTCAAGCCGAGATGGTCAATTTCTTCGAGCGTGGCTTTTAAAGCAAGAGGACCTTCTACACTCGGTATTTCGATTCGATATTGTGCACCATCTGGAAATCGTTTGGTTGATGTCGGAAGTTCTTTATAATCACTAGACGGATATCCTAATTCCTCAAGTAATTTCCGTGATTCATTCATAAGCATATCTCCTCATTCTTTTTTATTGTTTTTAATAGGTTAGTAACATTCTCCCTCAGGTTTTCAGGGTACATATCAAAGGGAGCCCGATGACCAGCAGAAGTGTCAAACCACCTTTGATGAACAGCTTCTTTCATTGCTGTGAAAAATGTAGGAGAAAAAGAATACAATTCCATAAGGTCAGAAAGCGTCCTATGGTTTCTTTGTGCTTCATGGAAATCCCCATTTTGATATGACTCATACAAATCTACGGATATTTCGGGAAAAAATACAGCACTTCCATTAATACTCCCGGCAGCCCCTATCATTTGAGCTGGAAGTAAATGATCATCAAATGCAGAGAAAACCAGGAAATCGTTGCGAACTTTTTTCACTTCCGCCATGACCTGTCGTATATGTCCAAAATCATTTACCGTTTCTTTAATTCCAGCAATGTTCGAGAAATCCCTTACTAATTTTTTAATGAGTTCTACTGATATACTTTGACCCGTTAATTGAGGTATGTTGTAAATAAAAACCTGTAATTTTGTATAGTTGGCTACTATAGAGTAAAAACGAAATAATTGATCATCTGTTAGTTTCCAATAATAAGGACTAACGACAAGAACCCCATCTCCCCCAAGTTCTTCTGTATAAGAGGTTAGTTCAAGGACTTCTTTTAATGCGGTATGACCAACTCCGACCATCACTTTTACCCTTCCATTAATATGTTTGATCATTTCTCGCACATACAGCTTGCGTTCCTCTGTCGTAAGGGAAGAAAACTCTCCTGAACTGCCCATCAACAAAATACCGTGAATATTCCGAGAAATCAATTCGTCAATATAACGTTTATTCAATTCTAAGTCCAAATTCCCCGCTTCATCAAATAACGTGACAACCGGTGGAATGATTCCGTGAAAGCTCATTTTTCCTCCCCCCTTATATTTACCACTCAGCAATACTTCCGTCTTCATGACGCCATATTGGATTTTGCCATTCGTGTCCCTTTGTAGCCGCTTGTATTACTTTTTCTTCGTCTATTTGAAGCCCAAGACCAGGGTTATCCGATATCTTTACATATCCTTTTTCATAATCAAATATTTCCGGGTTTTTCATATAATCCAAAATATCCATTCCTTGATTATAATGGATACCAAGACTTTGTTCTTGAATGATGAAATTTGGGGTTGAAGCGTCTAAATGAATAGATGAAGCAAGCGTCATTGGCCCCAGTGGACAGTGTGGCGCAATTGATACGTCATAAGCTTCAGCCATAGCAGCTATCTTTTTCCCTTCTAAAATACCTCCTGTATGGGACAGATCCGGTTGAATGATATCAACATACCCATCTTGGAGAAGCTGTTTGAATCCCCAACGAGTATACATTCTTTCTCCAGTGGCAATGGGACAGGTTGTGTGTATGGCAATTTCCCTAAGCGCTTCGTTGTTTTCCGGTAATACCGGTTCTTCTATAAACATCGGCCTAAAAGGTTCAATTTCTTTTACAATCGTTTTAGCCATCGTTTTATGAATTCTCCCATGAAAATCAACACCAATACCAAAGTCTTTTCCAACAGCTTCTCGAATGGATGCAACTCTATCGATTACTGCTTCCACCTTAGAAAAGCTATCAATATAGTTCATTTCTTCAGAAGCGTTCATTTTAACTGCTAGAAATCCCTGTTCTTGCTTTTCTTTAGCAGCAGCCACTACATCTGCCGGGCGATCCCCACCAACCCATGAGTACACTTTAATTTTTTGACGGGCTTTTCCTCCAAGCATTTCGTAAACAGGTATATTATAATACTTCCCTTTAATGTCCCATAGCGCTTGTTCAATACCAGATATGGCACTCATTAATATCGGGCCTCCACGATAAAAACCTCCACGATACAGTGTTTGCCAAATATCTTCAATTTCGTTGGGGTCACGGCCAATAATGTAATCTGCAAGCTCCATGACAGCTGCCTTTACCGTGTCTGCACGTCCTTCTACCACAGGTTCTCCCCAACCGTAGATACCCTCATCTGTTTCTATTTTCAGGAACAACCAACGGGGCGGAACTTTATATAATAAAAGTTTAGTAATCTTCATAAAACACCTCTCAACGTTTTTATAAAAGGAGATTTCCAAGTCGAAATCCCCTTTTATAATGGATGAAACGTAACTTATTAAAATTTAATATTTTACGGAATTCCCATCATGCCTTCAACCATTCACATTGAATTTCATGAACCTTTTATAAAGACTGTTTTAATAGCCGTATAAAATTCTTTCGCCGCCTCTCCTTGCTCACGTGAACCGGAACTTGAGGCTTTCATGCCCCCGAATGGAGCCTGCAGTTCCACCCCTGCACTTTCTGCATTAATGCGGACAAGTCCTGCTTCTATTTCATCAATGAACTCCATTATGGAGCTGATATTTGATGTAAAGATAGAAGCACTTAATCCAAACCTTGTATTATTTGCTAGTTCAATTGCTTCACCAAGATCTTCTGCTCTAATCAGTGCAATAAACGGACCGAATACCTCTTCTTGAGCAATCACCATTTCACTAGTTACTTCATCGAAAATCGCCGGTGTAACAAAGAAACCATTATCGTATTGTTCCCCTGTAAGGACTTCTCCCCCATGTACAAGTCTGGCACCTTCCTGTTTGCCTTTTTCTACATATTTTTTAAATGTATTGAATTGGCTCTCGCTTGCACATGGCCCCATCCAGATGCCTTCTTCAACACCGTTGCCAATGTTTATTTTTTCGGTCGCCTCTATCAACTTTTGTTTAAATTCATCATAAATTGCCGTTTCGACGATTACTCTACTAGATGCTGTACACTTTTGCCCTGAAGAACGGAAGCCTCCACTTATGACTGCTTCCACAGCTTGCTCAAGATTAGCATCTTTTGCAACGATCACAGGGTTTTTACCTCCCATTTCCAGCTGATATTTAATACCCGCCGCAGAGGCTGCTCTTGCTACCCTTTGCCCTATACTTTCGGACCCTGTAAATGTTATTCCGTTTAATTTAGGGTGATCAGCCAATCCCTGTCCAATCGTAGAACCTGCTCCAGTTACAAAGTTCAATACTCCTTTAGGGAATCCAGCTTCTGCAAAACATTCAACAACTTTTGCAGCTGTGACAGCAGCTTCACTTGCTGGTTTAAATACAATGGTGTTTCCATACACCAGGGCAGGAGCGATTTTCCAAATCGGTATGGCAACAGGGAAATTCCACGGAGTAATGACACCCACGACTCCAAGCGGGGTACGTTTTGTAAACATAAGGGCATCCTTATCCGTTGATGGAATCACATCGCCATCTTTTCGCATTCCTTCCCCTCCGTAATATCGAAGAATTGCAATTCCGCGTGAAGTCTCTCCTTTTGCTTCAGGTAACGTTTTACCCATTTCTTTTGTCATTGATTCTGCAATTTCATCCAATTTTGATTCTAAAATATTCGCCACTTTGAATAGAAGCTGCCCCCGTGCCGACTGACCCAGTTTACGCCACTCTTTTTTAGCATTGTCCGCCGCCTCTACTGCTTGATTCAACTCGTCTTCTGTAGAATCCTGGACATAGCCGACTACTTCTTTATTTGCAGGATTAATACTTGTAATGGTTTTCTGGGAAACTGATTCTCTCCATTTATTATTGATATAATTGCTATAGGTTTTTGTATCGATTGTTGTTTTCATCTATTAATCTCTCCCTTTAATTAAAATGTAGGTCCGATTCTCCAAATTCCAAAATCGTGTTGCTTCAATATTTCTGCTTTAGTTAACTTCCCATTTGCTACAGACTTAATTTCATCCATGATACGATTGCCAACTTCGCCAACCGTTTCTTTGCCATCGACAATCGTTCCTGCATCAAGGTCCATGTTTTCATTCATCCGGTCAAACATTGGTGTATTAGTTGAAATTTTTATTACTGGGGCAATAGGTGATCCAGTCGGCGTCCCCCGCCCACTAGTAAATAGGACAATCTGAGCTCCTCCAGCCACCATTCCAGTCAATTGTTCAATATCATGCCCTGGGGTATCCATCCACACCAATCCTCTTTTTGTTGGTACCTGAGCATAGTCAATCACTTCTTCCAACCGGGTCGTGCCTGATTTTGTAGCCGCTCCAAGCGACTTCTCCTCCAGTGAACTGATTCCACCTTCAATATTACCGGGGCTAGGATTTCCTGTACGGATATCAACACCCATTTGAATAGATCGATTTTCCATCATTTTAATGACTGCGTAAGCTTTCTTAGCGACAGAGTCATTCGCCGCCCGCTCAGCCAGCAAATGTTCTGCCCCGATTAATTCAGTGGTTTCGGCCAGGATGGCTGTTCCTCCCTGCTCCACGATCATGTCACTGGTACGACCAACTGCCGGATTTGCTGAGAGACCGGAGCAGGCATCTGAACCCCCACATTCTGTACCTACAATAAGTTCACTGAAATCACATAATTCTTTTTGAACCATTGAAGCATCCTGTACCATTTCCACTGCTATTTTTGCCACCTCGGCAATCGTCTGGAGAGTCCCCCCATGATCCTGAATTGATACCGTTTTCACAGGCTTACCACATTTTTCAATCTCATCACCTATACGATGTGCTTGATGTGTTTCACATCCAAGCCCAAGGACGATGACACCGTATACATTCGGATTCATGCCCATTCCCGCATAGGTTCTGGCTGTTTGATCGTAATCAGTCCCTACTTGGGCACAACCATGTTGGTGAATAAAGGTAACTGTTCCACTTACAAGTTCTGTGACCCGCTGTGCAGTTTGTGTGGCGCAAGTAATTGTAGGCAAAATCAACACATGATTACGTACACCAACTCTGCCATCAGGTCGCCTATACCCCCAAAACTGCATTTTTTCATTGAACAATCTTGTCACCCCTTCCTCTTTTCCCTTCTAAATTATGAACGTGGACATGTTCCCCTGCCTCAATTGGAACTGTCGCCGATCCAATTACTTCTCCATATTTAATAATGTCTTCACCGGGAGGAATCGCTTTCACCGCAAACTTATGACCAAAGCGTATAGATTCAATAATTTTCACCTGGATCATTAAACCGTCAATTTCTATCTTTACTTCTGATTGATCAGGTATTTCTGATAACGCCACAGCGACGTTATCCTTGTTGCTTAAATACAATGTTTTAAATTCACTCAATTCAATCACCCCTTAGCTGTTTGCTTTGAGCCTTCACTTTGTAATACTGGGTTGTTGAGTATACCGATACCTGGAATTTCTATTTCGATTCGATCATTTTCTGATAAAGTAAATTCGTTTGGAGGTACAACACATGTACCTGTAAGAAGCACTGTTCCGTCTAGAATATCGTTGTCAAGAACTAAGTAGTGTACGAGTTCTTCCAGTGTCCGTTTCAACTGATTTACATATGCATCACCAAAGAATACAAGCTCTTCTCCTCGGTAAATCCTGCAGATGATTTGAAGACTATAAGGATCTGCAACACACTCTTTTAATAAAATTGCCGGTCCGATTGAACAGGAATTTTTCCAGACTTTCGCCTGAGGCAGATAAAGAGGATTTTCTCCTTCAATGTCTCGGCAACTCATGTCGTTTCCAACGGTGTAACCGAGCACTGTTCCCTCTTTGTCAATAACCAGCCCTAATTCCGGTTCTGGAATCTGCCAATTTGAATCTGACCTGAGATATACAGGAGTGTTCGGTCCCACCGTTCTTGCTGCTGTAGATTTAAAGAAGATTTCTGGTCGTACTGCATCATACACTTTGTCATAGAACGTTTCACGATCAAGCTTTCCCTGAGTAGCTTCATAATTTCTCGCTTCCCGACTTTTCTTATATGTTACACCGGATGCCCAAACCTCAGGAGCATCAATAGGAGTGGTAATTTGAAGGCCTTCCAGTGCCTGCTTCTTCACATTCCCTTTAGATTGTTTTATAATGTCAAACGGAGTTTTATCATGTTCACGTGCTTCATCAATCAGAGACATAAAATCTGTAAATGGAAGATCAAATACATCATTTTCATCTGTAACTGCAGCCAGTTGTTTCTGCTCACCTTTTAGATACCGAATAATTCTCATGGGTAATTTCCTCCTGAAAGACTTATTAGTTTTTATATTTTTTGATATTCATAACCTAAATCTTTTGAAATATTACTACTGCACTCTTTTAGCATTTCTACGTTCTTTTTTCTATTTTCTTCACTTGCTTTTGAGGCAGGCATAGACATGCTCACACCAGCTATTACCTTACCTGAATAGTCTTTGATCGGTACAGCGAAGCAAACTATGCCAGGTTCATTTTCTTCATTATCCATTGAGTATCCACTTAACCGGACTTTTTGGATTTCTTCCAGCAACTCTTCTTTTGAACCAATAGAATTGGCTGTTAATTTTGTGTACTCGTAATTTTCTAGAAACTGATCCAGCTCGGAATTCGTTTTTGTTGAAATGAGCGCCTTTCCTACAGCACTTGTATGAATCGGAACTCGACGTCCTATCCGGGAATACAACACAGTGACACCGCTTCCCTCCACTTTGTCGATATACACCCCTTCCTGACCGTCTAGAATAACGAGATGCACTGTTAAATTTGTAGTTGCAGACAACTTTTCAAGATATTTTCTGGCTACATTTCGAAGATCAAAGTGACTTAAAACCATATTTCCTCGTTCGAATAGCTTCATACCAAGACGATATTTCCCATTTTCCTCATTTTGAGAGATATAGCGCTGTTCCTGTAAAGTTTTCAATAATGAATGTATAGTACTTTTATGCAAATTCATTCGTTTACTAATTTCGGTAATTGTTAATTCTCTTTCCCGTTCGTCAAATAAATCCATTATTTTTAATGCACGCTCCACAGATTGGATAATTGGCATTATTCTTCACTCCTCAAGTCATCATGATTAAGTCTGATTATACAGTATACTTGACGAGCTTGTATTATTTAACGATTATGCTGGACCTCATGAAGCAGAACGTCTTTTTCATAATCCAGTACAGCATCTTCAACAACAGCTAGAGGGACCACTCCGTTGGCTGCATCTGTATGTCCATACATACGATTACTTGCTGCCACCATTTTTTGACGGGTTTTCATATGCTGTTTTCGCTCTTCCACAAGTACTCGTCTTTCTTCCCTCAAACTCTCTGGAAATGAATGGATAACGTTTCCTAAGATTAATTGTGTTTTTTCTACAAAATCTATCCGACGCCTACGAAGTTGAAGATGCACAATGTCTCCCGTTTCAAGTAAACCAATTCCTCCCCCTTCGTATGCTTCGGGCGTCATGTGACCGATTGCCGCACCATACGTTACACCAGAGTAGCGTCCATCACTAATGATTGTTGCTACCTTTTTCATCACACGATTTGCGTTAATATGCTGCATTGGTGTAAACATTTCAGGCATCCCGAAGGCTACAGGTCCCTGGCCTGCTATGATGACAGAAATTTTCAAGATTCCTTTTTCAGCCATCTCGTCAAACAACATATCATACGGAGCTTCCTTTAAACTCTCCCATTCCACCTCATTGTTGTACTTCAATGTTTCAAGAAGAAGGTTGTACTGAAACAGTTTATTCTTCTTAATGTTAGTAAGCAGATTCGAATCAAGGAGACTTCTATTTGCATCATCTTCATTTTCAAAGTAGAGGACAAATGCAAGCTTATCATCGAACTGATCAAGCTGGGGTGTCGGCATACCGCTAATTTTTACGACAGCGCTCTCAAAGAAGTTTCCTTTTAACACATCCACCCCACTAAATCCTCTTCGTGGTGTTGAAAGAATGACTGGATTTTCTTTTACATTTAAAGCTTGAAGGCTTCGTGTAATCGCCAGACGCTCTTTCCAAGTCTTCGCCGCCACAGTCGGTGCATCTTGATCCATCGGTACACCATTTTCAAGCAGTTCATAAAAGAGTGATTCCATTCCCCTGCTGTTTCCACTGCAGCATTGCATAGCCAGCGAATAAATATCCCTGCCTTCAGTCAGACTGTAATCGAACAAATCTGGGATCGGATGTTCGTGGTGAATCCGATCAAGATCCCAAAGGCTAAATTTGTACCCCGCATAGAGCATTCCTGCGACAATGTGCATCATAAGATTTGTTGAGCCTCCAGATGCACTGTGAATACGTATAGCATTTTTAATGTTGGCAGCGACTATATTTGAGACACCATATTTTTCTTCATTGATCATCGTGGCAAAACTGTCAAGGACTGCGTTGATTTGCCGTTGGGATGGAGGATCGGTCAATAGCTCAACCGCAGGGTGAACAAGCCCCATACCTGCAACTAAATGACGTGAACTGTTACCTGTTCCATTAAAAGCGCATACTCCGCCTTGACCATCACATGTCGACACAGCCAACCGTTTTTCAAAATATTTATGTTGTTCTTTTGTTAAGATGCCTCGTTCGTATGCCCGTTCAAACACTCCCTGGAATGCTGTATTTGATGAACACTGCAATATATACGCCATAGTGTCTCTCAAGTCAACTGCCACATCTGTAAAGCCATCCGCTTCCGCTTTTATTGCCAAGTTCTCAAGTTCATCCAATACATCATCTGGAATTGAACCGCCTTCTAGCACATGAGCTGGTGCAAATGTAGCGAAAAACGGTGCTTCACCACGGGTGCGTCTTATACGGTCAACATGAGCCAATGCACTTACTACCCCTAGCGGCTGTTTGTCGCATCCTTGAATGACAAAGGCTCCATGATAACTGTGGGCTTCTAGTTGATTCACAACCATTTGTGCTACAGCATTTCGACTTTGAAGAGAATAACTCATTCCTTGATTACTTTGGGCCGTTCCATCACACATTACAGGGGTTGAAAAATAAAATGGTACTCCCCCGTTCTGCCATATACGGAGTGCTGCTCTAGCAGTAGTTTGATGATCCATAACATGCGCAGGGTGATCTGAAGACCCCCCGATAACTGCAATTCTAGGGGCATTATTCTCAAGCCGGTCATAAATTTCTTCCAAGGTCCAATCCGGCTTACCCCCTTCGTACGTTGTACCCAGTGTTTGTTTTGAGCGGTCAAGTAAAGCGGCTACTGTAATCGGTTCATTTGCTTTTCCCTGTACATTATCACGATAGGGATTTACTGAGTTATCTATAAGCGGGTATAAATGTGTCATTATCATTCTCCTTATCCTTTATTTTAGAAAACTGTCCAGAAAAATTGTAACTCTCTTAACTAAGATCCAATTTTTCCAGGTCAGAAATAATCTCAAGATTGCTCTTTCTTCTTGCTTCTTCTATCATACTTTCAGAAATCCATATTTCGCCGATCTCCAGTGTGTTTTTGATCCTTACCACTCTTGCCTTGTTTAAATCAAATGCATTACATGTTTTAATTGCCGCCTTTACGGCTAACTCTTTCGTATCAAGTACCATAGGAAGCTTTACTACTTCGATGACCGTACTAGTTAATGCATTTGCATACCCTTTTTCAAAATCAATTTCATCCATTACCTGTTTGGTCGTCATATCCGCTAGACCAATTCCATTTGCATTACCATGAGTTTTTCTCGTTAAACTGAGAACGACTGTCCGTTTGACATCTGGTCCACCGTTTGCATAAGGAGTTGCGAACCTTCCTGTAATATTTGGGTCCATACCGTCACCTGAAATTTCCTTACCTAACTCATCGACGATAAGTACATCGAAGGAATCAAAAAGGATGCTCGGCATAAGTGATTTTGCTTCTTTTAATAATTCTGGTTCAACCATACTAATTTCCTCTGCCGGAACAGCAATTACTTTCACTGGGCGGTCATAAGCATTTTCTATTGTTGCAAGCCCAAAGATGATTGGCGTGGTATTCAAAGTGATATTGGCCATCTGTTGCACATGTTCTGCCATATATTTAAAACTAAATGAATGAGCTGCCTCTGCACCTTTTTGCTTACCTAGACCAATCGTAATCATTTTGGTTAAACCGCTTTCTACTGGACCCCGGAAGGCAGTGTGCGGCTTCACTCGGTTTATGACAATGATTTTATCCGCTTCATAAGCAAGTTTATCGATGTAAACTGGAAGACCATTCGGAAGCTCACCAATTTTAACCACTTCCATTGTAGATCGAATAGAAGCATGAACTGTTTCTTCTGATACTCCTAATTGTTTTAGTACATCTGCCTGCCCTTCAGCAGTCGCCCCTCCATGACTGCCCATTGCAGGAACAATAAATGGCTTCCCTCCTGCATTTCGAACGGCCGAAACCGTTTCACGGACTAAAATAGGAAGATCTGAAACTCCCCTGCTTCCAACAGCTATAGCTACGCTGTCACCTTCTTTAATTCGTTCCAGAACGTTTGTGTCATTCAATGTTTTCCTGACTGCTTCTGCTACATCAGGGATTTCTTTATCCATAAATGACTGTTTCACTTTCACCATTTTCGGAATGGGGATGTCTTTTAATATGTCATAAATAATGCTCATTTTTCAGCTCCTCATACCTAATGGTTAAGTATTGACTATTGATTCTTGAGTATCTGGTTGGCAAGACGTTTTTCAATATCTCCCTTTGCTTATAGGAACAATAATGAAATCTGAGGTAAAACGATAATAATAAGCAAGGTGACCACCATTACTAAGAAAAATGGAACAATTGCCTTTGAAAGTTTTTCTAGTGATAACCCTGAAATTCCAGCTCCTACGAACAAGTTAACACCTAACGGCGGGGTAATGAATCCAATAGAAAGATTGACAATCATGATAATCCCGAAGTGAATAGGATCATAACCAATTTGAATGGCAACAGGAAGTAAAATTGGCGTTAAAATGATAATAGCGGCAATAGTATCCATAAAGCAGCCTACAATTAAGAGTAAAAGAGTTATTAACAACATAATGATCAGGGGTTCACTTGAAATTGACAGCATTGCTTGAGCTATCTGATTTGGAATCTGCTCAATGGTTAACAGACGTCCAAATGCAGTTGCCGCACCTACGATGACAAGTACAGTCGCTGTAGTTAATCCTGAATCAACAAATATTTGTGGTAAATCTTTAAATTTCAATTCTTTATAAACAAAAACACTTACAAATAAGCCAAAAACAACAGCTATAACCGCCGCTTCAGTCGGCGTAAATATGCCACCGTATATACCTCCTAAAATGACAATGGGGATGAGCAGTGCCCATTTTGCATCCCAGAAGGCTTTTAACACTCCTTTCAAGGTGGTGGCATGTTCAGATCCTGTGTAACCCATTTTTTTCGAATGGTAGTAAGAATAAATCATTAAGCCGATTCCAACTAATATGCCAGGAAGGATCCCAGCAATGAACATATCTCCGATGGATACACTACCAGATACTCCATAAATAACCATGGGAATACTCGGAGGAATAATTACTCCAATAGAACCTGCAGCCGCAACAACTGCTGTAGCAAAACGTTTATCATAGCCTTTTTCAACCATAGCCGGGATCATAATTCCTCCAATTGCAGCAACAGTAGCAGGTCCTGATCCAGAAATAGCAGCAAAGAACATACAGGTAACGATTGTAGCCATTGCAATGCCTCCTGTTTTATTTCCTACAATGGAATCTGCTACATTAAAAAGGCGTTTTGATATTCCTCCTTTACCCATGATTTCACCGGCTAGAATGAAATATGGAACAGCTAAAAGTGGAAATGAATCAACAGAGTTAGTCAATTCTTTCATTAGAAATTCAACCGGCATTCCACCTGTGTAAACAATAGTGAAAAGCGTAGCCAACCCGATAGCGATTCCAATAGGAACCGTGAAAAATAAAAATACGGCGAAAGAACCGAATAATACACCCGCCATCCAGGATTACCCCCTTAATAAATTGATCTATATTACTCTGATTTCTTCATCTACATCCTTTGATACACTATTACTTTGGTCAAAGTTTTTAATTGCTCTGATATCATTGATTATATTTTGAATCAATCTCACTCCAGCGAGTGCCATGCCAACTGGAGGCGCAAGATAAACTACTCCTGTTGGAATCTGAAGTGCAGGGGTGGTCTGACCAAAGGCAAGCAATTGTGAAGCTATACCATAACCATAAATAACTACATATACACAAAAAATCAAAAAAAGGAGATTGGATATGATGGAAATGACAATTTTCATTTTATCTTTAAAAAGTAATAGAGCAGCATCCACACTAATATGTCGCTTATGCTTGACTGCGTAGCTTATCCCTATATAGATCAACCATATAAAACAATACCGTGCAAGTTCTTCTGACCAACTGAGGGAATTTTCCATTACATAGCGCATAAATACCTGAATAAATACCACCACAACCATGACCAGGGTCAATAAAAACAATATGTATTTTTCTAAATTCTCATCAAGCCACTTAAATGTTCTTAACAATTATCTTCACCCCTATTCTTTAAAAAAGAGACCGGTCAGCAACTGTCGACCGGCACCTTTATTAACATTTATTTTGCCTTTTCTATCTCTTCCAAGAACTGATCCACTATTTCAGGTCCAATCTTTTCTTTGTACTTATCTATAACTGGTTTAACAGCTTCCTGGAATTTCCCAAATTCTTCTTCTTTTATTTCTGTATAAGTCATTTCTTCTTTTAATTTTTCTAATGATTCCTCTGCAACTTGACGATTTCGCTCACGATTGAACTTCCCTGCCTCAACTGCTGCTTTTTTCACCAATTTTTGTTGGTCCGATGAAAGCTCTTCCCAAATTTGTTTACTGAATAAGAAAATAAAAGGTGTGTATACATGGCTGGTATTTGAAACATATTTTTGTACTTCGGGATATTTACTTAGCAAAATCGTTGGGTAAGGGTTTTCCTGTCCATCAATTGTTCCTTGCTGCAGAGCTGTAAATAATTCTGTAAAAGCCATTGGTGTGGGGTTTGCACCTAGAGCTTTCCAAGCATCCAAATGAATTTCATTTTCCATTGTCCGAATTTTAAGACCCTTCACATCCTCCATAGTAGCAACCGGACGCACATCGTTTGTTAAGTTACGGAAACCATTTTCCCACCAAGCAAGACCAACCAGTTTTTGATCATCAACCATTTCTAGCATTTTATCACCGAATGGGCCATCCAGTACTTTATCTGCCACTTCTTCATTTGGAATGGTGAAAGGGAGATCAAACACTCCAAACTCAGGTACAAAGTTGACAAGGGGTGATGTAGAAGGAATGGTAATATCAAGTGAACCAAATTGAAGCATTTCAATAGCTGAGCGGTCATCAGCAATTTGACCAGAATGATAGACTTCAACTTTCAAATCATCTGATTCTGCCTCAACCAGTTCTTTGAATTTCATAGCTGCCTCATATTCAGGATGCTTATCATTCACTCCAATACTGACACGAAGTGTACGCTTTCCACCTTCACCACTTCCTGAAGAACCTTTTTCAGAGCTGCTCGCAGAATTTGAATTCCCACCGCATGCAGCTAATATCATAGTACAGACAACTAATATACTTAAAAAAGTAACTTTCAGATTCTTCACACATATTCCCCCTATTAATATTTTCACTTAATTCACCAATTAACATCTTCAAGATAAAACGCTTTCATTTTAACCTAAATAAATACCACCTCACGTCACTTGTTTTATATTATAAAACTATGTTCTGCATTGATGAACTTATTTGTATTTTAACTTTCATTAAAAAAGTTGTCAAACTATTTTTTATTTTTAAAATACTGTTATTTTGAAATATTAATTCGCTTCTTCGCTCATCATCTCTCCTTATTTTAGGGTACAATAAAATAGACTACATATAAGGGGGAAAAAAGAAATGAAAGATCCACGCATTGAAAAACTGGCAAAAAATTTAATTCAATATTCTGTTCAATTACAGCCTGGAGAAAAAGTGTTGATCGAAAACTTCGGATTGCAGCGTGAACTGGTGACGGCTCTCGTGAAAGAAGCGTATGCAGCAGGAGGACATCCTTTCGTATCCATCAAAGATCACGCAGTCGACCGCGCATTATTGATGGGAGCGCAGGAGGAGCAGTATGATATGATCGCAAGCTTCGAAGCAAATGTCATGGAACAGATGGACGCGTATATCGGTTTACGTGCAGGCGATAACATCAGCGAACAGTCCGATGTTCCGGATGAAAAAATGAAGATCCATGGCAATACAATCGGTAAGAAAGTACATAGAGAAATCCGCGTCCCTAAGAAGAAGTGGGTCGTACTCCGCTACCCGACGGCATCCATGGCACAGCTCGCCAACATGAGTACAGAAGGCTTCGAAGACTTCTACTTTGACGTTTGCAACCTGGACTACAGCAAAATGGACAAAGCGATGGATAACCTCGTGGACCTCATGAACAACACGGATAAAGTCCGCCTTGTCGGTGTAGGGACGGACCTTACATTCTCCATCAAGGACATCCCTGCCGTGAAATGTGCGGGACGCCTGAATATTCCTGATGGCGAGGTGTACAGTGCACCTGTGAAGGACTCGGTGAACGGCGTGATTTCCTACAATACGCCATCTCCATATAACGGATTTACGTTCGAAAACGTCAAATTGACCTTCAAAGAAGGAAAGATTGTCGAAGCCACTGCAAATGATACAGACCGTATCAACAAAATCTTCGATACGGATGAAGGGGCACGGTATGTAGGAGAATTCGCCATCGGGGTGAATCCATTTATCCAGCATCCGATGCAGGACATCCTCTTTGACGAGAAGATTGACGGCAGCTTTCACTTCACACCGGGTGAATGCTACGAAGAGGCCTATAACGGAAACCACTCAAACATCCACTGGGATATGGTGATGATCCAGCGTCCTGAGTATGGCGGCGGTGAAATCTATTTCGATGATGTATTGATTCGACAAGATGGAAGGTTTGTCATCGAGGAGCTTGAAGTGCTGAATCCGGAGAATTTGAAGTAAGAGTGTTGAAGCCATCGTCAGGGCATGACGGTGGCTTTTTTTGTCAAAGCACAAAAAAACCGGCTCCCATGAGAGCCGGTTTTATCATTAATTCTCTTCCTTCAATTGTTCCCCAAGCTTCTGTTCATAAGCCTGCTGGAACTTTTGTACGTCTCCCGCCCCCATGAAAATCAGTACGGCGTTTTCATGTTTGAGTAGTGCGGTCGTATCTTGTTCGTCTATGATTTCGCATCCTTCGATCTTACTTTCAAGATCGTGGATGGAAAGTTTTCCGTGGTTTTCCCGTGCGGAACCGAAGATTTCACATAAGTACACTTTGTCCGCAAGACTAAGGGTTTCGGCAAACTCTGTCAGGAAGGTCTGCGTACGTGTAAATGTGTGAGGCTGGAAGACAGCGATGATCTCTTTTTCCGGATATTTCTGTCTTGCCGAATCAACGGTTGCCTTGATTTCAGTCGGATGATGAGCGTAGTCATCGATCAGGATCTGTGAGCCCACTTCTTTTTCAGAGAATCGGCGCTTGACTCCTTTAAATGTGCTTAATCGCTCTTGAACGATTGCTGTATCAAGCTCTTCATAGTGACAAATGGCAATGACGGATAAGGCGTTCATAATGTTATGGTCACCGAATGTCGGAATTTTGAATGCGGCATAAAATTCATTGCGCACAAACACATCGAATGATGTACCCGTTCTGTCCCGTGATACGTTTCTCGCCTGGAAGTCGTTTTCCTCGGCGAAACCGTAAAACACCACCGGTACCTGTGCCTGGATCTTTTGTAACTGCTCGTCATCCCCACATGCGATGATTCCTTTTTTCACCTGCATGGCCATCTCCTGGAAAGCAGAGAAGACGTCATCCACATTGGCAAAGTAGTCGGGATGATCGAAATCGATGTTCGTCATGATGGCATAGTCAGGGAAATAAGACAGGAAGTGTCGTCTGTACTCGCATGCTTCAAATACAAAGTAATTCGCATCCACTTCGCCTTTACCGGTTCCATCCCCAATCAGGAAGGAAGTCGGTTTTGCGCCACTGATGACATGGGCCAGTAAACCGGTTGTCGACGTTTTCCCGTGAGCGCCCGTTACTGCGACACTTGTGAATTCCTGCATGAAGTCACCAAGGAATTTATGATACCTGGTCACCGGCAGTCCTTGTTCAACGGCCGCTTGTATTTCTTCATGTGTATCAGGGAAAGCATTCCCTGCGATCACATGCATATCCCCTCCAATGTTTTCTTTTTGGAAAGGTAGTATTTTTATATTTGATTCATCCAGAGCCTTCTGAGTAAAGAAATACTTATCTACGTCAGATCCTTGGACCTCGTAGTCCATATCATGGAGTATTTGGGCTAACGCACTCATGCCCGACCCCTTTATTCCTACGAAATGATATATCGTCATAATAGAACCTCCAACAATCGTCTATCTAAAAGCATTATATGAAATCTATATTTATTTTGCCATCGGTCTTTAGCTTTCGATATGTGAGTTTAGAAAAAAGCGTACTTTCTTCAACTTGAAACATTATATCATTTTTTGAAATCCCTGACCATGCAGAAGCTACGAAAGACTGGGCAGGATGAAGTTTGGCGCTTCTTCCTTTAAAAACGTCCTCCATAATACCCCAGTTTTTTGATTCATTTGACTATAGTGTGTTTGTAGATTTGCTATCACGTCCATTGATTTCACGGAAAAAACGGGACCTAAGATCCACTGATGAACGACCAGCGGGACTTTCCTCACGAAATAGACCTGTTCTTCATACATTTCCTTTTCTATCCAATCAGGGTTCATTTTAACAATCACTTCATCTCCCTGAATGATCGTTTGGCAACGTACGGTCCGTCCTTCTTTCCCTTTGACTATGACGGGTTCCCAGGCAGCCGTCAATACAACTGCACCAAGGAGTTTGGTTGATTCCTGAAGGGGATGCGACTGCAGAAATTGAAAGAATAAGGTTTGCCCCTTGATAGTCTTATAATCAAATAGAAACCATTCTTGAAACAATTTCTCGGCTCCAGCCATCATCCGGGCCTCATCGTGTTGAAGAAACCGTTTAGAGAAAATCATTTTAGCCCGTACTTTTTCCCTTATATTCGTTTCCTTCAATGCGTACTCATACGCTTTCCGGTAGAGGTCCTCAATGTGATCCTCGGCGATTTGCTGTTTTTTCTGCCTGAACCGTTCAAGGTCTAGCGTGCTTTCCTGCTCTTGCATGTTCTCACCTATTCGAATTCTACTTTTTCCAGACGGGGGTTCGGACGAAGCTTCCTTCCTGCCTTCGCTTCCGGGGAACCGTCGATGACAACGTTGTCCCCAGTGAATCCTACATGGATCTTCAGAAGACTGCTTCCGACTCCGTACATATCGACTGGAACTTGATTTTCCTCAAACTGGCGTATGCGGTCTTCGTTAAAGCCGCCCGACACGACAATCTTGACGTGGTGGTATCCTTCTTCGTCCAAAGCATCTCTCAACGCATTGATGAGCTGCATATTGACCCCGCGGGGATCAAAGGTTCCAAGCACATGCTGATTACGGAGGAAGTATTTATCGATCATCATTCTTGATGTATCTACCCTTACCCCTTTTAATTCCTGGCCAAACTCTCTTGCGACCTTCAATGAATCCGTAATGACATCATTATTGTAATCGACCAGGGTAATGAGCTCGTCTTCGGGGAACGTTTCCTTGTACGCTTTCGTTGCCTCTACGATGTCCCCATTGAATAATTGAATGAGGGCGTGAGGCATGGTTCCCATCCCTTTTTTACCCCACCATTCATTCATGGCGTGGGTCGCCTGGGCGGTTGAGCCTCCTATGAAGGCTGCATAACCGTCTCCCGCCTGCTGGGTAAAATGATCGTCACGGTCTCCCATAAAAATGACGGGCTTCTGTTTACCCGATATGGAAGCAGCTTTCATCACATTGTAAACGCTCGTCGCAACGGACGTTCTTCTCGCAAGGATCCCGTCGATGATGCCTTCTAGATATCCAAAGTCCTGATAGCGGCCCTTGATGGTCAGCACGGTTTCAAACGGAGAGATCTGGTCCCCATCCTTTAAGGAGTGGATTTCAAGATTCTGCGGGTTATCAGCGAATGTATGCAGAAGGGCGATGACTTCATCCGTTCCGCATATCACAGCATGTGTCTTTTGAAAGAATTGCATGGTGATGACTGCATCCGGTTTATGTTTCTTGGCAATTTCCTTCGTTTTTAAAAAATACACAGCTGAAAACCAGCCATCCTTGATTCTTTCATCAAACTTGAATGTATGATTGGTCAACCTGTTGAGTTTTCCTTGAAGTTTCAATTCGATTTCTTTCATCACTAGTGCTCCTTATGGCTCTTCCTACACAAAAAGAATAGGTATTCTGTTTACATTCGTCCTTGTTGGACAGATATAAACAGAATACCATGGATTAAATATTTGTACTAGTCTATGCGAGTGTCTCCAATTCACTCTCGGAAATGAGGACATCCCTTGGTTTACTGCCTCTGGACTCAGAAATGATTCCATTACTCTCCATCATTTCCATCAATCTTGCGGCCCGGTTATAACCGATTCTGAATCGGCGCTGCAGACTTGAGGCCGATGCCCCGCCCTGATCGACGACAAACTCACATGCCTCTAAAAACAAGTCGTCCTCTTCCTCGGTGACCTGCGCTTTCTTGATCAATTCATCCTGCTGGAAGAGATAATCCGGTTCCCGTTGTTCCCTTACATGACGGATGATGTCATCGATTTCGTCATCGGATACGAATGTACCCTGCAAACGGACCGGTTTGGATGAACCATTCTCAAGGAACAGCATATCTCCTTTACCGAGCAGGCGCTCTGCACCGCTCCCATCGATGATCGTCCTTGAGTCGACGCTTGAGGAAACCGAAAATGCGACCCTTGTCGGTACATTCGCCTTGATCAAGCCTGTAATGACATCCACAGAAGGACGCTGAGTGGCAAGGATCAAGTGAATTCCGCAGGCACGTGCCTTCTGGGCGATACGGCAAATGGCTTCTTCCACATCTGCCGGCGACATCATCATCAAATCCGCAAGCTCATCGATGACAATGACCAGGTAAGGAAGCATATCGCTGTATTGTTTATTCCGCTTGGCGAGTTCATTGAAGCGCTTTATGTCCCTTACCCCTGTGTGGGCAAATAATTCGTATCGTCTTTCCATCTCCTCCACGGCCCATTTAAGGGCGGCGGTCGCTGCTTTTACATCGGTGATGACCGGGCTCACCAAGTGAGGGATCCGGTTATACGGTGCAAGCTCGACCATCTTGGGATCAATGAGGAGCATCTTCAATTCATCCGGAGATGATTTGTATAGAAGACTGACAAGAATTGAATTGATACAGACACTTTTACCCGAACCAGTCGCTCCTGCGATGAGACCATGGGGCATCTTGCTCAGATCCGTCACGATGGGCTGACCGGAAATATCCAGTCCGAGGGCCGCTGTCAAAGGTGAGGACGGCTCCTGGAAAGCAGGACTTGCAATGACTTCACTGATGCATACCGGACGGCTCTCCCTGTTTGGCACCTCGATCCCGATGGTATGTTTACCCGGAATCGGCGCTTCCATCCGGATATCCTTTGCTGCCAGGCTAAGCTTTATGTCGTCTGTCAGATTCGTAATTTTATTGACCTTCACCCCTGGTTCAGGCTGCACTTCAAAACGTGTGACCGACGGCCCCTGGGTGACATTCACCACTTTTGCCCTGACGTTGAAATTATGCAGGGTCTCGTCAAGTAATAGTCTTTGCGCATCCAGCCACTCTTCGCTCATTTCCTTGGATACCGGCGGCGTCAAATAATCCACTTTCGGGAAGACATAGTCTCTTGTCCGTTTCGATGACGAGCTCAATTCACTGTAGCTCTTAACCGCTTCTTCTCCTTGAACCTGTGACTGGTGAGGCGACTTTTCTTCACGTTGCACGTCTTCAACGGAATTTTCAACACGTGCCTCTTGAACGGGAGGTGCCGTCTGTTTAGTAGTACTCTGTCTTTCCATTGAAGGGGAACCTTCCGTACGTAAGGACGATCGGCGAGTATCCATCTGGCGCTTATCTTGTTTCAGCATTAACACGTTAAAAGGAAGATGCGATCTCTTCCGTCTTTCCGGTTCCTTCTTGATCGGTTCTGAAGGTACGGCCGCTTCTGTTTCTTCGTCGACGGGACTTTCTTCAACAAGGGACTGTTCTTCATTGACAGGCTTCTCATAAACAGCCGGTCCTTCTTCCTCTGCTGTTTCTTGATGGTGTTGAGCCGCTTCCCCGGCAGGTACTTCCTGTACGGGTTCGGCTGATTCTGTTTCTTCGAATTGGAGGGACGGACCTGCCTCTTGAGCCGTATCATGTTGTATAGCCATATCGGGTTCTTCTTTAACCGGCTCAGGTTCGTTTATTAGTGAAATACGCTCATGTGATGGCGTGGGAATGACCGTTACCCCATCGTCATCTTGGTCCGTTTCATTTATTGGATCCGATTGTATTTCTTCAGCGCGAGCCGGATGTTCTACAGGTTGACTGCTTTCTTTCACTTCTTCCGTATATGACTGTACAGGAGATTTAACTCCTGGCTCAGTAGCCTCTTTTTCTACCTCAGGAAGGGATTCCTCCACGATCGATAGAGCTTTTTGATCGATGACTGCTTCTTTTCTCTCTTCTTCATTATGTAAAAACTTATTCAGCTCATATTCGACATTTTCTTCTTTCTTAACCGGTCTCCCTCTAAAACCATAGATGGGCGACGGAATCTCCGTTGGCGTAAACGGCCGGCTGTTTCCTTTTTCCACCTTAGTCGCTTTCTTTGTCTTGATGGGAGTGGACTGGTTCTCTTCTTTCCACTTTCGTTTGCCCGAAGATTGATTTCGGTTCTTTGGCTGCCGCTGCTCCTGCTCTTTAGGCTTTTCTCTTTCTCTATCTCTTTCTTGATTCCTTTGAGTTCTCCGCGGACGCTCTCTGTTTTCCCCGTCAGATATAAGGGGAAATCGGAAATTCCCTTTTGGGTATTGATATGTCATCCTTGCTTCTACATCACGTGAATGATTCGGACCTGCTATATGTTTACGTTCAGCCTTTGTCGGTTCGAGCTGCTGAACATCGTCGTGGTTTTCATCATAGTACTCTTCAAATTGTTCATCATTATCTGATAATTTACCAAATATTTTTTTAATCCAGCTCACAAACATCACTCTTTCTTTCATACTTACTTTTTATTTTATCAGGTAAAGAGAAAAATTCGAGTCATTTCGATAGAATAAGAGAATTGTTAAAGGATTGTGTCGAAATAAACATAGGTGTAAAGGGTTTGTAATATGCAGTATTGTTACATGGAATTAAACAAAAATACCTGAGCCCATACTCCGGACCCAGGTATTTGTTTTTAAGCTGTGAATGGTTGACCTATTTGGTATGTGTCTTCAAGGACGAGGATACCTTTTTCTTGGGGTGCATCGGGAAGGGCAAGTTCTTTGGCCGAGCAGATCATGCCTGATGATGCGACTCCTCGAAGCTCTGCATCTTTGATGACCATTCCGCTTGGCATGACTGCGCCTACTTTTGCGACAACGACTTTTTGGCCTTTGTCTACGTTAGGTGCACCGCACACGATTTGCAGGGTTCCATCTCCGACATCGACGGTACAGATGTTCAGTTTGTCTGCATTTGGATGCTTTTCTTTTTCTGACACGTACCCAACCACGAATTTCGGTGAAAAGTCAGCTTCCAATACCTCATCAAAACCGTTCTTTTTGATGGCTTCGTTGATCAATTGGAGCTTCTCATCATTCATTTCGACAGGTCCCACTTCACTTACACTTATATACTTGGATGCATGGAATAGGTTATAGCCGAGTGTTTTCCCTGTTTTCTCATCGAATAAACGTGCTGCGTCTTCTTTTCTTTCGTGTTGTACTTCTCCTTCAAAGCCCGGATACAGTGTAACGATCAGGGTATCACCAATGCCTTCCAAGTTATAAAATACGTTCATCATTTTTTCTCCCTTTCCTTTTTGCGATTTTTGGCCAAAATGAAGATCGGTTCCAATTCCCCTTCTTCATATACAAAGGATAATGCTGTAATCGGTACATTTCCTGTCGTAAAGAAACTCATCGTCATCTGAGCGAGTACATCGTATCCTGTTTCGTTGCGAATATCACCGATGATTAATACATCCTGATGTGGTACGGATACTGTCATCTCACCTTGAATATCCTTGCTGACCTGCTTTAAGAAACTATCATTCAAAATACGACTGGCATCATATCCGTCATTGTTATTGAGAAAATAGAACAGGTTTCCTGCTACTTCATCCTTTTTCATGTCTGTTGGCAGGCTTCTGACGTTGAAAAGGGCAGTCTCCTTCATTTGCTCGTGCGTCCATCCTTCAGCCTTCAGCATGTTTTCATCCAACAGACGGTAGGTTTTCCCTAAATCAACGGCATAGTAGATCCGTGTTTCAGCTGTATGTTCGTCCGTCACGAGTGCCACACCTTCATTGGATTCGGTTGCGAAAGAGGTAGAACGGATGACAGGAAAGACCTTCTTCTCTTTATTGCCAAGATCCGCTTCTGTTCCCATAACATTTAAGGCTTCTTCTACGTAATAGACGACTTCATCGATGATGGATTTATTGTTTTCCTTCCATTTCGATACGATCGGCGGCAGGGCGACGGTGATCCCTTTTTTCGTAGTGGTGTTCTCGATTCTCAGTGAATCTTTATCCCGATTATATGTAAACGTACGATTTGGTTTCTCTAATCGTTCCTGGAGTATACTTTTTAGCTTTTTTATGTCCAAATCTGATCCTCCTTTGGTGATACATTTATATAGAAAGTACTGATCCTAAACCTTCGTTTTTCATTCTCACTTATAACATTTTACATGAAAATGGTGAGATTACAAAAGGAACCTTTTGATTTAGGGAAAAAGAAAAGGGATTCCGTTTTCAGGAGATCCCCTTTGCCGTTATTTATGAAGCTAATGAGTTCATGAAGTCCTCGATTTGTTCTTTTGATTTCCGGTCTTTGCTTACGAAGCGTCCGAGTTCACGACCGTCTCCGTATGCGAGGAAGCTCGGGATTCCGAAGATATCAAGTTCGATGCAGAGGTCGATGAATTGATCTCTGTCTACATATAAGAATGTATATTCTCCGTACTCACTTTCGATTTCCGGAAGGATCGGTTCGATGATTCGGCAATCCGGACACCAGTCGGCTGAGAACATGAATACATGCTTCCCGCTTTCTTTTAACTGGTGGAATTCTTCCACTGATTCAAGTTTACGCATTTTATTTGCCCCCTGTTTCAATCGTCATTTGGTTTGGTTTGATCCAACCTAGTTTACGCATATATTCAGATATTAACAGGCTTATGAATGCAGGTCCAACAAAATGCAACAGAAGGATTTTCATTGTGACATCCCAGCTGAAACCCATCGTTTTGAACGTCATGATCTGTCCGACAAATCCGCTGGTCCCCATCCCGGCCCCGGCTGCATTGTTTTCCATCAGCCAAACAGTCGTGCCGATGGGAGCGAGAATCATGCCAGCTACAGTCGGTGGAATGAGGATAAGAGGATTTCGAACGATATTCGGGACCTGTAACATGGACGTCCCAATCCCCTGGGCGAATAATCCGCCCACCCGGTTCTCCCGATAACTGATGACGGCAAATCCAACCATTTGAGCGGCGCAGCCAATCGTGGCGGCACCGGCAGCGATCCCATTCAAATCAAGCATCAATGCAATGGCCGCACTTGAAATCGGGGCAGTCAGGGCAAGACCCATGAGGGCCGCAACCAGGATCCCCATGATGATCGGTCTCTGTTCCGTCGCCCAGCTGATCCAGCTTCCAAACATACTCATAAAGTCGGCGATTCCCGGCCCGATGAAGTAAGCGACCGTAAATCCTGCCAAAATCGTGACAAATGGCGTCACGATAATATCTATTTTCGTTGTCTTACTGACGAGCTTTCCAATTTCCGTTGACAGGACCGCCGCTACATACGCTCCTGCCGGTCCTCCAAGGGTCGCTCCGGCAGCCCCTGTCACCACGGCAGCGAATATGACCAACGGCGGCGCCCCAAGTCCAAAGGCAATCGCCACACCGATCGCCGGCCCCATCAAGCTGATGGCAAGTGTCCCCATTTCTATGAAGAATTCACTTAACCCTCCTGGAAGGGGAAGCTGCTCCCCGATCGTCTTGATGATCAATCCAATGATCAACGAACTGAACAACCCCAGTGCCATATAACTTAAAGCATCTATAACATACGTCTTCGCCGACAACGTAACGCCTTTTCTCTCCAAGTACCCTCTCATGCCCCTCACTCCTCTGTATACCTTTCCTTTTACTAGTGTAAAGACACATGTTTCATTTGTCTATATTTTTTACTTAAACCAAAACAGATGACAGAGCTAAATAGTGAAGATTGGAAGAAATCGATGACTGTTTACATCTCAAAAAATATTCTGTTGATGGACTAGCTAAAATGATATGGACAACTGTTTTAACATAGTTGCAATGAATATTGAGTTCAAACGTGTAATTTACTGTGGCGAGGTAGGAACTTGTGTTATTAATTTCGATATGAAACAAAGTGTCGTACCACAGAGTGGATTGTAGCGGAAGGCACTTGACTCCTGCGGGAAATAGAGGAAAGGTTGAGACCCCGCAGGGCAAAAGCCCGAGGAGGCTCAACTTCCTCCCCGCCGGAAAGCAAGTGCCTGCAGCGGAAAGGAACGGTCCCTGTATTCACTTCTATAATCATCACGAAGGCAGAAAAAAGACCGGTCCCCTCCCTGCTCCCGCAGGAAAAAACCGGTCTATATCTATCTAGTTGTGTTTGACTGATGCTGCGATTTTCATCATCATTTCAGCGTTATCCGCCAAATCCTTCATTTCTGACTGAGTTGTCACTTTCGTTCCGCCCACTCCTACAGTAAGTTCGTACTCTTCTGTATCCGGCAATTCCTTAATGACATAATATCCTAAGCGGTTGTCTTCTTTAAAAGTCCCATGTTTCACGAGACTATCTTTGTCATTAATGGCCATTTTATATAGAAGTTCACTATCCTTATCTTCTTGAGGGTTCGTGAAAAGTATAAACGGATCAGAATCTTTTGAAATAATGATATTATAAGGAGATTCTTTTTCTATTTTGGCACCAAACGGGAGATAAAAGCTGATGTTCCCAGCCTCTTCACCGGCTTTCTCATTGGAGTCCAAAGCTCCCTCCACCACGTTTGCCGTCTCCTCTTTTTCCTGGTCGATCGATGTATTGCATCCTGCTAACATAAGCAATAGTATAAAGAAAATGATCGATGCTGTGGTTTTCATCCTCAATTTCCCTCCCTTTCATACCTAGGACCTACGCTTATGATACCCTCATAAAGTCCCGGCTGACAACCCTTCCAATAAGAAATTCTGCCTTTTTCATGGGAAAAGTGGTTGAAATACCTTCGAAAGGGTATTTATGATAAAATGACTAAAAACAGGAAGGTGATCAATATGGAATTAACCGTATATTTAGCCGGAGAAATACATAGCTCCTGGAGGGACGAATTAAAAGAGAAAGCGAAAGCCCTCAGACTCCCCCTTCAGTTCGTCGGTCCCATGGAAAATCATGACCGTTCCGATTCAATCGGGGAAGAAATCCTCGGTGAACAGCCGAACAAGATATTCCGGGATGAAGCTGCTTCTGCCATCAATAATTTCCGGACGGAACTGCTTATGAAGAAATCCGATGTGGTGATTGCTTTATTCGGTGAAGAATATAAGCAATGGAATACGGCGATGGACGCGAGCACAGCCATTACCCTACAAAAGCCCCTGATCCTCATTCGCCCGGAAAAACTTCATCATCCATTGAAAGAGCTTACAAATAAGGCGAATGTCACAGTAACGTCCATCGAACAGGCACTAAAGACCCTTTCTTACGTTTTTGAATCCGAATAATCCAAACGTGTCAAAAAGCCTGCAGGATCAATCCTGCAGGCTTTTTTCTGCGCAATTACCGGACACCCTTAAGACCTAATTATTTTTACTATTTAAAAATAATTAAATATTAGCAATCTATAGAAATTTTATGTTATAATTAACCATTTGCAAACTTTTTTTGACTTTAAGAAAATATTAAAATATTATAGTAAAAGAATAAGGGAGGTAGTAACATGTCATCAATGAATAAACAGAAAATTGTGGATAGTGTCCCTCAAAAAGGTTTCTTTGGACATCCGAAGGGATTATTCACTTTATTCTTCACGGAATTTTGGGAGCGCTTTTCCTATTATGGAATGCGTGCCATCCTCGTATTCTACATGTACTATGAGGTTTCAAAAGGTGGACTGGGTCTAGAGGAAAGTACAGCTTTAGCCATCATGTCCATATACGGTTCACTCGTGTATATGTCCGGGGTCATCGGAGGCTGGTTGGCTGATAGGATATTCGGAACTTCGAAAGCCGTCTTTTACGGTGGAATATTCATCATGTTTGGTCACATTGCTTTATCATTTCCAGGGAGCTTATCTCTGTTCTTTGTTTCAATGGTATTGATTGTTATCGGAACAGGTTTATTAAAACCGAATGTTTCCACTGTTGTAGGTGAAATGTACAGTGAAAATGATACCCGTCGTGATGCGGCATTCAGTATTTTCTACATGGGAATCAACTTAGGTGCATTCATCGCTCCATTGATCGTAGGTAGCCTGATGGAATCAAAAGGTTTCCACTGGGGATTCGCAGCTGCCGCAATCGGTATGTTCTTAGGTCTTGTCGTATTCATGTTAACGAAGAAAAAGAATTTGGGCCTTGCAGGTACGTATGTACCAAACCCGCTTAATGCCCGTGAAAAGAAGAAATACGGTTTAATCGTAGGTGCAGTCGTAGTTGCTTTGGCTATCATCTTAGGCACTACAATTCCAGCAGGTTTATTCACACTGGACGTATTCATCAATATCGTCGGGATCTTCGGAATCGTCGTTCCAACCATCTACTTTATTGTGATGTACTACAGTCCGAAAACAACGGCAACGGAACGTTCAAGAGTACTAGCTTATATTCCATTATTTATTTCCGCAGTGATGTTCTGGTCGATCCAGGAACAAGGGTCTACTATCCTTGCTGCATATGCAGACAAGCGTACACAGCTTGATTTCATGGGGATTTCCATCTCTCCTGCATGGTTCCAGTCTCTGAACCCATTATTTATCATCCTGCTTGCACCAGTATTTGCATGGATGTGGGTGAAATTGGGTGACCGTCAGCCATCCATTCCGAAGAAATTCTCATTCGGACTATTGTTTGCCGGTTTATCTTTCTTAGTGATCCTGCTACCTGCACAAATGGGTGGAGAAGGTTCACTTGTTAATCCATTATGGCTTGTGCTAAGTTACTTCATCGTTGTTCTTGGTGAATTATGCTTATCACCCGTCGGTCTGTCAGCGACAACGAAGCTTGCTCCTGAAGCATTCTCAGCTCAAACAATGAGTCTTTGGTTCCTGGCTTCTGCCGGTGCACAGGCTCTGAATGCACAGCTTGTCCGCTTCTATTCACCTGAAAATGAAACCGTTTATTTTGGTTCAATCGGTGGAATGGCCATCGTTCTGGCTATTATCCTATTCCTCATCTCCCCTATGATTCAACGGGCGATGAAAGGTGTAAAATAGTGGATAAATCCCCCTGAATTCATTCAGGGGGATTTTCTTTCTTCAAAAAAAGAACCCCGTTAGAAACGGAGTTCGATCCTTTTTACCAGAATAGATTACAGAAGCAGTTTCTGTGTCTTTTTTTGCATCCGCAATCTCGATGTCTATCTTCATCGCCTCTTCTGCCTCTGCAGCCTCTGTTACGGTCTTCTGCTCCTCTTACATTGTCTCTATCGCATCCGCATCTTCTACGATCATCATTTGTCCCAAACAAGTTGCATCTTCTTCTGTCTCCAAAAAGGAATTTATCCCAGTCGCAACAGAAGCGGTCGTCACGGCGATTATCACGACGATCATCATCGCGGCGTCCGCCAACTCGGTCGTTACAATAGTTGCATCCCATAAATTCTAACCTCCTTAGAAAGAATTTATCAGATAAAGAAAGTCTGATATACTCCATCCTATGAAGGACTGGTGAATTTGGTATGGGCCAAGTACCTTTGAAGGACATATATACCTAAGATTATTTTGTCCGGTATTGCCACTGCCCAACCAGGAGCTGAACGACGTGCAGGAACATCGTTTCCCTTGTGACGAGTCCATTGGTGAATATCCCTACAGCCCCTTCTTTCTTTCTGATTCCCGTACGCTGGGTATACTTATCCATCAAGGGTCCGAGCTCTTTCCCTGCTTTTAACTCCCGGCTGATCTCGTTTGGCAGGGAGATTCTGGCACCACCACCGATGATTTCATTCCCCTGCCGGTCGACAAGCGCCCCCCAGTTACAGACGAACATTCCGTAGAGGGATTCTGATACTCCCCCTTCAAGGCCGATCCCTGCGTCACTATCTGTTGCCTTGAGAACATTTTTTGCCCGGTTCAATGCCCCTTCGATCGTCTCCTGATCGGTCATGGGCTGTTCACTTACATGGGAGTGGGTTTTCAGGTACTGAAACTGAACCTCCTTGTATTGCTCCTCGAACGCTTTTTGTATCGCTTGCACCTTCGCTGGATTCGTTGTTCCGATTGCTATCTTTAACAAATTCATACCTCATTTCTAAAAAGGCAAGACAAATGCCTTTTTTCTCTCTACAAAAAAGCTGTCCCAACTCGTATATGAATGAGACAGCCCTTTGCTATTTTTTTAGTCGTGATCAACCATTGGATTTAATGGTTTCGATGGTCGAACGGTCGCACTCTTTCACTAACTTGACAATCAGCTCTTTGGCTGCCGCATAATCATCTACATGAATCATGGACGCATGAGTGTGGATATATCTCGAACAGATGCCCACTACCGCACTCGGTACGCCTTCATTGGACATGTGTACTCTTCCGGCGTCTGTCCCGCCTTGTGAGACAAAGTACTGATACGGAATGTCGTTTGACTCTGCTGTATCCAGAACAAATTCCCTGATTCCCCTGTGCGTGACCATGGAACGGTCGAGAATGCGGAGCAGGGCCCCTTTTCCAAGTTGACCAAATTCATTCTTGTCACCTGACATATCATTTGCAGGACTCGCATCGAGTGCAAAGAAAATATCCGGATTGATCATATTGGCTGCCGTCTGGGCACCGCGAAGTCCAACTTCCTCCTGAACTGTCGCACCGGAGTAAAGGGTGTTGGGCAGGTTCACTCCCTGAAGCTCTTTTAATAATTCAATGGATAATCCGCATCCATAACGGTTATCCCAAGCTTTGGCAAGGATCTTCTTCTCATTGGCCATCGGGGTGAACGGACAGATCGGTACAATCTGCTGACCTGGTTTGATTCCGATTTCACGTGCATTTTCCCGGTCATCCGCACCGATATCGATGAGCATATTCTTGATGTCCATCGGCTTACGGCGCTGCTCTTCCCCCAACAGGTGAGGCGGTATGCTTCCAATCACACCTGTCACCGGTCCGTTATCCGTCATGACCTGAACCCGCTGAGCGAGGAGTACCTGGCTCCACCAGCCGCCGAGGGTCTGAAAACGGATCATTCCATTGTCTGTGATCGATGTAACCATGAAGCCCACTTCATCCATGTGCCCGGCAACCATGACAACGGGATCCTGCTCGCTGCCTTTTCTCACGCCGAATACTCCGCCCAATCGATCTTGCACGATTTCATCAGAGTACCGGGATAATTGTTCTTTCATAAATGCCCGGACCGCATGCTCATTACCGGGAGATCCCTGTAATTCAGTCAATGTCTTAAATAACTCTAACGTATCTTGTTTCATGTCTTATGCCCCTTTTATATAAAATCTGCAGTATGTATAATCTTATTTTACAGAACTTTCGCACCTCTTACCACCTATTGAGAGTAAAAGCAGTTCTCTTTTTTCTGTTTTCTTTGATAGAATGTACCTAAGGATGACAAATTATCGATCATTGCGGGCAAGGCTTGTATGGACTAAGTTGGACAGTCCGAGGCTTCCGGCACGTGAAATTAGCCTGTGGAGGGAATAAAGGATGAACTGGAAATCTTTCGTATTTGGACTGGGAATCGGAGCAGCTGGCGGATATCTGCTTAAAGAAAAGCTCGATGATTCCCGCCTTATTTCTGCTGAAAAAGTATTAAAGGACGTCAAGCTTTCTTTCAAAAAAGAGGGCAGCATCGATGGTTCATGGATCGGGATGAAACCCGAAGACTATCAGAAGCACTCCGTCAGCACCAAAGTGTATAAAGGCGGTATATCAAGACGGAAAGACGGCGAGCTTGAGCAGTATGAGTTCGTAGCCGACGCTTATACCGGTACCGTTGTGGATGTATATCCTTTAGCGTAAAAAAATGGGATGATCCCGATTCACTCCGGGATCATCCTTTTCTTATTTTTCCCTCATTACCTTATCCATGATTTCCCCGTCCCTGTTCCACTTGATGCCTCTATAAACCGCATCGTGATAGAAAAGGAACCAGTACTCTTCTTCAATCGCTTTCCCTATCCATTTTTCTTTTGCCCCGATGGATGTCATCGGATAGTCATCATAAGCGAGTACCCATAATGGATTTTTGTGTGCATGGGTCGGCATAATATCTGCCATATGAATGAATGTCTCTCCGCCATGCTCTATGATGATGATCGAATGGCCGTCACTGTGACCTCCGGTGTGGACCATCTTGATCCCCGGAAGGACTTCCATCTCGTCTTTGAACGTTTCCACTTGGGATTGAATGCTTTCCCAATTTTCCTTCCAGTATGTATTGCGGGAGCGCACATTGGGATTCCTCATCTCATCCCATTCCACCTGAGAAGTGTAGATGACGGCATTCGGGAAGACAGGAACCAGTTCCTCCCCCTCAACCTTCGTCAATCCGCAAGCATGGTCAAAGTGCATGTGTGTCATCAAGACTACATCAATGTCGTTTGGCGTAAGGCCAAGGGATGAAAGGGATGCTTCAATATCCGATTCTTCATGCACACCGTAATTGCGCTTTTGTTTATCATTCAGCTTCCCTTTGCCGATACCCGATTCGATCAAGACATTTTTCCCTTCCCACTGAAAGAATAGCGGATCGGTTCGCAATTCGATCTGGTTGTATTCATTGACTTCATACTTCTTGGACCACAGCGGCTTTGGAACCACTCCAAACATGGCTCCCCCATCCATGTGAGTCACGCCGCCGTTCAACCAGTGTATCGTAAGATCTCCAACCTTCAACGTTTCCATCCTGACTCCTCCTTTGTTCATACTCCTTCATTTTATCAGAATACATGGACAACTTATAGGCGGATGCCTCGGCAAACAAAAAACAGCCCTCGCGAATTCACAGGGCTGTCTTCTTATGATCAATTTTGAAACTGGGCTTCGACGCGGTAGATTCTTTGCCCTTTGGCTGAGAATTTTTCTTCATACTCTGTCATGATATTGCCTTCGAATTCACTGTTATGAAGGTCGAGACTTAAGAAATTCAGATGAAGTCCGTACCATGAGAAACTCTTTAGGGAGTACTCGAATAATCCTTGATTATCTGTCTTAAAGTGGATTTCCCCGCCTTTGACCAGGATTTGTTCATAAATGGATAAGAAGTCCTTGTATGTCAGGCGGCGTTTTTCATGGCGGTTCTTCGGCCAAGGATCAGAGAAGTTTAAATAGACCCTGTCCACTTCCCCTGCTTCGAAGTATTCCGTGAGATTCCTTGCATCGACATTCAATAGCTTAACGTTCGGAAGTTCTGCTTCAATCAGGCGATCAAGAGCCGTCACGATGACACTTTCATATAACTCGATTCCTATATAATTAACGCCCGGATTGGCCCTTGCCATCTCCGTGACGAATTGACCTTTTCCTGTCCCTACCTCGATATGGATCGGGTTATCGTTCCCAAACTCTTTGTTCCATTGACCTTTTTTCTCCTGGGGTTCTGCCACAACATACTGTGGATGATCACTGATTTTCTCAGAAGCCCATGGTTTATGACGTAAACGCATGTAGACACCTCATTTTTTATTATCGAAAAAAACCATACCATGACTCCCCGTCCTATGCAAGAGCCAAAATGGAATTAATGGAACGCCCGCGTGGAGGTCCGTCCCTCAAAAAAGGGCGCATAATTGAAAAAGGAATTCACACACTAGTAGTGAATTCCTTTTCGGATCTGGTCATTTGAAAGGACCTTAGGATGTACGTGTTTCATTCAACCATACGAAAAATGAAAGGGTGTACTTGGATGCCTTTAAATTCACAGAATCAAATGCAGTTGTTATCAGATATATTAAGCAATCATTCGACTGATTGCTGCGGTTCGGTTTCGGAATGTGAGCAGGTTGAACGGCTGGTCAAGTCATTGATGGTCAATGCCGATATTCATGAAAACGTCAAACCCGTTCTGCAGGAAATTTATCAGTACAGTCAAAGCGGGATTTCCTCATCTGATTTATCGAACCATATTACGACGAATAAACAAAACCTGTCCCAATGGGTCACGGATATGAACAGCTACTCCTGATTCATATCACCTTGTGTAAATATTGAATCCAATGATTCATTTCGTGGAAACGAGCTTTCCCTTTATGCCATTGGATGGATAGGATCGTCTGAGCCACCACATACCATTTCATGCGCAGCTTCAAGTTATCCGTTAGCTCCGCACCATACTGGGTCAGCCAGCTTTCCCACTGATCCTCAGGGATATACCAGTATAACAGCAAGCCTACATCAAAGGCCGGATCTGCAATCATCGCTCCGTCCCAGTCAATTAAATACAACTGGTTGTAATCTGACAGCAGCCAGTTGTTATGGTTGACGTCTCCGTGACAGACCACATATTCGTCCTGCTGTACTTCCATAAGCTCCTTTTGAAGAAAGGAAAGCGCCTCTCTGATGACAGGCAATGAAAGAAGATCGAACTCGAGTCCCGTCTCCACTTCCGTCAGCATATGCTCCGGTTGAAACGGTTCTTTACCAAGTCGCTCGAGCATGGTTGAAAGAGGCTTCGAGGAGTGGATTTTGTTCAACAGCCTCGCCACCCGTTCATCCTTCATTTCTTCAGGCTTTAACTCTCTCCCATTTAACCAGTGTTGTGCCGTGATGACGTCCCCGTTTTCCATTCGTTTTGTCCAAACAAGCTTGGGCACGATTCCTTCTGCTGATAAAACAGCCACAAAAGGGGAAGAATTACGCTTCAGAAATAACCTCTGCTCCTGATACTGAGCAAAGAACGCCTCTCCCGTCGCACCGCCTGCGGGGACTATTTCCCAATCTTGGTCAAATAAGTGTTCCAATATATTCACCTTCTATTGGTCCTTTGTCATGTTTATATGTTCACGTTTATAGGGTCTTTTTTATCATGTTGGTGCCTTATTAAAAAGGTCTAATAAAATAAAAAAGACAGCTATTGGGCAATACAAATCAATAGCCATCTGTTTACGATTTTATCGTCATCTTGCGTTTTCGTCAAGCACTGGAATGAATGGTCACCTTACAAATACATAGGAAGACACCGGCCGGAGGGTGAGGGAAGTCTCCTTCACATCATACAGACCGCTTACGCTTGCCTGATTGCCATCCGATAAACAGATCCATTGTTTTCCTTCAGCGAGTGAATATTCACAGGGTTTTGTATCCGAGTGAAAGACCATGAGGATCTCATCCCAAGGTCCATATGGATGGACATTCTGATAGGTGACATCTACGAGATTCGCCTTGCTGTGGGACACTTTTACATGCTCACGGATCAAATCACCCTTTTGAAACCGGAAGGCCCCGTGACTTTTCCGTATCTGGATAAGGGCTTTCACATACCTGACCACCTCGTCGTATTCTTCTCTTCTCGTCCAGTCCAGCTGATTGATTTCTATGGGTGAGTTATAGCTGTTCTCGATTCCCTTTTTCGTTCTGAAGAATTCCTGCCCTGCATGGAGAAACGGGATCCCTTGAGACAAGAGCACCATCGTGGTCGCTAATTTGTGCCTGGCCTTAAGGGTTTCTTCATCTTCATTCATGCATGCCTTCATTTTATCCCACAAGGTATGGTTATCATGGGACTCTACATAGTTGACGGATTGAGCGGGTTCTTTAAAGAGTCCCCGTTCCCCGCTCTTCATCCCGATGCTGCCGGTGAGGACCAGCTCCACCTTCTGTTCGAGGTGTCCGTGACCGAGTGCAAAGCCTTTATCATACAGATTAAATGTACTTCCTTTAATGGTATCCCTGAACCAATCATTGAATTGTCCGATTCCCTGAAGATGATGGGCATTCCGAAGATTGGCTTTTTGCTGGGGAGGGAGTGGCGTATTCAGATCCCAGCCCTCTCCTATTAAAATGGCTCCAGGTAACACTTTATCCACTTCTTCACGGATCACGGTCATCGTCTTAACGTCCAGGATCCCCATCAAATCAAAACGGAAACCGTCGACACCGTATTCTTTTATCCAATAAAGAATCGAATCGACAATGAACTTCCTTGCCATGAGACGTTCTGAGGCAAAGTCATTCCCTACCCCCGTCCCGTTCGACGGTAAGCCATTTTCATCATGTCGGAAAAAATAGCCGGGCACGAGTTTTTCAAAAGAGGAATGTTCACGGACGAACACGTGGTTGTAGACCACGTCCTGAATGACCCTGATGTTCTCATCGTGCAGGCTTTGGATCACAGCTTTTAATTCCCTGATCCGCTCATATGGATCTTCAGGCTTTAAGCTGTAGCTCCCTTCAGGTGCATTGAAATATAAGGGATTGTATCCCCAATTATAATTCGTATCTGAAGGGTTATCCGTCACACCATCAAAGTCGTTCACGGGAAGCAGCTCCACATGTGTGACACCTAGCTCCTTCAAGTACTGTATCCCGCTTGAAAATCCTTTCGGTGTCTTCGTTCCTTTTTCCGTAAAGGCACTGTACTTCCCCCGAAACTTCATCCCACTCTCTTTCTGGGCAGAGAAATCCCTGATATTCAATTCGTAAATCACGCTATCCGTCGGAGAGGCTAATGGGGCGAGGGGAGCAATCTTTTCCCCCGGATTGATGACACATCCCCATTCACTATTCAATGAGACTGCTTTGGCATAAGGGTCGATCAACTCATCCCAAACGAGATTGATGCACGGGAGGATTGAATAGAAATATCCTTCTATATCGGTATCGACCCGGCATTCCCATACACCGTTTTCCATTCTCGTATACGGGTATTGGATTTCCTCATCATCCGGTGATTTAAGCTTTAACCGAACCTCTGTCGCTGTAGGGGCCCATACCTTGAATACGGTGCATCCATCCTGATACGTCACACCGAGGTCATTTCCATCGTAATAATACCTTTGATCAAATTCTTCGGTCCGTATGACCGCCCCGATCTGAAGGTCCGTCTTTGTCCCATGTTCGTCGACGATTTCATACGAGTCGCCTAGGATGATCTTTTCACTCTGAATGGTCGTCACATATTTCATGGCATCATTCAGGGGGATCTTCTCTTCGATATGAAGAGCGATCTTTTCATCATCCTTGATCAGGGTGAAGTGATTCGAATTGCCTTCATGATAATCGTATGGAAGGATCATGGTAATTACGTTGAATGTATCTAAAAACGCGTCATACTGCCTGCTAATGACTAACACTTCTGCCACCCACTTTTGTTTAACATTTTCCGACTCTCTGCCATCTTTTGAACTGCATTCGTTAAAATGACCGCTACCTTATAGTATTCACTGCATTTCTATTTGCTCCGCTGTTCACGGTTTCCTATCTTTAATCTTTATTAAGGTATATGCCTGTTTTTTATGAAGTAGTCAATCAACCGTTATTTGAAAGAATATACCCTATACGAGTCTTCTCAAAACCGACATCTACTCATCTGACGCCGCTTCTTCCCACTGCAGCCTCTTGAAGGATGTCGTTTGACAATATTCCATAATGGCCTGAGCCGCTTTCAGCTGAACACTCTTGATCGGTGAAGAGCTTGAACGTTGCTGCTGGAACCATTCATGGTGGATCCGTTTGTCCAAAAACTGAATCCCGACTGGGGATTGCGGATAATCTATGTACCCATTCCTGCTTATGACGGCTTGGTAAATGGGCAGTTCCACCCCGGCATGACGGGTGATCTGATGGACGATTCTCTCCATCCTTTTCAACCCGATAAGGGGATTTAACACCTTCTCTTCCCTATCCCCCCATTTTTTCACCCAGAACCGCTCCCCTGAACCGACATAGGCTGTTCCCTCTTCAAACTCGAGAAAGGTCAAACACCATATGCCTGTAGGGGTGATCAGGACCGTTTCCAGTTCGACGGGTGCATTTTTAATTTTCAGGACGGGGTTGTACATGACAAAAATATTATCCGGGAAGCGTTGCAGGAGATACCGTAATCGTTCGTCATAATGGTAGCTGTTATCCACATAGGATTTCTCCGTGATCGTGGAACTCGCCCATCTCAGCTGAAAATCAAATACAAGGTTCAAGAAGGAAGCCTTCAGTTCCTCTTCCGAGTGGATATCCTGACCTGCATCCATGTCCAAATGAAGGTCTTCATCACTGGGCTCCGGAATCACTTCTTCTTCATCTTCCTCCTCTTTCTTCTTAAAAAGGGAAAAGAGCTTGTCTTTCATGGAGTTCTTCTCCTCGTCAGCCCATTCCTGCACTGGTGGTGATGGCTTTGGCAGATCTCCATTCTCCCAATGTTGTTTCATTTTTTCCCATTGCTGCTTTTTTAATCGGACAAATTGGGAAGGATATCTATATAAATCCGTTTCGTATCGTGAAACGTAATCTTGAAGTTTAATCAGCTGTGCCATAAGAATCGGTCCTTTCGTGTCGGTCAATTTGCCTGTAAAGGTATGGTGTGGATGGCTTCATACTTAGGGAGCCGGTCCATGTGGGTTTGATATAATACCACTTCTGTTGCTGTAAACGTATGACACTCTGCAGGCCGGAATCCATTGAGCCACTCTTGGGTAAAGGGATATTCCTCATTCCATTTCCGCCCCACTGTGATATGCGGTGAAAATGGTCTCTGATCCAATTGAAAGCCCGCTTCTTCACTTGCACCATATACAAGGTCCCTGAGACGGTGCAGCATGTTGGAAGGCTCGACCCCCATCCACAGGATCCTCGGGGAATCACCATTACCAAACGTACCAAACCTGCTCAAGGTCAACGGAAAAGAAGGATACCTCAACATCCCCACTTTATCCATGACCGGCCCGAGTTCCTCCGCACTCCCCAAAAAGGCCAGAGTCAGGTGAAAATCCTCCGGGTGGACCCATTTCTTGAACGAGCCCTCAAGCCTCATTGGCTCCATGCATGAATTTATATATTCTTTCGTGCCCTCTGGCAGGGAAAGAGCAAAGAAATAGTGGGATTTCAACATATCATTCGTCCTTTCAGTTATTACTTTCATTTTAGCAAAATGTGTCATGAGAGAGAATGACTAGAAGGAAATGCAACAAAAATGAAATACAAAGCTAATTTATTTGATAAGATTTGTCTGAATTAGTACGATAGAAGAAGAAAGTTTTCTGAAAGGAAGATGCACATGAAAGTTGTACAAAATATCGCAGAATTGATCGGGGACACCCCCCTTGTAAAATTAAATCGGTTAAACCCTGCTGACGGCGCGGATGTATATGTAAAATTGGAATTCTACAATCCGAGTAAAAGCGTCAAGGACAGAGCCGCCTATCAAATGATCGTGGAAGCGGAAAAAGAAGGCTTCTTAAAAGAAGGTTCAACCATCATCGAGCCTACCAGTGGAAACACGGGGATCGGCCTTGCCATGAATGCAGCGGCTCGGGGCTATCGTGCAATCCTTGTGATGCCGGATACGATGACTCAAGAACGTATCAACCTCCTGAAGGCCTATGGAGCAGAAGTGGTATTGACACCAGGGGATGACAAAATGCCCGGTGCCATCGAAAAAGCGAAAGAACTGACAGAGCAAATCCCTAACAGCTTCATGCCCATGCAGTTTGAAAACGATGCGAATCCGGATGCCCACCGGAAAACAACGGCCCTTGAGATTGTTGAGGCCATGAAGCAAATCGGCAAGCCGCTTTCTGCATTTGTCGCAACGGCGGGTACAGGGGGAACGATCACTGGAACAGGTGAGGTCCTCAAGGAGCATTACCCCGAGCTTGCTGTCCATGTAGTGGAGCCGGCGGGATCACCGGTCCTATCCGGAGGGAAACCAGGAAAGCATAAATTGGTCGGTACAAGTCCAGGCTTCGTTCCCGACATCCTGAATACGGATGTGTATGATGAAATTCATAAAATCGAAGACGAACAGGCCTATGACATCGCCCGCCGAATGGCAAGCGAAGAAGGAATCTTAGTCGGACCATCATCAGGGGCCGCCTGTTACGCTGCGATCGAAGTGGCGAAAAAGCTATCACCTGAAGATGTCGTCGTCTGCATCGCCTGCGATACGGGAGAACGTTATCTATCAAGTGACTTATTCAGATTTTAATTAGACGACAAGAGGCTGCCCCATCAACGGGCAGCCTCTTTCTTATGTTCATTTAACGCGATGATAATGTGAGATGAATTGTTCTGGAGAAGATTTGACGACGAACGTCCAGACCCCTTCGATGGTGTGAAGATACAAAAACGTATAGTAAGCGGACAGGGGCTTACTCGTCACATCCATCACATCACTGATGGTGAAGCTTTTCGTAGGTGTGACGATCCGGTCACTGTACAAATAAAGGTGCTCCTCCGTCTCTACCGTGAATTGCTGGTTATCTTCTATTCTTCGTTCGGTCTTCATAAATGGTTGTGAACAAATCAACATGCATTGCCTCCAAAACTGGTTTAACGGACTTCCATCCCTTTTCTTTCATTGAACAGCGACTGAAGCCTTTTCGTGACAGCACCTGGTGTTCCTTCTCCAATTACCTGTCCATCGATTGCGACCACAGGCATCACTTCTGAAGTGGTACTGGCAATGAATACTTCATCTGCTGCCATCAATTCAGAAACGGAAAACGTCTCTTCTTGAAAAGAGATCCCATTTTTACTGCATAGATTTTCAATGACTCTTCTTGTGATCCCATTCAGGATCAGGTTTGTCACGGGATGCGTATAGATGACCCCGTTTTTCACCATAAAGGCATTGGAAGAGGAGCCTTCGGTTACCGTGCCGCCGCGATGCAGAATTGCTTCGAAGTGCCCTTCTGACGCCGCCTCCTGTTTTGCCAGAAGGTTACCAAGGAGATTAAGACTCTTAATGTCACAGCGCAGCCACCTGATATCTTCCACGAGCTTGGCTGTCACACCCTGCTCCATTTGGTGAGCCGGAACAGGGAAGTCCTTCGTATACGCGACGACACTTCCCACTATATCTTCTGAAGGAAAATGATGCTGACGTGCTGATACCCCACGTGTCACCTGTAGATATACGATTCCGTCCCTGACGCCATTGATGTCAATCAAATGAAGGAGTTTAGATGTGAAATCCGCTTCTTCATACGGGATGGAAAGCTTCATTTTTTCAGCGCTTTGATACAGTCTTTCCATATGCTCCTTCATGGTGAATGTGTTTCCGTCATACACTCGGATCACTTCATAAATGCCGTCCCCAAATTGATAACCACGGTCCTCGATATCGACCTTCGCCTTGTCACGATCGATCAGTTCCCCGTTTACAAATACTGTGTTCATCCTACCCTCTCCCCCTTCTCTCTCCTATGATTCACACGCTAATTCATAAATCGCCTGGGCATAAATGGCCGTCGCTTTAAGGAGATCCTCGATATACATGTATTCATCCTTTTGATGGGCAATATCTTCACGGCCCGGGAATAATGCCCCGAAGGCTACGCCGGCTTCGAGACTTCTTGCATATGTTCCTCCACCGATACTCAATAACTCGCCTCTTTCGCCCGTCTGATCTTCATATACCTTTTTCAGGGTCTGTACGAGTTCATCATCTTTGGAAACATGATGAGGTTTGCTATCTGAGAAATTCTCGATGGAATACCCCTCAATGTTCTCGATGATACCCTTTCCTTTATCCATATCAAACGTCACCGGATAACGCATGTTCAAGCCCAGTCTTCCGCCTTCAGCTTCCGAGTAGCGGAGCTTCCCGACATTGATGGTCAGATCTCCCGTAATGTCGTCCGTATAGCTGACACCGAGCTGGATTCCCCTTGAATCCTTGAAGAAATGCTTCGCCGTGAATTCAAAGAACTGTTTCCCTTGAGAGGAAAGTGGCAGCTTTGATAAGAAAGCGGCTAAATAAAGACCTGCATTTTTCCCATTGTCAGGCTCCATGCCGTGTGAAGACACGCCTTCCACCTGGAACACGAGCTCTCCATTTTCGATATAATAGCTTCCTTTGACCCCTTCATCCTTCGTGAAGATTTCAAAGTTCTGCACCCATTTCGTATGATCCTCATCCACAACCAGGATGGCTTTTGCAAAGTCAGGTACCATGTTATACCGGCGGCCGGATTCGAAGGAAAGGACCTTGATCCCTGATTCAGTCACCTGCTCTGGCTTCACCTGTACCAGATCATAATCCGCGATCCCTTTTTCAGCATGAATGATCGGGAAATCCGCATCAGGAGCAAATCCGATCGTCGGCATTTCCTCGTTTTTGAAATAGTGCTCTACGCATCTCCAATCGCTTTCTTCATCGGTACCGATGATCATGCGGATCCTCTTATTGAAGGTAGGGTCCAGGTCCTTGATAATTTTCATAGCATAATAAGCGGCCATGGTCGGTCCCTTATCATCGATCGCTCCACGGGCAAAGATCTTTCCGTCCTTGATCTCACCGCCATATGGGTCGACGCTCCATCCGTCCCCTTCAGGAACGACATCCACGTGGCAAAGAATGCCGAGAAGATCCTTCCCTTCGCCGAATTCCAAATGCCCGGCAAGGTGATCGACGTTTTTAGGAGTGAATCCGTCTTTTTCACCCAGAGTCAACAGATAAGACAGAGCTTCCTTCACACCTTTTCCGAGCGGCGCTTCTTCAGTCGCACCCTCTTCATCCAGCACACTCTTGATCTGAAGGAATTTCTGCAAGTCTTTAAGCAAATCATCTTTCCGCTTCTCCACTTCATTCGTCCAATTGATACTCATACCTACCACCTGCTTTATATGTATTGTCTTCCCCTCCCATTTTATACTGTTTGACGGTGAAATCCAAACAGGGACGATCGACCAAAATCAACTCAGTCCTCACCTGCAGGACGATCATATGGAGGACTAAAGAAAAAATACATAATTTTAGCATTTTCTTCATATTCTAGGAATACACCCAACAAGTTACTAGGTAAATTGTTTGTAAATTTGGACAATATTCTAGAAATTTTGTCGGATTAGGAGTACAATGTAATTGTCTGACATCTTATGAGTTAACTCTATTTGTAGAAAAGGGGTTGTCTAAAGCGCATAGTACATACGGTAGCACGTGAGGTGCACACATGACGCATGTAGTCTTTGCCTTTTTGGAAAAATGATGAGGGAGTGGTTTTTTGAAACCTTCAACCAATCGTATGCTCACTAGAATCAAAGCTGTATACATGTACATCAAACAGAAGGGTACTGTAACAACTCAAGATCTTGTAGACGAATTTGGCATTACTCCTCGCACTATACAAAGAGATCTCAACGTGTTAGCTTATAACGACCTCGTCCAAAGCCCGAGCCGGGGACAGTGGACAACAACAGAGAAGAAAGTGAAGTTGACGTCATAAAACAAACATTGACGGCTACAGACTGAACTTACAAGAACTAATATCGGACTAAAATGACTTAAATAACAAAAAAACGGGACAGCACCTTTAGCGAAGGGTGCTGCCCCGTTTTTTTATTGGGGTTTATATTCTTTCAAAAGCGTTACTTCCTCTTCCGTCAGTTCACGGTACTCACCAAGCTCCAGGTCTTCATCAAGCTTAAGGGGTCCCATGGTCAAACGCTTCAGATAGACCACGCGCTTCCCGACACTTTCAAACATCCTTTTCACCTGATGGAATTTTCCTTCCGTAATCGTCAATTCGATATCCGAAGTCAGACCCGACTTTAAGATCGTTAAATCCCCAGGCTTCGTTTCATATCCATCATCCAAGGTGACACCATCTTTGAACGCTTCCACATCGGCTTCGGTCACTTCTCCGTCGATCACGGCAAAATACGTCTTCGGCACATGGCGCTTCGGTGAAAGAAGCTGGTGGGATAATTGACCGTCGTTCGTGATCAGAAGGAAGCCTTCCGTATCCTTATCCAGTCTTCCCACTGGGAACGGATTGAAGATTTGATCTTCGAGCTGAAGTAAATCAATCACCGTTTCATCCTGTCCGTCTTCAGTGGCGGAAATGACTCCCGGCGGCTTATTCATCAGCAGGTAGATGAATTCCTTATACTCGACCTGTTCACCGTACAGCATGACGGTATCCTTTTCAGTATCAATATGGACCTTTCCATCCTTGATGACTTCCCCATTCACCTGAAGTCCGCCATCCTTTAATAGTTTCTTTACTTCCTTCCGGCTGCCGTAGCCCATATTCGCAAGCATTTTATCTATTCTCAAGTCAATCACCCTCCATTAAATAATCCTTTTAAGGTCGTTCTCCAACGGGCATGTACCCTTCCTTCTATTATTCTTCACACAGGCTGCTGAAGGTAAGCAGCTTTAGTCAAAATAAAAAAGGGATGATCATGCCTCATCCCTTTTTCTTTTACCCGATGCGCAGTTTACTGCGGATTTTCGAAATCTTGTCACCGAACAATTTGTCCGCGAGTTTGCTTCTTAAGCTCAGATAGAAGTAAACGAGTGCTCCCACTCCGCCGCAGATGGCTACAAGGATGATCGATTGGAATCCTGTCTCCGGACTAAGGAATTTAACCAGGACAGCATACAGTACCAATACGACTCCGGCCATGACGGCATTCAAAGCGCCGATGAACATGGTCCTTCTCAAAATCAACCTGAACTGATATCGTGCATACTTTTTAATCACATAGAGATTGATCAGAATCGCCACTACATATCCGATCGTCGTCGCAAGCACGGCACCCTGTGTTTCAAAAAGGCGAATGAGCGGGATATTCAGGACCAGCTTCAGAAGCAGGCCGACCAGCAGGCTGAAAATCGTGAATTTCTGCTCATCGATCCCTTGAAGAATCGCTGCAGTGACCGCAAATAGTGCAAACAGGATCGCAACAGGTGCATAAGAACGTAAAATCGAGGTTCCGAGGGCATCGCTGTGATAGAACAACGTATACATCGGTTCAGCCAAAAGGGCCAGTCCGAGTGCTGCCGGCACGGTCAGAAACAACAGAATCTGAAAGGTCTGGTCAATGTTCCTGCGCATCGTCTTCCGGTCACCGCTCGTATACGATGTCGTAATCAGCGGAATCAGCGTCATGGAGAAAGCTGTCGCCAGTGACACCGGAATGATCACGAGCTTATGCGTGTAGAAGTTCAATACGGCAAAAGCGTGGTCCGAGACCTTCGCGTTCCCGATATCCGCCATGGCGGTATTGAAGGTGATCTGATCCACCAATTGAAACAATGGATTGGCGAGTCCCACAAAAATGAAGGGAATCGAATAGGCAATGATTTCTTTGTACATCGCTTTTAACGAAATCTCTTCGTTCCCCCGGTCCTCTTCAAGAAGTTCATCCAAATGAGGTTTCCGCTTGAACCAATACCAGATCAATGCTCCAAGACTCGCAAGCCCCCCTACGAAAGCAGCGAATGTCGCAACGGAAATGGCCGTTGTCACGGTCCCATCCAGAATGTTCAATACGACATAAATCCCGCCAAGGAGGAAGACGATCCGGACGATCTGTTCAATCACCTGGGAAACCGCTGTCGGCCCCATGGATTGATGACCCTGGAAGAATCCGCGGATCAAACTCATGAACGGAATGATGATCAAGGCAAAGCTCACGGCCCGGATGACGGTGGTCACCTGAGCAACGGAAATGACCTGCTCATCGCTTTTGATCGTCATTTCTGCGAAGATCGGTGCAAATGCATACATGATGAGGAATGATACGACACCAGTCAGCGTCATGAGGACGAGCCCGGATTTAAACAATTTCCGCCCTACGGCATATTCCCCGATGGCATTATATTTTGAAACGAATTTTGAAACGGCCAGTGGCACTCCTGCAGTCGCTACTGTCAGAAAGATCGTATAAGGTACATATCCATATTGATAAAGGGATGCCCCTTCTTCATGACCTTTTAACAAATCATCGAACGGTATAACATAAAAAAGACCCAAAAACTTCGAAATAAAGGTCCCTAACGTTAAGATAAACGTTCCTCTAATTAATTTAGATGACATAGTATCCCTCTCTATATATCTTGTTGCCCGTTACACAAACAAAATAAATTCGAACTAAGAAATTTTCACACTATCAGTAGTTTACTACTGTACGATTCGAATGACAATTTTTTTCGAATGTTGTATTTAAAACCCATCCCATTTAAAATAAGGTGAAACTTCATTTCTGAAGCGAATATTAAAAGTTGGTGGGAAAAATGGTAAAAAAATACGATGTCATCATCATAGGCGGAGGACCATCGGGCTTAATGGCCAGTATCGCAGCCGGGGAAAACGGCGCGAAAGTCCTTCTTGTAGATAAAGGAACAAAGCTTGGCAGAAAGCTTGCCATTTCAGGAGGCGGCCGCTGCAACGTGACCAACCGGCTTCCTGTAGAGGAAATCATCAAGCATATCCCCGGGAACGGGCGTTTTCTATACAGTGCATTTTCAGAGTTTAATAATGAAGATATCATTTCCTTCTTTGAAAACTTGGGGATTCAGTTGAAAGAAGAAGATCACGGACGGATGTTCCCTGTATCGAACAGGGCCATGGATGTAGTCGAAGCTTTGCTCGGGCGCATGAAGGAACTGAAGGTCGACACCCGGACAAGTACCAGCGTCGAAGAAGTTCTGTACGAAAATGGCAAAACGGCGGGCATCCTCTTGAAAGACGGGGAAACCATCACCGCAAACGCTGTCGTGATCGCGGTCGGCGGCAAGTCCGTCCCTCACACCGGTTCGACTGGGGACGGGTATCCATGGGCGACGAAAGCCGGGCATACGATCACGGACCTGTTTCCGACAGAAGTTCCCCTTACGTCGGACGAGCCATTTGTGAAAAAGAAAGAGCTGCAGGGCCTTTCTTTGCGCAGCGTCGATTTAAGCGTTTTGAATCCGAAAGGGAAAAAGATCGTCACCCATAAGATGGACATGATCTTCACTCACCTCGGTATTTCCGGCCCGGCTGTTCTCCGCTGCAGCCAATACGTCGTAAAGGCCATGAAGAAATGGAACCTGACACACGTGGCCATGCAGATCGACTCCATGCCCGATCAAAATGAAGAGCAGCTATTCCAATCCCTGCATAAGCAGGTGAAGGAAGATGGAAAGAAAGCGGCGAAAAATATTTTTAAAGGCCTGGTCCCTGAGCGATATCTTCTCTTTCTACTTGACCGTGCAGAAATCGATCATGATGAAAAAGGGGATCACATCTCCTCAGAAAAGGTCCGTCATTTTGCCAAGCTCTTAAAACAATTCACCTTCAATGTGAACGGCACACTATCCATTGATAAAGCCTTTGTAACGGGAGGCGGGGTTTCCATCAAAGAAATCGAACCTAAAACGATGGCTTCGAAAAAGATGGATGGCCTCTTCTTCTGCGGGGAAGTGCTTGATATCCATGGTTACACAGGCGGATACAATATCACCTCTGCCCTGGTGACCGGTCGGCTTGCCGGGTTGAATGCAGCAAAGGTTTAATGTCAAAAAGAAAGGTTGATCCTCATATCCTGAGCGATCAACCTTTTTATTTTCTGTACACGACCATGGCAGAGAAGCAATAGATCTGGTCCTCCACTTCCTCGGACATCGCAGCCACATGATATTTAATATCCACGATCTTTTTATCATCCATCTTGCTGAGAAAATGGTTCATATCCTTCTCTAAATCTTTTTCATGCTCATAATCGAATACCTTTACCTGGATCATGGAATCCCCTCCCGGATTGTTTTGGTATTAGTATTGTCAGAATATTATATTTTCAAACGATAGAGAGGGGATTTTTTGGACGGAGAGTGTGAACATACGAAAAGAGCACACCCCTCTTAATAAAAAGGATGTGCTTCCCACTCAACTACCATTATTTCTTCGCTGCAGTTTCCCCAGCCCAGTTCATCATGCCGCCTTCCATGTTCACCACTTTATACCCTTGCTCATGCATGTAGTGGGCAACATTTCCGCTGCGGTTTCCTGAACGGCAGATAAAAATATATTCCTTGTCCTTATCGAATTGATCAAGTGACTCAGGGATTTCACCCATCTTGATATGCTTCGCTCCAGGAATCATGCCCTCTTCCACTTCTTCATCCTCACGAACATCCACTAGTAGCAGATCTTCACCATTCTTCAACTTCTTCTCCAGCTCATCCGTTGTAATCGTCTTAATACTATCCATTTTCAACATCCTTTCAACATTCATTTAATCATTCATTTAATCATTCACCAAGATTATACCAAAGCACGTCCCCAGAACAAAAACATCAGATCCAAAAGCTGGACCAAAAAGAGGGACGGACCTCATCGAAATGCCGGTTTAAAGCGATTCCCGCTTAAAATCAAGCCCATTTCGAGGTCCGTCCCTCCCCCTTATTAGTTTGCTACGATGTTGACTAGTTTGCCTGGTACGGCGATGACTTTGCGGATGGTTTTTCCATCGATTTGTGTTTTGATTTCATCGTTTTCCATGGCTGTTTTTTCTAGGTCGTCTTTTGTCATGTCGCGTGGGATCATGACTTTGGCTTTCACTTTTCCGTTCACTTGAAGGACGATTTCGACTTCATTATCCACTAGCTTCGATTCATCGAATGTCGGCCATGCTTCGTAGGAAATCGTTCCTTCGTAACCAAGCTTGCTCCAAAGTTCCTCTGTCATATGAGGTGCAATCGGTGACAGAAGCTTGATGAATCCTTCTACATACTTCTTCGGAAGCGTATCCGCTTTGTAGGCATCATTGATGAATACCATCAGCTGTGAAATCCCTGTGTTGAAACGAAGACCTTCATAATCCTCTGTCACTTTCTTGACGGTTTGGTTATACGTCTTATCAAGGTCAGGGTTCGGTGCATCCTTCACTTTAGAAGAAATGGTACCGTCCTCCTCGACAAGCAGGCGCCATACGCGGTCAAGGAAACGGCGCGCTCCGTCAAGTCCGTTCGTGCTCCAGGCAATGGATGCCTCCAGTGGCCCCATGAACATTTCATATAGGCGAAGGGTATCGGCTCCGTGAGATTCCACAACCTCATCCGGATTCACGACGTTCCCTTTTGATTTACTCATTTTTTCATTGTTTTCCCCAAGGATCATTCCTTGGTTAAACAGTTTCTGGAACGGCTCTTTTGTCGGCACTACCCCGATATCATATAGGAACTTATGCCAGAAACGTGCGTACAGTAAGTGAAGGACCGCATGCTCGGCTCCTCCGATATACGTATCCACCGGCAGCCATTCCTGCATTTTCTTCGCATCGGCAAGGGCCTCTTCGTTATGTGGATCGATATAACGGATGTAGTACCAGCAGCTTCCTGCCCACTGCGGCATCGTATTTGTTTCACGACGTCCTTTTTTGCCTGTTTCAGGATCCTCGACGTTCACCCATTCACTGATGTTTGCAAGCGGAGATTCACCTGTTCCGGACGGCTTGATTTCAGTCGTCTTCGGAAGGACAAGCGGCAGCTCACTTTCAGGAACCGTCGTTGTCGTGCCGTCTTCCCAATGAATGACGGGAATCGGCTCACCCCAGTAACGCTGACGGCTGAATAACCAGTCGCGTAGGCGGTACGTAATTTTCTTCGTTCCGATATTTTTCTCTTCCAACCAGGAAATGGCTTTCGCAATCGCTTCTTCCTTACCAAGTCCATTAAGGAAATCGGAATTCACGTGATCTCCGTCACCTGTGTACGCCTCTTTTTCAACGTTTCCACCAGCGACAACTTCTACGATAGGAAGATCGAATTCTTTCGCAAACTCATAATCCCGTTCGTCATGGGCAGGAACCGCCATGATCGCACCGGAACCGTAGCTCATCAGGACGTAATCGGCGATCCAGATCGGCATTTTCTCGCCGTTAGCAGGGTTGATCGCATAAGCTCCTGTGAAAACACCCGTCTTTTCTTTTGCCAGATCTGTACGCTCAAGATCACTTTTCGACTTGATCTTATCGATGTACTCATCTACTTTCGAGCGCTGTTCGTCTGTCGTGATTTCGGTTACAAATGGATGCTCAGGAGCAAGCACTGCGTAGGTCGCACCAAAGATCGTATCCGGACGGGTCGTGAACACATCGAATGATTTGTCATGACCGTTAATGGCAAAATTCACTTCTGCCCCTTCAGAGCGTCCGATCCAGTTACGCTGCATATCTTTAATGCTTTCCGGCCAGTCAACCTCTTCAAGGTCTTCAACAAGACGATCTGCATAAGCCGTGATCTTCAGCATCCACTGCTTCATCGGACGGCGCTCTACGGGATGACCACCGCGTTCGCTCTTTCCGTCGATGACTTCTTCATTGGCAAGGACCGTTCCAAGTGCCGGACACCAGTTCACGGCAACCTCATCCACATAGGCTAATCCTTTTTCATAAAGCTTGGTAAAGATCCATTGCGTCCACTTGTAGTAGCCGGGATCCGTCGTATTGACTTCACGGTCCCAGTCATATGAGAAACCAAGTGATTTGATTTGACGGCGGAATGTATCAATATTTTTTTGAGTGAATTCTGCCGGATCATTCCCTGTATCAAGGGCATACTGCTCAGCCGGTAAACCGAATGCATCCCAGCCCATCGGATGAAGGACATTGTACCCCTGCATACGCTTCATGCGGGAAAGGATGTCAGTCGCCGTAAACCCTTCCGGATGTCCAACGTGAAGACCTGCACCTGATGGATACGGGAACATATCCAGCGCATAGAAATTGGATTTTCCTTCGTCTTCCGTTGCCTTGAACGTTTTATTCTGTTCCCAATACTGCTGCCATTTCGTCTCAACACTTTTATGATTAAAACTCATATTGAGATCCTCCTTTAATTTTCATAAAAAACAAAAAAACCCTCATCCCAAATAAATATTTGGGACGAGAGTCTGTATGTACATTCTCCCGCGGTACCACCCACATTAGTGTACGCGCACTCAGCTTCATTCATCCTTAACGCGGAAAACGGCAAGTCTTACTGTTAATTCACACTTGCAACTCAGCAGGCGAGTTCATGATGCTTCTGGTTGACTTTCACCACCCGTCAACTCTCTACGACAGAAAACTCTCATTACTACTCCCGATCAACGTTTCAATATAAGTAAACACTATATGTATTCACTATTTTAGTGAAAAATATACAGAAGCGCAAGCCTATTGTTGGTTTGTGGATAAAAAAAAGAAACGGCCCCTTTAAGAACCATCTCTCTCCACCAATCTATTGAACCGTATACCCGCCGTCCAGTACGACTGCCTGCCCGGTGATCCCTTTTGCGGCATCACTGCACAGGAATATCGTATAGTCGGCAATTTCTTTTACGTCCAGGAGCCTTCTCTGAGGCACCAAAGGATAGATGACTTCTTCAATCACTCTCTCAAAAGGGACGTTTCGCGTCTTCGCGAGATCCGCCAGTTGATTCCGGACGAGAGGCGTATCCACGTAGCCCGGACATACCGCATTCACGGTGATGCCATGCTCCGCTGTTTCCAGTGCCGCGACTTTCGTCAAACCGATGACTCCGTGTTTCGCAGAATTATAGGCGGCCTTGCCCGAGAATCCGACCAATCCATTAATGGACGCCATATTGATGATCCGCCCCGACCCCTGAGCCTTCATGTGGGGAAGAGCATGCTTAATGGCGACAAATGGGGCCGTCAGCATGACTTTTAAAAGCAGCTCGAACTTTTCAGTCGGAAATTCTTCGATATGTGATACATGCTGAAGCCCTGCATTGTTGATCAGGACATCGAGCTTTCCGAAATGTTCCACCGTTTTCCCGATCGCTTCTTTTAATTCTGATTCAGATGTTACGTCACAGCCCAATCCGAGAACCTCATAACCTTCTGCTTTAAGAGATTCTGAAGCTTCCCCAACAGCTTCTTCCTTCAGATCCGTCAGGACGACTTTCGCTCCAGCAGCGGCAAATTCCCTGCCGATCTGGTAGCCGATGCCCTGGGCCGCCCCTGTTATGAATACCACTTTATTTTCTACCATGTTCTTAAATCCCCACTCCCAAGCTGAATAATACAATCGCCAGCGCCAACCCGATAAGAGGAACGATGACCGTCAATGCTCCGACAGCACCATACGCTTCTCCATGTGATTCATTACAGATCGAGCGGATCGTCGTCACGACGTATCCATTATGCGGCAGTGAGTCCAGTGCTCCTGAAGATATCGCCACTACCCGGTGAAGGGCTTCTGGGTTCACTCCCATATCGACGTAGTGCGGTGCAAGGATCGGCAGGGCAATTGCCTGACCACCCGACGCCGAACCTGTCATACCGGCGATGACACTGACGGCGATGGCTCCACCGATCAATGGTGAACCAGGAATATTCGTCATGACATCGACTGCTGTAGTGAAGGCAGGAACCGCTTTGGCCACCCCGCCGAAACCGACAACGGCCGCCGTGTTCCCGATGGCGATCAACGCTCCGACCGTCCCCTCGGAAACCGCTCCCCAGAAGCCTTTGAAATACTTACGATTCAATAAATACGCGGAAATGACCCCGCCGAGCAAGGCGATGATCAGAGCCGATTGTTTTAAAGAATCGTGGAATGAAAACGCCAGGATGAGGACGACCAATAATGGGATTAATCCCATGAACGGGTTTGGTAACGGTCTGCCTTCATCAATTACCGGATCTTCTTCACGGGCGTGGAATTTCTCTCCCTTTCTCACAGCCTTTGTGATCATGCGCTTTAACCACCAGTACCCAAACACCGCCATGAATACGGCAACGATCAAGCTGACTTCCCAGCCTGCATAGGGCGTTGTCCCTAAATATTCGATGGGGATCCAGTTCTGGATCTCCGGTGAACCGGCTGAGGTCATCGTAAACGTGACCGAACCGAACGCCAGTGCCGCCGGAATGAAACGGCGTGGAAGGTCCGCTTGTTTAAACAGACTCACCGCCATAGGATAAACCGAGAATGCGACAACGAACAGGCTGACTCCCCCGTACGTCAAAACCGCACAGGCAAGTACGATAGCGAATACAGCGTATTTCATCCCCAATTTTTCTACTACAAAACGGGAGACGCTGTCTGCGGCACCGCTATCCTCCATCACTTTCCCGAACACGGCTCCCAGTAAGAACATCAAGTACCAGGCAGCGACAAAGCTTGTGAAGCCTGACATATAGTTCGTGACAAGATCTGCTTCGCCTTCTCCCGCCAGTTGCGGAAAAAGCGGCATCCCGCTCAGCACGGCGACAAATAATGCCGAGATGGGTCCAACGATCAGGATGTTCATGCCCCTCATCGTTAAAAAGATTAATAAAATGAGTCCTCCAATCAGACCGATCATGCTTAACATGATATTTCCCCCTTTGTTCTCTAAAGATGATGACGCTTACATTTTTATCTTGCTGCGTACGCTCCCCTTTCCCAAAAATATGTTCACTTAGTCATCATGCAATAATTGTGCCAACTTTCAGATTACTATTAACATCCTCCCATAATTTTTCCTAGTCCGGAATCCTGGACAAATTCTTCCATCGGTCTCGAAATGTTCACCATTTCTCTTAAAAACAAGATAGTCCGGAAAAGCGGACTTTTTTCCACATTTCCGGACTATCTCATGAGTTTATAGAAGACCATACTTATTTAATTTTTCATACATACTGGATTTACTGATCCCAAGCGATTCTGCAGCCTTTCGCTTATCTGGCTGGGCTTGCAGACTTTGAGTGAGAACGGACTTTTCCGTTTCTTCCAGGATTTCTTTCAGCGTTTTTGATCCCACTCCAAATACATTACCCGACTTCATATAAGTCGGCAATGACTGAAGGGAAATGGTGCTTCCATTCGTCAGATAGGTGGAAGCGTGAATGACATTTTCCAATTCACGGAGATTACCCGGCCAGCTGTAGGAAAGAAAAATCCGCATCACCTCTTGATCGAAATCCTTGATGCGTTTTCCCGAGGATTTAGTGGATTTCTCCAGGAAAAAGGATGCGAGGGTTTCAATATCGTCTTTCCGCTCACGCAGTGGAGGGATTTGGAACGGGATGACATTGATCCGGTAATACAGATCGCTCCGGAATCTCTTTTCTTCCATCATTTTCTCCAGTGGCCGGTTCGTGGCGGCAATGATCCTCACGTCCACATTCTGTACCCGTGTTGAACCGACTGCCTCGACCTCCCCTTCCTGTAATACCCTGAGAAGCTTCGCCTGCATATTAAGAGGCATATCACCGATTTCATCAAGGAATAATGTCCCCTTATGGGCGAGCTGGAATTTCCCTTTCTTTCCGCCCTTTTTGGCCCCGGTGAATGCTCCTTCTTCGTAACCAAAGAGCTCCGACTCCAAGAGCTGCTCAGGGATCGCGGCACAGTTCACTTTAATGAAAGGCTGTCCACTTCTTTCACTCAGCTGATGGATGCTGTGCGCGAACAGCTCCTTACCCGTTCCACTCTCCCCTCTGATCAGGATAGAAATATCACTCGGGGCGATCATTTGAGCTTTGTCCTTCAATTCATTCATACCTGCTGATTCCCCTATGATATCATTGAGCGAGTATTTCACCCCGGTATTGATGTCCTGTATGTAACTTTGGATCTTTGACATCATGTTTTTCACATGTGAACTCATTTGCATCCATTCACTCGTATCACGGAAAATGACGGATCCGAAGGCACCGATCACCCTCCCGTCCACTTGAATCGGGATTCGGTTGGCGATCATGTAATTTCCTTTAATATATTGAAGATCTGCCACCTCTTCTTTCCCGCTCTCTGCCACTATGTGCATCCTCGTGTTTTCAATCACATTCGTTACATGTGATCCTATCGCTTGATTCCGTTCAACCTCAAGGAAGTGACAGTAATTGTCGTTTATATAAATAATGATTCCTTCGTCATCGACGACAACCAACCATTCGAAAGCGTTCTCAAGAATGATTTCAATCATGTCAACGGATACCTTTTTCAATAAACTGCTCATTTTCCATCGCCTCCGCTGTTTTGCAAGAGAATATATACTTCTATAGTAGCACATCCTATCATGCGTTTTTTGAAAACAATTCCGACTTGTCAATAATTTCAATTGCCAGTCGGGATTCGGTTTAATGCCCGTCGTATTAGGGAATCTTCTTAACAATGAATGGAGGAATGAAAGGATGAAAATCGCAGAACTGAAAATATTTTATTTCGATGACGATGGAATCATCCCGAATAACCCGGACCTGCCCGTACTCATCTACCGGAACGCCCTTGATCAGGCAAATGAAGCCGAAGAGATCTTCAATCAGAATCACTGGTTGAACAGCTGGACAAACGGTATTTATGATTATCACCATTATCACAGCAACGCCCATGAAGTATTGGGTGTCATGCAGGGTGAGGCAAAAGTCCAATTAGGCGGGGAAAAGGGCGAAGAAGTGAGGGTTCATCAAGGTGATGTGATGGTCCTGCCAGCCGGGACCGGCCATAAGAAGTTGACAGCAAGTCCCGACTTTAGAGTCGCCGGTGCCTATCCTGACGGAGACAGTTATAATGTAAAAAAGGGTTCATTACGTGAACGTCCCAGTGTGTTAATTGAAATCAAAAACGTTCCCCTTCCATCATCAGACCCAGTATTTGGCGATAAGGGTCCTCTGATAAAATATTGGCTCAAAAAATGAGTTAGAAACCATTCTGCACTGTATTCATTCCTATTTCTCTATAGCAATGCTTCCTAGAAACGGCTATCATTACTTATAAAAGCACAATATAATCTTCGGTTAAAGATTATATTTATAAAATAGTCTTGTTTTCTTTCAAGTCCTATGCTATTCTATTATAGCGATGAGCTGAATTGTGTAAGTCGGTGATCACGTCCTAGTGACAACAAACGATGTGGCGTTTGCTGATTATCCGCCTCAATTTTTTGCAAGTGGGCTTCCATAGGAAATGGGAGCCCTTTTTATATGAAGAAACCCCCAATGATTTACTCATTGGGGGTTTCTTCATTGTTGTACGGATACTGTCACGGCGCTTTTCTTTTTCAATGGACGGTCATATTGACTGGTAATCAATAATGATACAGCGAAAAACGCGATCAGCGTCATGAAGAGCACCTGCATGCTGAAAACATCCACCAGCACACCACCGATAAACGGACCGATCATTCTTCCACCAGTTGCCGTACTGTTAACGATCCCCTGGTAAAATCCTTCCCTGCCCTTTGGAGCAAGTGAGTTGGCTATTGTCGGGACCGCCGGCCAAATGAGCATTTCGCCGACCGTCAGGATGATCATGGCAATGGCAAACCACTGAAATTGATCGGCAATCGACGCGACACCGAACGAAATCATGAAAATGATGGTCCCGATCATGATTTGGAGTTTTAAATTGTTTTCAAAACGCTTGATCGCTTTGGACAAGATCGGCTGCGCAAGAACAATCAACGCTCCGTTGATGGTCCACAATAAGCTGTACTGTTTCAGGGATATATTGATTTCCTGCGTATAGGTGGCGATGGTGGACTGCCATTGCACGTACCCCATCCAGCATAAAAGATAGGCCACACATATGAAGAGCAGGGCCTTCAGCTTCGATTTGTCCCTTATCACCTTTGATTCATTCAACACCGACGTGTGATGACCCGCAACCGAAATGTTCCGGTATCCGAAGAAGGCGATGAAGAAAAAGACGATATACATACTCAGATTAGCCATAAATATATAGTTAAAGGAGAATGAGGCGACGAATCCGCCCAATGCAGCTCCGACGGCCACCCCAATATTCTGGGCGACATAGACGGAATTGAATGCTTTCCGTCCGCCTTCCGGCCACACTGAACCTGCCATGGCGTACATGGAAGGAAATACGATTCCTGAACCGAATCCGACAACGGTCAGGAAGACAACATAGTATGAAAAGCCGTGCCATATATTCATTCCGATCAAAGCGGATAATGTGATTGAAATTCCCAACAGGATGGAACGATAACCGCCAAAACGATCGAATAACGTCCCTCCAATCAGATTCCCGATCACACTCGCGCCTGCATTCATCATCAGCACAATTCCCGCTACAGACAATGACTTCCCTAAATTTTCATGAAGGTAAATCGTATTAAGCGGCCATAAAAAAGAGGCTCCCGTCACATTCACCATCATTCCAATGACAAGTAACCATAATGATTTGGGCATCATTCTGCCCCCTTTCCACTCTTTTATTTCGAGTCCCAAAAGGATTTTACTCCTTTTCCGGGAAGGGGGCAAGAATTATTTTTTCATATTATAAAAAAGACCAGGCACTCCTTATGAGCACCTGGCCGGGGACGTTTTATTTCCCGTTATGATGATTGGATTTGACAGGCTGACCCTGTTTTTCGTAGCGCTTTTTGGCTTCTTTGACAGGATTGTTTTCAGCACCGAATTCTGTATCCAATTTACGGAAATCACTGCGGGTCTTTTGTTCAGGGTTGTTTTGATCAGAGCGTGTACTCAATGTAATTTACCTCCCACTACATTCGGATCATGATCCAGCAAAATCATTTCATTCTGCAAGGCTTGAAGTTGAAGTCTCATGCGATGCAGTTGTTCACGCTGCTGGGAGTTTGCATTGTTCGCCATGTGAGCCACGTCGTTGACCGCTTCTTCAAGCTGCTGCATGGCCTGTGTGTATTCCACATCATGATAATGCTCCTGCTGTGTCCCTGCTTTATATTGTTGTTGAGCGTAACGAATGGCATCTTCGCACTTCTGAATGCATTCATCCATCGAATTCCTTGTTGCCATTTCGACTACCTCCTTGATGGTTGGAATCAAGAAGAGGAAGGTCCTATCCTTACTCTCCTCCATCTTAGTTTGAACTTGTTTGCCCGTTTCAGAAGTGGTAATCTTCGCCTATTTCCATTCGCAGGATACATTTGTCCCCTTGTTCATGATAAAATCTCTTTAGCGTCATACATACCGCTATATCACTTGAAATTTAGGAGGTGTTTGTCATCGGGACAAACCCATTTCCATATGCCACAGATTTAAAACGATATCACACATGGAATTACCACCTCCGAAACCATTTCGGACATAAGGTGTTTAAAGTTGCCCTCGACGGCGGGTTCGATTGCCCGAACAGGGATGGCACGGTTGCACACGGCGGCTGTACCTTTTGCAGCGCGGCAGGCTCGGGGGACTTTGCCGGAAGCAGGGTCGACTCCTTAGAGAAACAATTCAATGACATCAAAGGAAGAATGCATAAAAAGTGGAAAGACGGAAAGTACATGGCGTATTTCCAGGCGTTCACGAATACCCATGCACCCGTTGACGTCCTGAGGAAAAAATACGAATCCGTTCTAAATCAGGATGGAGTCGTAGGCCTTTCCATCGCTACACGCCCTGATTGCCTTCCTGACGACGTCGTCGAATATTTGGCTGAATTGAATGAGAGAACATATTTATGGGTTGAGCTCGGGCTGCAAACCGTCCATGAAAAAACGGCGGCCCTGATCAACCGGGCTCATGATTATCAGTGTTATATCGAAGGTGTCCATAAATTGCGTAAGCACGGGATCCGTGTATGTACCCATATTATTAACGGACTTCCCCAGGAAAATGAGGAAATGATGATGGAAACAGCACTTGAAGTGGCAAAGCTTGACGTCCAGGGAATCAAGATCCATCTTCTGCACTTACTGAAGGGAACCCCCATGGTCAAGCAATATGAAAAAGGTCTCGTGGAGTTCATGGACTTTGATCAATACGTGAAACTCGTTTGTGACCAACTGGAAGTCATCCCTCCTGAAATGATCGTTCATCGCATCACAGGGGACGGACCTATCGACTTGATGATCGGACCGATGTGGAGCGTGAATAAATGGAGCGTACTGAACGCCATTGATGATGAATTGAAACGCCGGGACAGCTGGCAGGGAAAATATTATAAAATGGATGTGAAAGCATGAAATTAGATCGAATACTACCTTTCGCGAGAGAGCTTCTGGAAAGGGCGGTGAAACCCGGGGATATCACGATAGACGCGACGCTTGGGAATGGACATGACACCCTGTTCCTAGCTCGACTGGTGGGGGAAAATGGCCGGGTATACGGTTTTGATATCCAGGAAGAAGCCATCCATAATACAAGGGAACAACTGATCACCCACGATCTCGCCGACCGGGTGACCCTGTTCCATCAGGGACATGAGACCGTCATGAACGTCATCCCGCCATTGCATTACGGGAAAGTGACGGGAGCCGTCTTCAATCTTGGGTATTTGCCCGGTGGTGACAAGGATATCGTCACTCGTCCGAAAACGACGATACTCGCGTTAAATCAAATTCTCGAAATGATGGCTCCTGAAGGAATCCTCGTCCTTGTCATTTATCACGGACATCCTGAAGGCGCGGTTGAACGGGACTATATCCTCCGCTACGTAGAGCGATTGGACCAAAACTACGTGCATGTCCTGAGATACCAGTTCATGAACCAGCTTAATAACCCGCCGTTTATCGTGGCGCTTGAGAAAAGATAAAGATAGGGACGGACCTCCGCGGAGGTCCGTCCCTCTTTTTTTATAATAATTCGTTTGCGATCAGTTCGAATGATTTGAGTTTATCCTTGAAGTCGTATGTGATGCTTACAAGCATGATTTCATCTGTCTGGTACTGTTCGCTTAGCGCAAGGAGTTTGTCTTTCACTTTCTTCGGATTCCCGACCACCATGCGCTTGCGGTTTTCCCGCACTCTCATGGCTTCGAATGGGGTGTACTGATACGTTGCCGCTTTCTCAGGGCTCGGGGTTCCGTTCGAGCGCATTCCCTGCTCGATCATCAGGATCGATAAATCGATGCTTGATGCGACCCTTTCCGCTTCTTCATCCGTTTCGGCACAGATGGCAAAAACGGCTACGATGTTCTTCGGTTCCTTCAAGTATTCAGAAGGTACAAAGTTATTCCGGTAGGCTTGCGTATATTGTGGTCCGCCTTCCCCATTGATGAACTGGGCAAATGTATAAGGCAGTCCTTTTTGCGCGGCAAGCATGGCACTGGATGGACTTGACCCAAGCATCCACACTTCCGGCATAGTTTGGATCATCGGTGCTGCCGTGAGTCCCTGGTATGGATGGGCATCAGGCAGGGAATCCGTCAGATAACCGAGAAGATCATCGATTTGTTCCGGGTAACGATTCACATCCCGCGGTTTTCCGTCATGCAGGGCCATCGTCGCCATCGGCATGCCACCGGGAGCCCTTCCCAAACCTAAATCGATCCGATTCGGATTCAACCCTTCAAGCAAACGGAAATTCTCCGCAACTTTATAGGAAGAGTAATGGGGAAGCATAACTCCGCCGGAACCCACACGAATTCTTGACGTATTCTGTGCAAGATGCGCAATCAGCACTTCCGGTGATGAACCGGCAAGGCTCGTTGAATCATGATGCTCTGATACCCAGAACCGTTCAAACCCTAATCTTTCTGTATGTTTCGCTAATTCTACTGTATTATTTAAAGCCTCCTGCGGGCTCATTCCTTCTGCAATCGGTGACTGGTCTAGTACACTTAGCTTCAAAATGGACATCTCCTTTGATTGATGTGTGTATTATTATCAATTCCGAGGGAAAAAATGTCCACTAACATGCTTAAAGGGTGACGGCCGGAATGGCCATCACCCTTTTTGCTTGCTTATTTTTTGTAAAGTAACACTTTACCGACTGTACCGTCAGCACTTTCACCTGTTACACGGAAATTCAATCCGTAGTTCGGAACGTTACGTCCAGCGTCTACTAGACCTTTATTGCTGTAATCCGCACTGTCATCAAATAGTGGGTTACGTGCAGTGTGGTTGTCTTTCATTGTGATGCCCAGTAATTCAGAGTAATCTAGGAACATTTTCTCTGATTTGTTCAGGCTGAATGCAGCATCGTGGATCTGGTAACGGGTAGATCCGACTGAACCGTCGCTCCAGTAGTTTGTGCTTTGATCTGCATCAACCACTCCAAGGAATCCGTCTCCAGGATGGATTCCAGTCCAGTTTTCACTGAATTGATTATCCACATACCATACAACTAAACCTTCATTATATTCCATCAGGCTAGCACCACGGCGGATATTTGCTAGTCCTTCATCAACACCGTTGTGGCTGCGCCATTCTAATAGGTAGTAGTGGTCAGAGCGTTTGATACCGTCATTTTTTTCGAATCCATCTAAAGTGAATTTAGCATCGCCTTCAGCGTCATCAAACAATACTTGTTCTCCATCAACAACTACAGAAAGATCGTCTGCATATAGACCAGGTTGAGAAACTGCACCATCTGTTACGTACTCGATTGCAATTTCCACTTCTTCTCCAGCGAAAGCAGAAAGATCGAATGAAGCGTCAACCCAGCCATTGGAAGAACCAGTGATTCCATTACCTAGATTCGCATCATGAGGATTCTCATTCGTTGTAATATCACTTGCAACCGGTTCACCGTTAACTGTTACATATGCGTAATCCCAGTCCTTTTCGATGTCGTACCAAGCTTTGAAGTTGAATTGAGCAGAAGTTGCATTGGTTAAGTCAACTTTTGTAGTCAAAGTATTTTCTAAGTCATCAGCACTTCCAGAGAAGTACTCGTAATCACCGCTTGCAGGCTTATTGATGACTGTTTCTTTTTGAGGAAGATTCACTTTCACTACATCATTATTCGTACCTTTTGTAGCTGCTTCATCTAGAAGTACTTCAGTTCCTTTACCATCTAAATCTTCAACATTTACTTCAGTTCCAGTCTGCCAATTTCCAGGTGTACCTTCACTATCCACTACAGCAGAAGCCTGAAGCATTTCCTTTGCATAAGGACTGAATCCAGTCGGCTGTGCTCCCGGGATGTCTCCTGCCCAGCTTCCGCTTGCCATGATGGACCAGTAGCTTACCGCTTCACCGGCACCTGAGTACTGAGTATCATACTCATCAGGCAATCCTAAATCATGTCCGTATTCGTGGGCCATGACTCCGACTGCACCGTCTTCAGGTTCGATTGTGTAGTCATAGGCAGCCATTGGTCCACCCCAATAGTTAACCTCCGCTTCTGTTCCAGCGATTGGAGTTACTCCATTTAAATTCCAGCGGTGTGACCAGATAGCGTCAGATCCTAAAGAACCACCACCAGCTTCTTCTCCAACACCTGAGTGAATAACCATTAAGTGATCGACAAGCCCGTCCGGCTCAAGATAATCTCCGTCTCCATCAAGATCGTAACGATCCCACTGGTCATAATCTGCAAGGTTTACGTCTTCATCCGCAGCAGCTGCTGCCAGAGCTTCTTTTACAAGACCTCTTGCATCGACATCACTATCATCTTCTGTTGGATAGTTTCCACCATAAGCAGCCGCCGGTTTACTTGCTGTATACCACCCAGCAACCTCACCATCCACTGAGTAACTTCCACCCGATTGCTGTTCATAATACTGTTTCATTGATACATACGTCTTTCCGTCTGGCCCTGTCCAGCCACCATCTCCGAATAACATATCCTGATAATGCTCACGTGAATAAGCATCCTCACCGTCATAATGCATATCCGTTTCATCAGCCGTCATTGAATTATGAGGCTTGTCCGGGTAATCAACAAGAAGAACCAATACTTCGTCGGTACGCTTTTCACCATCATATGCCTCTTCTTCTACAGAAGCCGGTGCGTTTTTCTTAGCTTGTCCAAGCTTATTTCCCTTACCTGAAGTCAGGCTGTTACTCTTCATTTCTTTTTTCAGCTTGGTCTTCGTTTCCGCTACCTCATCCTGAAGTTCCCCTGGATTTTTTTCAGCAGAATCCGCTTTCGCTTTAAGGAATTTTTGCAATCCCTTCTGTGCTTCTGCAGCAGTAGCATTCTTCTTGATCTTGCCTTCTTTCTTCAGCATCTCGATCAGACGTTCATCGTTCGCGATTCCTAAATCGAACGCCCCTCCATGCTTATGATCATATTTCACCGTTGGCTTCGCTAACACATTCTGTGGTCCCACGGTTGCAGCTGAGGCAGGTACAGCAAATGCCCCTACACTCAGTGCTGCGGCCATGGCCATGGATAATACTTTACGTGATTTCAAGCACGATTCCCCCTTAGTTATGTACTAAATATTTACACTAACTACAATATACTCCACTATTCTGAAAAGTAAATATATTCAGAATACATTTGGTTATTTAGTATTACGAAATAAATGCAATATAGTTAAAAAGATTCATATACACTCGACAGGAAATCGGGACTATCGTCACCAAACCAGGAAAATCAACAAAAAAATTATGTATAAATATGGTATATTTGGTCTTATGATGGGTGACCATGTCCAACTTTGGTTTGGGAAAATAGACAAAAAAAGGGACGGACCCCCGAAGTATTTCGGAGGTCCGTCCCTCGATCGTTTATTAAGATGTTTTTTTGCGGTTTCTCCATTTGCGGTAGATTTTCCCGTTCAGGTAGAAGAATTTGGTGATCCAGCCGGCTTCTCCGATGAATTGTTTGGAGAAGGATTGGACGCTTGCCTGTTTACTGGCTTTGTCGTCAGAAAGGTAAACCCCGATGAGTCCTTTATTGATCAAACGGTGAAAGTGAGCATGTGGAAGCTCATGGGTATGTTCATCGGCCTTCTGGAGAAAATGGATGAGACGCTCTTTTAAATGCTCATCATTTTCATAGTAGAAACAGAAGTTCAAATCTCCCCCTTCCCGGTCCTCATCCTGATCGATGAAGTAATCGAGAAGGATATGTAATCCTTGAATGTACGGGAAATAGCCTCGCTTGATTTTCTCCGTATACGAAGGCTTGAAGTCACTTCGATTGGCATAAGAGACCAAGCAGAAGATCCCAAGGGTAGAGCCCGAACAAGCCGAAAACTCATACCAGTCCATTTCAGGCAGGTTCTGGCGATGGGTTTCGAACCATCCTTGAAGCCTGGCCACCCTCTCTTCTTTCTTCACGTGTTTATGTATTTGCAGATCACAGTAATACTCACACAGTTCAAGGAGATCATCCTTGATGCTATCGTAATGGCGTAAGCTGCGCAGAACGGATTGACAGGTCAGGACCAGATCCCTCAGGTATCCTCCATCATCCTGGTCCCTTCTTAAAGCATAATAATTGACGGGTTCTGCCCCCACCTTCAAGGAATCCTTCATGGACTGATGCAGGAGGGCAAAGTCATCGGGATCGAGGGACACACTGCGATCGCACAGATTATCCAGGTAATCGCTGATCGTCTGATAGGCAACGATGAACCGGATCGTATCTGCTTTATGATCCAATGCCAGCAGGGAAAGGATCGATCCTCCCTCGCAATGGAACGTTTTATGCTGAATGCTCGCAAGTGCTTGGTTTCTCAGTTCCTGATTCGGGATTTCTTCCGCCCGCTTTTTCCAGCACGCCAATTCCTCATGCACGATGGGAAAAACGGTGCGGTACACTCTTGTCATCAATGAAAAGGGATCACTTGGTATCGACATTTCATCACCTCTTTTACAAAATGTATCCCAGTGCTTTCAAGCGACTTTCAATGAAGATCTTAGAATACTCATAGATCTCTTCTCTTTCTGGTTCATTATAAATTTCATGATAGCACTTTGGCCATTCTTTGTAATGCATTTCAGATAATGACAGCTCATTGAACCATTTTTTCACTGTCTTTTTTTCGACGATTTTATCATCCCCCGCCTGCATCACAAGTAGTGGGACATCAGGCATTTTTTCCAGGTTGGAGAAGGCGGCCTTCATCGCCTGTACGAGCTCCCTGTACCAGCGGACAGACACTTTCGTGATATAGAGCGTATCATTGCTGTCGATTTCCCTGACATCTGCGTTCCGGGTCGCCATATCGATGGTCAATCCGGACGGGAACTTCACCATGGGAGCGATCTTATTTAAACCGAGGGACAATAGCTCGACCGGTTTAGCCGGGGTCGTAACCAGTCCCAAACACGGCGAGGATAAAATCACACCCGCTACGTTCACATGGGATTCCTGCAGGAGGCGTATGGCGATAAGCCCGCCCATACTATGACCGATCACAAAGACAGGCAGTTCGAATTGATAGGCTGCCTGGACCCAGTCCTTCACTTCCACGATGTATTCATCAAAGGAATCGATATGGCCCCTTTGGCTTCTTGACGTCATTCCCTGACCGGGTAAGTCACCCATGACGACATGGAATCCCGATGCACGCCACATTTCAATGAGCCAACCATATCTTCCGTGATGTTCCATCGCCCCATGAATGATGACGATGACTGCCTTTGCCTCTTGATCTGATTCCCATTTCCACATGACAAATCCTCCTTTGTAGTTCTCTCCATGAAAGAATTCTGCTACCATTATTATAATAAATATTATTGAAAGGGGTAGTAAAAAATGCTCTATCCGTATTATGATAAAAAACCCGTCATCGCACATTCGGCTTTCATCGCCGATTATGTGACCATCTCAGGGGACGTCGAGATCGGTGAAGAATCGAGTATCTGGTTCAATACCGTCATCAGGGGGGATGTCGCTCCCACTAAGATCGGTGATAAAGTAAATATACAGGATAACTCCATTCTCCATCAGAGTCCAAATAACCCTCTTATCCTTGAAGATGAAGTGACTGTCGGCCATGGGGTGATCTTACATAGCTGCAAAATCAGGAAAAAGGCATTGATCGGCATGGGTTCCATCATCCTCGATAATGCCGAAATCGGCGAAGGAGCGTTCATCGGAGCCGGAAGCCTTGTCCCCCAGGGGAAGGTCATCCCGCCTAATACCCTCGCCTTCGGACGACCGGCCAAAGTCGTGAGGGAGCTCAATGAGCACGATATCAGTGAAATGAAGCGCATCTCCCGGGAATACGCTGAAAAAGGACAGTATTATAAGAGTATCAAACCGTTTTAACTTCCTATACTTGGGATACCCCATCCTCCTTGAGAATACTCATGGAAGATTTTCTTGTGATCGTCATCAAAAAAGACCAACACTCTGAAAAAGTGTTGGTCTCTTCTATCTTTCCTTATTCGCCCAGTGCTTCTGCTTTCAACGCATCCGCTTTGTTCGTGCGTTCCCAAGGAAGATCGATGTCGTTACGGCCGAAGTGTCCGTAAGCAGCTGTCTGTTTGTAGATCGGACGACGAAGGTCCAGCATTTTGATGATTCCTGCAGGACGCAGGTCAAAGTTATTGCTGACCACGTCAATTAATACATCTTCTGAAACTTTCCCTGTTCCAAATGTATCAACGGAGATGGATACGGGCTTCGCCACACCGATTGCATACGCCAATTGAACTTCACATTTCTCAGCAAGTCCAGCTGCCACGATGTTCTTCGCTACATAGCGCGCTGCATAGGCTGCAGAACGGTCCACTTTCGTTGCATCCTTACCAGAGAAGGCACCGCCACCGTGACGGGCGTATCCGCCGTATGTGTCAACGATGATTTTACGTCCTGTAAGTCCTGCATCACCTTGTGGTCCACCGATTACAAAGCGGCCAGTCGGGTTGATGAAGTATTTAGTCTGTTCATCGATTAGTTCTTTCGGTACAACCGGGTCGATGACATATTCTTTCAGGTTACGTTGAATTTGCTCAAGCGTCACTTCAGGGTGATGCTGAGTCGAGATAACGATCGTGTCGATGCGAACCGGCTTATCATTTTCATCGTATTCAACGGTTACTTGTGTTTTCCCATCCGGACGAAGGTAAGGAAGGATCTCTTCTTTACGAACTTCCGTTAATCGACGGGAGATTTTGTGTGCAAGGGAAATCGGAAGAGGCATAAGCTCTTTCGTTTCATTACAAGCAAATCCGAACATCAACCCTTGGTCACCTGCACCGATTGCATCGATTTCTTCATCCGTCATTTGACCTTCACGGGCTTCAAGGGCCTGATCGACACCTTGAGCGATATCAGCAGACTGCTCATCAATGGAAGTAAGAACAGCACATGTTTCAGCATCAAAGCCGTATTTCGCACGGGTATAACCGATTTCACGGATCGTTTCACGAACGATTTTCGGAATATCGACATACGTATTCGTAGTGATTTCACCGGCAACGAGCACAAGACCCGTTGTAACAGATGTTTCACACGCTACACGTGCATTCGGATCGTTGGTAAGAATTGCATCAAGAATTGAATCAGAGATTTGGTCACAAATTTTATCTGGATGTCCTTCGGTTACGGACTCAGATGTAAACAGACGACGTTTAGTTGACATCAAGGTTCCTCCTTAAGCATATTTGTCAGAAATCTTCTTCTGACAAAACAGTAAACAGATACGGTACTCATTTCCCTAAGTAGTATGAAGTAAACATGATTCTTTTATAAATAAATCATGATTTATGTGCATGTGGTCCACTATAAACAGAAAAAACCCTTCCTCGGGGAAAAAAGCTTCAGAGGAAAGGTTTCAGATCATAGCCGCGCCTTTTCTCTCTTATCGTTCAAGGTTTTAGAGACCTTGCCTCAGTTTAGCACCTTCGCTTAATCGGATTCATTAAAGAAATGGATCCATTCACTATTTAGCAGGTTGCTGGGTTTCATAGGGTCTGCTCCCTCCACCAGCTCAGGATAAGAGTATCCGTTCAAGGAACAATGATAACGGTTAGGACAAGTGGTGTCAACTCTTTTTGGATGACAGGTTTAACCATCCATTTCATGATCCCAGCCTGTTTTTTATCATTTAAATAACCTAATGGGGTAATGAGGCTAAACATTGAACGATACATTTCATATAAATAAGAAGAAACAAGCTTTATTCGACCAAGAAATGTGACAAAATGAAGACACATTATAAAATTAAATAAATAGTATAGACTAATAGCTTGATTGTGTTATACTATTTTTGTGAAGAAAACGATACCATTAAATAAATTTATATAAAGGAAGGGTTCTAATGAATTCAGTGAGCATGTCTAATGAATTAACAGAATTACTTAACGGTCAAAACATTCAGGAACAATTATCTGTTTCTCAACTAGTCGAAAAGGTCCTTCAACGAAATGAAGGCGTTTTAACATCATCAGGTGCAGTCAGAGCAGAAACTGGTAAATACACAGGACGCTCTCCTAAAGATAAATTTATTGTGGAAGAACCAACGACGAAGGATAAAATCGAGTGGGGTTCTGTCAATCAACCGATCTCTTCGGAATCATTCGATAAATTATATACGAAAGTCATCTCATACTTAAAAGAAAAAGAAGAAGTTTTCTCATTTAAAGGGTTCGCAGGCGCCGACCCAAAACATAGACTGCCGATTCAAGTGATCAATGAGCTCGCCTGGCATAATCTGTTTGCACACCAATTATTCATCCGCCCGAAAACAGAAGAGTTGAAGGATCATCAATCCGAGTTCACCGTGATTTCAGCCCCGAACTTCAAAGCTGACCCTGAAGTCGACGGCACTCACTCCGAAACGTTCATCATCGTTTCATTCGAAAAACGGATCGTATTGATCGGCGGTACGGAATATGCCGGTGAAATGAAGAAATCGATCTTCTCAGTCATGAACTATGTACTTCCTGAATCCGACATCCTTTCCATGCACTGCTCATCGAACGTCGGTCGTGAAGGCGATGTAGCATTGTTCTTCGGATTGTCCGGTACAGGGAAAACGACTTTATCCGCAGATCCCAACCGCCGCTTGATCGGTGATGATGAGCACGGCTGGTCACCGAATGGCGTATTCAATATTGAAGGCGGCTGCTATGCTAAGTGCATCGGGCTTACACGCGAAAAAGAACCTCAGATCTTTGATGCGATCCGTTTCGGTTCCGTCCTTGAAAATGTCGTTCTTGATGATATGTCCCGCATTGCGGATTATGATGATAACACTTTAACAGAAAACACGCGTGCTGCCTACCCCCTTCAAGCGATGGAAAACATCGTGGAGCCAAGTATCGCAGGACACCCAAATACGATTGTATTCTTAACAGCTGATGCATTCGGCGTATTACCTCCGATCAGCAAGCTGACAAAAGAACAGGCGATGTATCATTTCCTAAGCGGATATACATCGAAGCTTGCAGGTACAGAGCGTGGGATCACGTCACCACAGGCAACATTCTCGACATGCTTCGGTTCACCGTTCCTTCCGCTTCCTGCCACTCGTTATGCAGAGATGCTTGGTAAGAAGATCGATGAGCACAATGCACAGGTATTCCTTGTGAACACCGGTTGGACCGGCGGAGAATACGGAGTCGGGAATCGAATGAAGCTTTCCTACACCCGCGCCATGATCCAGGCAGCCCTTGAGGGTGAGCTTACGAATGTCGAAACGGCAACAGACGAGATCTTCGGCCTGAACATCCCGGTTCACGTTCCTGGTGTTCCAGACGAAGTGCTTCAACCTAAGAAGACATGGTCCAATGAATCGGCCTATGAAGTAAAAGCAAAAGAACTTGCTCACAAATTCAACGAGAACTTCAAGAAATTCTCGAACGTTCCTTCAGACATCGAGGAAAAAGGCGGCCCTGCCGTTAAATAATTGAAAAACACAAAGGTCCGTCCCTCATCTTCGAGGGACGGACCTTTGTTATCGTTAGAGCCCTTTTTTACGGCCGGTGATTCTGTTGAATAAGAATACGACAACGGCGATGATCAGTAGAACATGGATGACGGCTCCACCGATTTTAAAGATCAATCCTAGTAACCAGAGAACTAATAAGATTCCGATGATGGTCCAAAGCATATGTGCTCCTCCTTAGATCTATTATAGAAAAACGAGTATTGCTCATAAGTTTCCCTAAAAGATGAATTTTAAAACCACTACCATTTCCCTAATCATTTATTACGACCCATATAAAAATAACACTTTACTAAATATTACTAATTTTGGTATGATTATGATTAAATTTCACAGGGGGTATAGAGATGATCAGACAGCTTACAGAGAAAGATCATGACGTATGTCAGCAGCTCATTCAGCAGCAGCCTGCTGAGAACTTGTTCATCATCGGGGACATTGAAGCCTTTGGGTATGAACAGGATTTCCAGAAGATTTGGGGAGATTTTGATGAGGAAGGAAATCTCAGAGGGATTCTTCTCAAATACCGTGAAAACTTCATCCCTTTTTCCATGGGGGAATTTGACGCAGAGGGCTTTGCCGCCATTATCAACGAGACGGAAGACTACAGCATCGTTTCAGGACTAAAACGGATTGTCACTGAAGTTGAACCCTTTTTATCCAGGGAAATCCATTCGAAAAGACATATGCATTATGCCAAATGTGACAGTACATCCTCCATGGAAGACCGGGACCTGCCGCATGTGAAAGAAGCTTCTTTCACCGATTTACCGCAACTTGTGGAGCTATTGAACGCTATCCCGGAATTCAGCGGAGGAGACTTTACCGTAGAGAAGAGAAAGCATGGGATGGAAAAAGGGGTTGCCCGCAGTTATTATGTAGAAGTGGACGGAAAGTTCGTTTCTTCCGCTTCCACAACGGCGGAGAACAGCATGTCCGCCATGATTGTCGCCGTATGCACACATCCTGAATATAAGAAAAAGGGCTACGCCACCGGGTGCATGACAAAGCTTTGCCGTGACGTGTTAAATGAAGGAAAAGAACTATGCCTTTTTTATGATAATCCTGAAGCAGGAAAAATTTATAAGCGTATCGGCTTTAAAGATATTGGTTATTGGTCTATGTATAAATTCAAATAAAAAAAGTGGATTCCTAAAAATAGGAGTCCACTTTTTTTATGCTGCCACGTTCCGGTTCTGGATCAATTTCGCCTGTACCAATCGTTTTCTTACGGTGATTCCAATCCAGCTTGCCAGGAATGCTTTAATAAGTCCGACGACGATAAATGGATAAACCCCCGCTGCCATCGCCTGACTCCAGCCGAGATCCGCCACGAATTTCAGTTGGATGGTCCCAAGGATCAACGTGATGATCATGCCGACCGTGTTGGCGATCATCGCCATGGGAATCGTAAATCTCGTTTTTTCAAGAATGAGTCCCGTGAAGTAAGCCGCAATGATAAATCCGAAGATATAGCCTCCCGTCGGACCGACCAGGACCTGTGCTCCTCCACTGAAACCGGCAAACACCGGGACCCCTACCGCGCCGAGTGCCGCATAGCAAATCAAGGACAGCGCCCCGTATCTGCTTCCAAGAATCGTAGCCGTGATCCCTACTGCCAGGGTTTGGCCGCTGATGGGAACGAGTGGCAGTGGTATTTCAATCTGTGCGAAAATTCCTGTCATGGCAGCAAAGATGGCACAGTGAATGATCATCCGCAGTTTTTCTCCATTCATTTGTAAATCCCCCTTATGTATGTAAACTCATTATACTATTAAGTTTACACAAATCCAAAGAATTAAGGAAGCACCATTTCCATAAAAAAAGCGAAAAAAAATATCATGTTGGCGTACAAGCTTGAATATCTTTTGAGTATGTGCGGAATGGAAAAGGAGGAGACATATGAAGCGTCTGGCCGTATTAGTGTTATGTGTATTCCTATTGAGTGCGTGCGGGGAGAAGAAACCTGCATCATATGAATTATGCGGGTATGGGGATATGATGGTCGTAAACGATAAAGAGTATGTAAAGGTATCTGCCGAGAAGAAACTCACCCTTCAGGAAAAGGTTGGATCCATTAAAGAAAAGATCGAAACCAAGTATCATCCCGTCAATAATTTCACCGCCAACACGCTGGCGGAAGGTACCCCCATTTATAGCGTAAAAGATCACAAGAACTATCTGATCGCACAAACGAAGGATAACCGCTATCTACTATATGAGGAAATCAAATAAAATGGAAGGCTGTAAGCATGTGTTTACAGCCTTCCATTTTTAATTGGTGGAATTGAGGGAAATCAACCTGTAGACGATCGTCGTCTTCTCATCCTTCCACTCCATTTTTTCAATTCTTCCAAAACCACTCGGATTACTGTGCTTCGTTTTTTTCACATCTATGGGAACATGCATCGGATATAGGCGGTATCCGTCCTTTTGAAGCTGAAACAGATTCTCTTCTTTTCTCACTTCTTTTCCTTTTGTCACAATCATCGTATTCAATTCCAGACCCATGCCCATCTTTAATGACCTCAATCCTTTTTAGTTTATTGATTTTTCATCCATGAACAGAGGAGGGAAACGATCTCTTGATTCTTCCGGGGCGGAAAGTAGTGCGTAAACTCTTTGAAATAATGGGACGAAACCCTCTTCCCGAGCTCCTTCAATCTTTTTTCTAATCTATATGCATGCTCGACGGAAACGTTCTGATCTTTTTCCCCATGGATGATCAAGACCGGGGCCTCAAGATGTTCAAGTGAATACAGGGGAGTTCTCCATTCGTATCGTTCGGGCACTTTATTCGGACTTCCCCCGATCACCCTCTTCATCATTCTCCGCATGTCCTTTCGTTCATCATACGTCAAGAACATATCCGACACGCCTCCCCATGTGACGATGGACCTCACGTCCCTCGACTCGATCCCTGCCATCAGGGCCATGACCCCGCCCCTCGAGAAGCCGAATACATGGATACGATTCTTTGCGACCCGGGAATGATCTTTCAACAGTTCCACTCCTGCAACAGCATCCTCCCGGTCATCCCCGGCGAAATCCTCATTCCCTTCTCCCCCCAGGTTCCCCCTGTAATAGGGAGCAAACACGATGAATCCGTGTGATGCGAACTGAGCAATCCTGGCTGGCCTGACCATGCCGACACCTTTGATCCCTCCTCTTAAATAAAGGAAACCGTCGTATGTACCCTTTAAGACAGGCTCAGCCAATAAGCCCTTCACCCTCAGTCCCGAGGATATATAGGTGATTTCATATAATTCGACATGTGGGTTCGGAGAGGGAAACAACGTTTTCTTCACGATCATTCCGTTCTTCATATTCTCTTCCTTTCAAAACGTGCTATGGGTATTCACACATTTTTTATACTCTACATAGACTATTTTAGCAAATGGAAATCACGTTGCTTTATGACCATCCTACCCTACTGCCAGCTAAATAAACAAGGCAGAGCTGCACTCATCCCGACTACTGATTACCTGGAAAAAGTAAAGGAGGAAGATTGAATTGAAAAAATGGCTTCGAAGCGGTTTAGGAGTTCTCCTCATTCTCATATTGACCATCGGATTGACTGCCTGTGGGGAAAAAGAGGAGGCTGTCCAAAAGGTTCGTGTAGCGGAAGTGACCCGCTCGATTTTTTATGCACCTGAATATGTAGCGATCGAAAAAGGATTCTTTAAAGAAGAAGGTCTCGACATTGAGCTGACCACCACATGGGGTGGGGATAAGACGATGACCACCCTATTATCAAACGGTGCGGATGTCGCATTGGTGGGTTCTGAAACGTCCATCTACGTCCATGCTCAAGGGTCGGATGATCCCGTCATCAACTTCGCTCAAATAACCCAAACCGACGGTACGTTCCTCGTCTCCAGGGAAAAGGTGGAGAACTTCGAATGGGATCAGCTGAAGGGTTCAACCTTCCTTGGCCAGCGTAAAGGCGGCATGCCGCAAATGGTCGGGGAATTCGTGTTGAAGAATCACGGCATCGATCCGCAGAACGATTTAAATCTAATCCAGAACATTGATTTCGCCAATGTTGCCAATGCTTTTGCATCCGGTACCGGCGACTATGTCCAATTATTCGAACCGACCGCCTCCATCTTTGAACAAGAGGGCAAAGGACATATCGTCGCTTCCTTTGGCACCGAATCAGGGCATGTGCCATACACGACCTTCATGGCGAAAGACAGTTATATGAAAGAAAACAAAGAAACGGTGGAGAAATTCACGAAAGCCCTTTACAAAGCTCAGCAATGGGTGGCAGATCATTCAGCGGCCGACATCGCCAAAGTGATTGAGCCATACTTTGAAGATACGAAAGTGGACCTGATTGAAACGGTTGTCGACCGGTATAAATCACAAGGCTCTTTCGCAACAGACCCAATCCTGGATGAAGATGAGTGGAACAATCTTCAAGCCATCATGGATGAAGCAGGGGAACTCCCTCAGTCCATCGATCACAAAACGCTCGTAAACACTTCCATCGCTGAAAAAGCATCAAAGTAGCAATACCCGGGGGCTGACATATGTCAGCCCTTCCGTTGTAAAAAATTTGAAAATGGAGGCTTAAAACAGTGAACTTTCTATCGATTGATTCCGTCCACCACACCTACTTCTCACCGAAAACGGCCACCCATGCCCTCACAGACATATCATTGCAAGTAGGAGAAGGTGAATTCGTCTCGTTCATCGGTCCATCGGGATGCGGAAAGACGACGCTGCTTTCCATTGTTGCCGGCCTCATCAAGCCGACAGAAGGAACCGTCACCCTACACAATAAGCCCATAAGAAATATGAAGAAGAAACTGGGATATATGCTTCAGCAGGACTATCTGTTTCCTTGGAAGACGATTGAAGAGAACATTTTTCTCGGATTGGCCATTATGGGGAACCTGACAGAGGATAAAAGAAAAGAAGCACATGCCTTATTGAGGGAAATGGGTCTTGAGGGTGTAGAGACCTCTTACCCCCGGGAATTGTCAGGGGGTATGCGTCAACGGGTCGCACTGATCCGGACACTCATCACCGAGCCTCAACTGCTTCTCCTGGATGAACCTTTCTCTGCACTTGATTATCAAACGAAATTAAAGTTGGAGGATCTGGTGTTTTCCACTTTGAAATCCTTCGGGAAAACGGCCATCCTCGTCACTCATGATATCGGGGAAGCGATCTCCATGAGTGACCGCATCATTTTATTCGGTTCAAAACCGGGGCGTGTCCATATTATATTCGAGGTACCACAACTGTTAAAGGGATTGATGCCCTTCGAGGTCAGAAACCACGAAGCCTATCCGGAATTTTTCCAAACGATTTGGAAGGAGCTTGAGAACCTTGAATCAAGAATCGATTAAACAAAAACACCAGGAATACATTCAATCCTTGAAACGTGAGCAGCGATGGGTCTGGTTTTATCAAGCCCTTATCTTCACCGTCTTCTTCTCACTGTGGGAGATTGCCAGTCGGAACAGCTGGGTGGACCCCCTTATCTTCAGTTCACCTTCGAAGATATGGAAGCTGTTCATCGTGAAGTTGGGGGATGGGAGCCTTTTAGCCAATCTGTCTGTGACCCTGGGTGAAACCGTCATCGGGTTCATCCTCGGCACCCTGCTCGGGACACTGCTTGCCGCTTTACTTTGGTGGTCACCGTTTCTCTCGAAGGTACTGGACCCTTATCTTGTCATCCTGAACGCCATGCCTAAGGTCGCCCTCGGACCGATCTTGATTGTCGGGCTCGGACCGGGCTTCACGTCCATCATTGCCATGGGGACCGTCATCTCTGTCATCATCACTACCATCGTCGTCTATACTTCCTTTAGGGAAGTCGATCCGAACTACTTGAAGGTGATGCAGACATTCGGGGCGAAACGGGGACAGATGTTTAAAGAAGTCATCCTTCCCGCTTCCTTCCCTACCATCATTTCGACCTTGAAGGTCAATGTAGGGCTATCGTGGGTCGGTGTCATCGTAGGTGAATTCCTTGTGTCCGCCAAAGGTCTCGGATACATGATCATTTACGGATTCCAGGTCTTCAACTTCACCCTTGTCCTTCTCTCCCTTCTCGTCATTGCCGTATTCGCCACCATTATGTATAAGCTCGTGGAGCAGCTCGAGAAGAAATGGATCAAGTCATAAGATCGAGGTCCCTCACTCTTTTCAGTGCTGATTCCACCACCCGATCCTTCATAATGAAGCTAAAGGAAGGGTCTTCGTGAATGTGTGAAAAATCACCGTCCCAAAGCACGGATCCTTCTGTTTCCAGGTAATCATCTTTTTGGATCATCTCTTCTGCTTCCGCGAAGAAAATCGTTTTGACAAACGGAGTGTGATCAAACACCTTATATTCCCCAATAAAGAGAGGCTCTTTGATCACTCCCCCCGTCTCTTCAAACGTTTCGCGGACCGCAGCTTCCTCTAGGGTCTCCCCCTTTTCCCTCTTCCCCCCTGGAAACTCGAGACCCCTTTTTTTATGGCGGGTCAATAACCATCGGCCATTATAACGACAAATCACAAGGACATGGCAGGACTTCTGTTGAAACTGCCCCTTTTGAAAGGATAATTCCACTCTCTTTCCATTTTCATCTATAAACCGTTCCATCCAACATCACCTCATCCGTACACACTTTCTTTCATCTAACCACAAATAAAAAGCATTGGTCCACAGATATCACTTCTGAACCAATACTTTTATCATTACTCGTGATCTTCATGAGGCTTGGAGTCGAGGATGCCTATGCTTTCGATGAAGGTCTTGACGTCTTCATCCCCCAGCCGGTGAAGCATTTCATACACTTGATGCAGGTTTTCATCATAGGCATCATTTTCCCGGTCAAAATGATATTGAACATAAGGAACGTGAGCCCTGTAGAAATTTTGCCAGTCGACCGAATGATTGGAATCGAACACTTCCCGGAGCTGGGTGATTTCTTCATCGGTCGCAGATATTTTAAAGTTCCATTCGGAATCCGTCGAGCTTCTTGAAATTTCACCGGTGGCCACTTCAATATAATAATCATGTCGTTCTTCGCTCATCTTCCCACTCCTTCACTGTACTTATCCTTCATTTTCCTCAATTGACGGAATTCTATTCACTTGGATTTCTTCTTCAACACTTCAACCGCTTTTCGTAAAAATCCCGGTACAGGTACCCCGGCTCTCCCGACATTCTCAATGATTGAAATCAACTCATTACATAAATAAAAAATAATCGTCGCATTACGAATAAAGTGTTGATTTGTTAGTATAGTATCAATAAGGTGAGCAACGGTGACAAGCGAGAAAATCAGCACTTTCCGGCCGATCCCCTTTATACCGAATTTGCTTGAAAGCTTTCCTTCGATCCCGCTTGCAATCATCCCCGTGAAATAATCGAGGGTCACGGCGATCAACAGAAATGTAATCAACATGTCCCACTCTCCGAATAAATTAAGAATAAGGGCACTGAGTCCCGACCCAACGAACAGCAAGCTTTTCTCCAATGAAAGCATCTCCTTTTCGTAGTGGCTGGTTTATCGCAGACAACTTTTTCATCACCAGTGAAGCGACGACGCTAACGGCAGAACGCCTTTACGCGGTTAAAAAGTCCGATAAAAGGGTAAAGACAAATAAGAGTTGTCCTAGCATAATATGTAGAGTAATTCATAAACGTTCATGTTAAAATGGAACAAAAGGGAGGTGAAGTGCATGAAGTTGATCGAAGAGATTTATGAAATGTACCGTGGAAGAATCAAAGGTACCGACGAAGACTTAGACCTCATTGCCCTTACAATCTTAGAAGATACATCCAGGAACGAATTATTGGAAATGATCCAGGAAATGGAAACAGAAGAATTACAATACTTCTTCCGCTTATACATATTCGAAACATTGAAAGAAAAATGGTCCAACAGCGAAGAACGGGTGAGGTTGGAGAAGAAAAGTTTACATTAAAAAAATGCAAGTAAAAAGCGTTGCTCTGAATACCCGGAGCAACGCTTTTTTTAACCTTTTATATCCACTGCATGTCCTTTACTTGGATGAGGAGCAGGTTGACTGGCCTGCATATCCCTCATCATCACCGTAACCTGAGCTGTTTGAGTCGCCATCTGGCTCTTAAGCAGATTCATGCTGAGCGTCCTCTGAAGCTCTGCCACCTGTTTTCCCATCAGAGAAGACATTTCCATGGTAACTCCCCCCTCGCCTTTGATTATCAATATTGGTGCATACTATATTCAGAATAACAAACATCTAATGGAAAACATAGGAAACGTCATAAAATTGTTGTTTTTTCTCCTGAATGGCCGATCTTTCTATGGTAAAATAGTGAAAAAAGGGGGTTGCATGATGTCAATGACTCTAGTTCTGATTATTGCGGTTGTCATATGTATCCTGGTGATTTTCGTCAGTGCCCTTACCACGTCCAAAGCCTATACAACCGTTAAGCATACAGTTGATCCACTCGAAAACAATCCTCACCTCGAACAGATGAAACAGGACGAGGAAAAGGAACATAAAGAGTAAACAGTAAAAAACCACCGTTCAATCAAGAACGGTGGTTTTTCTTTATGCAAATACTTGCTTCAATTCTTCATTGCTCTGACTCAACCAGAAACGCATCAGTTTCTTGGCTCCTTCTAAATCATGAAGCTTCGCCTGCCCGCATTGCTTTTCATTGGCTGCAGGGATTTCTTCGATTTCTACCGCTTCTTTCATCGTCGCGTTCAACAGGTCGATGATTTCTTCCACTTTCGGCTCCCCGCTGACGACTAAATAATAACCCGTTTGGCAACCCATCGGAGAAATATCAATGATATCAAAGTGAGCATACGGCTCAGCATATTTCCGGATCGTGAAGGCTAATAAATGCTCAAGAGTATGAATGGAATCAGGCTTCATCGCTTGCTTGTTCGGCTGACAGAAACGGATATCAAACTTGTTTACAAGTCCGTCGCTTCCTACTTTATGGACACCACAATGTCTGACGAATGGTGCTTTCACTGCATTATGATCTAATTCAAAGCTTTCTACTGAAGGCATTAATATCACTCCCATTTAGTTTCTACTTCATAGTATAACGTAAATTCATAGTTATTTCATCAACTTAATCTGAATTAGGCGAAAATCCTATTTTCCCACCCGGGCTGACAAGTCAAAAGCTTTCAATCTCCCTTCAGATTCTGATATAGTAAAAGAAAATCAACGGGGAGACGAATCATGAAACAAGTATTGTTAGCCATATTCAAGATTTACCAGCGCGTCATCTCTCCACTCAAACCCCCTACCTGCCGTTTTTATCCCACCTGCTCCCATTACGGTGTCGAGGCCGTGAGCCGGTTTGGCGCAGTAAAGGGCGGCTGGCTTACGATCAAGCGGATTGTGAAATGCCATCCATTTCATCCTGGAGGAATCGACCACGTGCCGGAAGAATGGCCAAGGCAAAAAGATAAATGATTGGGACTGGCTCCAGATGGGGAGGCAGTCTTTTTTTTATAAAAACAATCCATTTATCTTGCTTATTCCCCCTATCGGTAGTAAAATAACCTTTGTGCTAAATCGTAATCATTACAGTTAAGAAACGAACACGACTTTAAAAGGAGGATTCCTCTTGAACTATATTCGCATGAGTTTTCTATTATTATTGATTTTCGTATTGTCTGCCTGCGGAGCCGAGTCCGGTCAGGACGACAAAAAGAAAGATGTATTAGAGATTTACACGACCGTCTATCCACTGGAGGATTTCACGAAAAAAATCGGCGGGGACTATGTGGATGTTGAAAGCATCTACCCTCCAGGTGCTGATGAGCACACCTTCGAACCGTCTCAGAAAGATATGATGAAGATGGCCGATGGGGACGTTTTCTTCTATGTCGGGATGGGCCTTGAAGGATTTGTTGAAAAGTCCAAATCATTACTAGAAAATGAAGACGTCACAGTGGTACCGGCAAGTAAAGGAATTGAATTGCCTCATGAAGAAGTGGCTGATGAACACGACCATGAAGACGGCCATCACCATGATGTGAACCCTCACATCTGGCTGGATCCCGTGTATTCGAAGGAAATGGCCAAGAATATCGCCGACACCCTCTCGAAGGAAATGCCCGAGCATAAGGATGAGTTCCAGGCGAATCTTAAAACGTTGTCAAGTGACCTGGACGATTTGGACGCTGAGTTCAAATCGATGGCAGACAACGCACCAAAGAAAACATTTTACGTGTCCCACGCAGCCTACAGCTATTGGGAAGAACGCTACGGACTTCAACAGAAAGCCATCGCCGGGTTGAATACCGCCAATGAACCGTCCCAGCAGGAACTGAAGAAAATCATCGAAAAAGGAAAAAAAGACAATGTTCAATACATTCTCTTTGAGCAGAACGTCTCTTCACGCCTGACAGAAGTCGTCCAAAATGAATTAGGTGCGAAGTCACTGACACTTCATAACCTATCCGTCCTTACAGCAGATGATCGAGAAAAGGATGAGGATTACTTTTCATTGATGAAAAGAAATATTGAAACGTTGAAAAAAGCATTGCAGTAGAATAAGTGAAAAGAGCAGCCCCGTGCTGCTCTTTTTTTAAACCCTCCCTCCTAAAAAACATGAATATTATTTTCCATTAAGTGGACAATAAGGAAATGTTAAAGACTAGTAAGGGAGATTTGAAAATGGATGAATTAGTAATCGCTCGTTCCATGTTTGGGGTCACAATGGGGTTTCATATCATTTTTGCCACACTTGGGGTGGGTATTCCGCTAATGATCCTCGTGGCCGAAATCATGTTTCAACGGACCAATGACCTTGATTATTCGGTCATGGCGAAGCGCTGGACGAAGGCGTTTGCCGTTCTATTAGGGGTGGGCATCCCAACAGGGACTATCGCCGGCGTTCAACTGTCACTCCTTTGGCCGGGGTTCATGGAAGTCATCGGGCGCGTCATGGCCCTGCCGTTTCAGATTGAAATTTATGCTTTCTTTGTGGAAGCATTGTTTATGTCCATTTATGTATATGCAGCGAGCCGAATCGCACCATGGATGAGGATCGTGAGCCTGGTCCTTGTTGCCATCGGCGGTCTTGCTTCAGCCGTACTCATCACCAATGTACATGCGTTTGAAGGAACGCCTGCGGGATTTGAAATCATAAACGGGCAAATCACCAACGTAGATCCATGGAAAGCATTCTTTAATCCTAGTTTCTTTGTGACAGCCGGACACGTGGCGTTATCGGCCTATGTAGTCGGGTCGTTTACGATTGCGACCGTATCCGCATTTAAAATGCTCCGGTCTTCTTTCGGATCAAGGATTTATGCCTTTCACCGCAAGTCCCTCATGATTTGCTTATTAGTCGGGGGTGTTTTCGCATTCTTGACCGCAATCAATGGACATGAATCGGCCCAAAAGCTCCATGAGTATCAGCCTGAGAAATTGGCAGCCGCTGAAGGACTGTTCGAAACCCAGACTCATGCTCCACTTTCCGTTGGAGGATTCACCGACCCTGTCACTCAAGAAGTAAAGTGGGGGATCGAAATTCCGTGGGCACTCAGCTTTCTTGCCGGGAACAGTTTCGATACGGAAGTGATCGGATTGAACGACTTCCCTGAAGAATATTGGCCGCCTTTATTCGTCCATACCCTGTTCAATGCGATGGTCGGGATCGGTTCGCTGCTTATCTTACTGTCACTGGTCGCCTATGTATGGAACAAGTTACTTAAAAAGGACCGATTCCCGAAATGGCTGATGTGGGCATTCGTTGCAGGGGGGCCGCTGTCGATCATGGCCATCGAATTCGGTTGGATCTTCGCCTGTACAGGCAGACAGCCTTGGACAATCTACCGTATTCTCAGTACGGAAGACTCGGTGACCACTTCAGGCAACTTAGGAACCCTTTTCATACTATTCGTTTCCGTTTATGCGATTTTGGCCGTTTCCGTCGTTCTGGTCCTGCTCTATTATTTCAAACGGAATCCGCCTGAAAAGGATATTAACAAAGCGGAAGCGAGTCACAAGGATATACCTTTATCAACTTAAACAGCAGGAGGTGAAGATATGACACAATCATTGATTGCCATCACGATTCTATGGGGATTCGTCTTTATCTATGCCGTCATGGCGACGATGGATTTCGGTGCAGGTTTCTGGTCGATGATCTACATCAATCATGACAAAACGAAAGCGACGAACATTGCCAATCGCTATCTGTCCCCGACCTGGGAGGTCACCAATACATTCATCGTCGCCCTGGTCGTCGCCGTGTACAGTATGTTCCCTGGAGCCGCCTATTCATTGGGAACCGTTCTACTCGTTCCCGGAAGTTTGATTCTGTTGCTTCTGGCCCTGCGAAGTGCCTTCCTTGTATTCTCTCATGTCGCAGATGACTACAGAAAGCCGCTGACCTACGTAACAGGGATCACCGGTTTATTGATTCCAGGCCTGCTCATCAGCGTACTGCCCATTTCCCACGGACCTTATATTGACTTCAGCGACGGACAGACCCTTCATCTGGGAAAATTGTTCACTAGTCCACATGAATATGCCTTCTTCGGATTTGCCGTCGCAAGTACGCTATTCTTGTCATCTCTGCTTCTCGCTGACTATTCCAAGGCTTCAAAGGAATTCGAAGCCTTTAAAGTATATCGCCGGGACGCTCTGATCATCGGTCCCATCTCGGTTGTCATGGCCTTTCTCATCATGTTCACCATGAAAAATGAGGCAAGATGGATTTACGATCGTATGATGGATGACCTGCCGATTTTACTCGTCTCCCTTCTCGGGTTCCTCGTCGCGGGAGGTGCTTTGTTCCTGCCGACGAATAAGGAAGGGATGAAAGGGATGCCCAGGGTGGCCGTCATTGCCGTTACCTTTCAATATGTACTGGCGAGTTATGTGTACGGTAGGGCACATTTACCTTATATCATCTATCCTGAGGTTACGATCCAATCGGGTTTTACCGATCCCAACTCCTTTAAGGCTGTATTCATCACCTATATCGTCGGGTTCATCATCCTGTTCCCTGGTTTCGTCTACTTCTGGAGTTTATTCATGAATGATAAACGGTATTTACGGCAAAAAAGTGAATGAGTGCGCTCCGGGACTCCCGGGGCTTTTTTTCATTCCGATCCGTCAGGTAGATTAGTTGCCTATCCGCACGGCTACACTTTACACTTACTGTAGAACCTTATGGAAAGGATGATGGATGATGGCACAAACGATTAAAGGCAAAACGGCTTATATTACGGGGGCTGCCCGGGGAATCGGAAAGGCGACTGCATTAGAGCTTGCCCGTGAAGGCGTGCATGTCGGGTTGATCGCACGTACAGAAAGTACCCTGGCACAAGTAGCGGAGGAAGCACGATCCCTTGGAGTGAAAGCCAGTGTGGCTGTAGCGGATATTTCCGATATGGAACAAGTGGTTACGGCCGTTTCAAAACTTAAAACTGACCTGGGGCCGGCAGACATCTTAATCAATAACGCCGGTATCGGAACGTACGGTCCCTTCCTCGAAATCGATCCGGAAGAATGGAAGCGGACCTTTGAGGTCAATGTATTCGGCACCTATTATGTCACCCGTGCCGTCCTTCCCCAACTGATCGAGAAGAACCGGGGGGACATCATCAATATCTCATCGAGCAGCGGCTTGAAAGGGACTGAGGGAAGCACAGCATACAGTGGGTCGAAGTTCGCCGTCCAAGGGATGACAGAGGCACTGATGCAGGAAGTGCGAAAACATAACATCCGTGTCATGACCCTGAATCCGAGCCTGGTGGCAACGGACTTGACCTTTGGAGATAAGCTTGAGGAAGCAGACAAAGAAAAGTATATGCAGCCCGAGGATTTGGCAGAACATATGGTATCCCAGCTGAAATTACACCAGAGGATCTTCATCAAACAATCCCTTCAGTGGGCGACGAATCCGTTTTAAATGATTAACACAGAAGAAAGCCAGAGAGCACATGCTCCCTGGCTTTCTTTGGCTAGACATGCTTTTCGTGGGATGGGAAGGATTCCTTAAACTGTGTCACGGCACTCAATCGCTTTCTGTTGAGTTCCACGCCGATCCCGCTTCCCTCCAATCGTTCCACTACACCATTTCTCACCACGATCGGAGAGGTAATGATATCTTCTTCCCAATATTTCGAGGACGAAGAGATATCCCCTGGAATAGAGAAGCCTTCAAGGGTTGATAGCGTCAGATTATGAGCCCGGGATACCCCGAATTCAATCATGCCCCCGCACCATACCTTGATCCCGTTTTCCCGGCACAACCGGTAGATTTCAAGCGCACTCGTGTATCCCCCGACCCTGCCAAGCTTGATATTGACCACACCGCAGCTATTCAAGTGGATGGCACTCTTCATGTCGTGGGGTGTCACGATGCTTTCATCAAGACAGATCGGCGTAGTTATCTCCTTTTGCAACAAAGAATGGTCTACTAAATCATCGATGCCAAGGGGCTGCTCGATCATCTCTAAACCGAACTCATCCAATGCTTGAAGATGGGGTGTATCTTCAAGGCTATACGCTGAATTCGCATCAGCTAAAAGGGAAAGGTTTGGAAAATGGGATCTCAATACTTTTACGATTTCTACATCGGCCCCCGGGGAGATTTTCAGCTTTATTCGCTGATATCCTTCCTTCACAAGGTCTTCAGCCTGCGTGACCATCCCGGCAACCGAGCCAGCTCCGACCACGGCCCCGGCAAGTACTTCTTTACGCGTTCCGCCGATCATATTCCATAGTGGATCACCTTGCTGCCTCGCATAAAGATCCCATAAGGCCATTTCAAGGGCCGCCTTCGCCATGGCATTTCCCCGGACGGCTTCAAACCGCTTCCCGATTTCCTCAGGATGATGAAAAGGTTTACTGTTCAGTAAGGGGATCAACACATCCTTCAGCATATGATAGGATGTGTTGACCGTCTCTTCTGTATACCACGGTGTGGAAAAGGCGACCCCTTCCCCCAGTCCGCATATACCGTCACTGTCCCTGACTTCGACGATGATGCCTTGGCGGTCTTTAACCGTTTGAAGATGGGTCACAAACGGCTTCTTTAAGGGCATTGAAACAACGTGAAGGGTGATGGATTCAATCTTCATCGGCAACCATCCCTTTTTCCCACTGCTCTCTTAACACTCTCCTCAGCAGTTTGTTTGAGGCATTTCGTGGAAGTTCATCTACAAACACGAATTTTTTCGGACATTTATAAGACGCCAGGTTCTTCTTACAGTGTGTGATGATCTCCTCTTTTGTCAGATGATCTTTCTTTACAACGAACGCACAAGGGATCTGTCCCCATTCATCACTTGTAATGCCAGCCACACCTGCGTCCTCTATCCCGTCACAACTGAGGAGGACACTCTCGATTTCTGCCGGATACACATTTTCCCCTCCGGAAATGATCAAGTCCGAACGCCGGTCGAGGACAAATAAGAACCCTTCTTCATCCACATATCCGATGTCCCCCGTATGAAGCCAGCCGGATTCAAAGCTTTTGGCGTTGGCTTCCTCCCTCCGGTAATAGCCACTCGTCACATTCGGGCCTTTCACCAGGATTTCCCCTTCCCTGGCGGCTCCTTCTTCACTCTTGATTTTTAATTCAGAAGGAAAGAGGGGCTTTCCCGCCGATCCAAGCTTAGACATACTGTACTCCGGTGACAATGTCACAATCTGAGAGGCTGTCTCTGTCATACCATAGGTTTGGAAGACCGGCACCCCTTTTTCTTTACACTTCTGCAGTAATGGAAGTGGCGCTGGACCACCGCCCAGCAACATGCAGCGGAAACTAGGGTGATAGGTTTCACCCCCCATGTCGTTCAACAAACGGGAAAGCATATTGCTGACAACCGACATGATGGTGATATTACCGGCAATCAATTCACGGTTGATCCCTTCCACATCGAAGGTTTCAAACAGACGTACGTTCATTCCGTAAATAACACTTCTCATCAGGATGGAATAACCACTGATATGAAAAAGGGGCACGGAACAAAGCCATGTATCATTTTCATTTATACCAAGATTCAGGGAAGACCCTATGGCACTCCACCAATGGTTGCCGTACGATTGAAGGACCCCCTTTGGCGCTCCCGTCGTACCCGATGTATACATGACCGAGCATGCTTGGTCTAACTGAAAATAATCCTTCACCTCAAAGCGTGTCGGGTCAGTGGCGAATAATTGAGAGAAAGAGACTCCCTCCACTTCTCCCCCTAAAAAAGAAAGCTTTCCTGCAAATTCATCATCATAAATGACCGTCCCTAATCCCATATCTCTAATCTGGAAAGAGAGTTCCTTTTCACTTAACTTATTGTTTAACAGTACAGTCGTGAAACCGAGCTGTTGAATGGCATGAACAAGGAAGACAGACTCCACTTTGTTTTTAACCATGAGTCCCAAAAAAGGATGAGACGAATGTTTGACGATGGTATATAGTTGTTCCCCGATCGAAATGGCTTTTTCCCAAAGCTCACCAAATGTATACTCCACATCCCCATTGCTAACCGCCATCCGGTCAGGGGTTAAAAACGCTCTTTGTTTCAGCCAGTTAGGTAATTCCCGTGTAGTCATCCTGTCAATCTCCATTCCTTTCGTATTGATTCACCTTTCATTTAAAAAAGCCCGATGAATCCATATCAGATTCATCAGGCCACCCTCAAATCAAGGGAAACGAGGGAATTGTCCGAAGTCGGGCTTACGCTTTTCTTTGAACGCGTCGCGTCCTTCTTTTGCTTCTTCCGTTGTGTAGTAGAGAAGGGTAGCGTCACCTGCAAGCTGCTGCAGACCTGCCAGTCCATCTGTATCTGCGTTGAATGAAGCTTTTAAGAAACGAAGGGCAGTCGGACTTTTCTCAAGCATCTCTGAAGCCCATTGAACCGTTTCCGCTTCCAGCTGCTCATATGGCACCACTGTATTCACAAGACCCATTTCAAGCGCTTCCTGGGCATTGTATTGACGGCATAGGTACCAGATTTCTTTCGCTTTCTTGTGGCCGATGATGCGTGCAAGATAGCCTGCACCGTATCCAGCGTCAAAGCTTCCTACTTTAGGACCTGTCTGGCCGAAGATCGCATTGTCAGCGGCGATCGTAATATCACATACGACGTGAAGGACGTGTCCTCCTCCAATTGCATAACCGGCTACCATTGCAATGACCGGCTTAGGAATCACGCGGATCAGACGCTGTAAGTCCAATACATTTAAGCGAGGAATTTCATCTTCCCCTACATATCCGCCATGACCGCGTACACGTTGGTCTCCGCCTGAACAGAATGCTTTCTCACCTGCACCTGTTAAAACGATGACACCGACCTTGGAGTCGTCGCGTGCATAAGCAAATGCATCGATTAGTTCCATGACGGTTTTAGGACGGAATGCGTTACGAACTTCTGGTCGATTGATCGTGATCTTAGCGATTCCATTGTATGTTTCGTATAAAATATCTTCGTAATTTCTTTCTGAAACCCATTCAAAAGCCATTGGTTTGTTCCTCCTTTATGTAGTTAACAATAGTTCCTCTATTATTGTACCAAACTTTCGCGATTCTTCCACATGAATTGCATGACCGGTGTTGGAAAATGTCAGGATTTGAAAATCAGGATTGAGCTTTTTCATCTCTTCAGCAATATGAACAAACTTATGATCCAGCTCTCCGACGAGTAACCGGACTGGGAATGTTAGTTCATCGAGCCTGTCCCATAAAGAATCCTGAGCCCCGGTCCCCATCCCTTTCAAGCTATTGGATAAGCCAGTCGCGGATTGATTCAGACGCTGTTGCCTGATGACGGCACGTTCTCCATCCGATAGCCTTTTCTGAGACGCGAACAGGGGAATCTCCTGCCAGAAATCGACAAAGTCTTCGATGCCTTCCCTTTCTATTCTCTCCGCCAGAGCCTGATCCTTCTTCCTGCGATCTTCTCTTTCTTCACTCGTCCTCAACCCGGGAGAGGCGCTTTCCAATATCAAAGCCTTCACTTTTTCAGGATAAGTCAAGCTGAAGTGAAGTGCCATACGCCCACCCATTGAATACCCGACCAACACAGCGTTGTCGATGTCGAGTTCCATCAGAAGGCTGTAGATATCTTCTGCCACCCGCTCCATTGTGTATCTTGTGGCGTCTTCCGGGGACTCCGTAAGGCCATGACCAATCAAATCAATGCTGACACACCGGTATGCAGCAGACAATTGATCGGTGACCCAGGACCACGTCGATGTATCGCCTGTGAAGCCGTGAAGGAAAACCAAAGGGTCTCCCTCCCCCTTCGCCTCTACAAAATAACGGATATCATTCACTTGAAGAATCAAGATTTTCACCCTTTAAGTTCTTCGTCATTTCCCGGGAAACAAAATTCCACAATTTCCGATGATTTGCTACATTTTCTTCCCGATTGGTCACTACCTCAATGATCTTTATTCCCTTGCTTTGCTCTGCTTCCTGGAGAGCCGGGATGAATTCTTCCTGGGTCCCAACATGGAAATAATGTGCTTCATAAAGTTTAGCTGCATGAGCAAACTCCAAATCCATCGGAGTTCCGAACAGGTCTTCGAAGTGAGTCTGATCACCCGCTTGGGGCAGATAGGAAAAGATCCCTCCACCATTATTGTTCATCACTACAATCGTCATATTCAATTGATATTTCCTCGCTGTCAATAACCCATTAAGATCATGGAAAAAGGCTAGATCCCCAATTAGGAGATACATCGGCTGAGATACCGTACTCATGCCGAGTGCCGTGGATACCACTCCGTCAATCCCGTTGGCTCCCCGGTTAGCAAAGATCTTTTGGGACCGGTCATTCGTGAAAAAGTATGTATCCAAATCACGGATCGGCATGCTGTTACTGGAAAACAGGGTCGAGCCTTCAGGCAAATGCTGTATCAACTGATGAACCGCCATTCCTTCATCCCAGGACTGGTGACCCTTGACGAGTAAACCCTTCGTTTCTTTATTGAAACGCTTCCACTTTTCCAGCCATTCTATATTTCTTTGCCCACTTTGGTCTGTAAAGCTTTGACAAAACAGTTTTTCCCGGCAGTGGATAAAATCTGTACCGCGTGCCGTAGGGTCCTGCCACTCTTCCCCTTTACTCACAATCCAAGCCGGGATATCCGGCAGGCCTTTCAGGTACAGCATAAGTGCCTTTGATACAGGCATGGCACCGAAACGGATAATGAGATCTGGGTGAAGTGATTCTTTCAGTTCCTCGATTCGTAAGAACGTGTCGTAGCAGTCCATGATATGATCTTTAGAATGGTTCCCGCTCCGGACGAAGGACAGTGGATCCGCAACAATTGGCAGTGCATATTCTTCCGCAAACTGCACGATGGCCGGAACAGCTTCTTCACCTAGCCCCGGTCCGCACACGATAAGGCCGCGCTTTGAATTCACCAATGTTTCCTGAAGTTCATGCTTGAAGTCAGGAGATAGCTGCCGTTCTCCATGGATGACTCTTTTTGACGGTCTCCCACTTGAGAATTCAACTTTTTGTAAATCGGGGATCAACGGTTCTCTAAACGGGAAGTTATAATGAACCGGACCTTCCGGATATCCCGTTGAAAGAGCTATGCCCCTGACAGCAGATGATCGTGCATATTGCAGCATGGACGGAATGCTTTCAGGCAATGCCATATCGATGGACCATTTCACGTGTTTCCCGTAAAGATCGATCTGATCGATGGCTTGAGGGGCACCCACTTCCCTCAGTTCATGGGGCCGATCGGCTGTCAGCACAATGAGGGGCACCCTGGAATAGCGTGCTTCAATGACAGCTGGATAGTAATTGGCTCCGGCCGTCCCGGAACTGCAAAGCATGGCGACGGGCTTTTTCTTGGCCTTGGCGATCCCCAACGCAAAAAAAGCCGCAGAGCGTTCATCCACATTGATATACGTCTTCACCCCTGGATGGTGGGCGAATAACAACGCTAAAGGAGTAGAACGAGAGCCGGGACTGATGACGACTTCGTCTACTCCATTTCCAACCAGTTCTTCAATGAAGGCCACTAAATAATCTGTAAGTTTCTTCTGATGTTCTTCAATCATGTACGGTTCCTCCTAATGCCCGGAGCATCGGCCGAAATTTCATCTGTGTTTCCTTGAACTCACTTTCAGGTTCAGAGTCGGCTACGATTCCGCACCCTGCATACAAGTAGGCCTTATCCCCCTGCAGGAGACCCGAGCGAAGGGCGACGGCATATTCACCATTTCCATAGGCATCGATCCAACCGATGGGAGCGGCATATAGACCACGGTCCATATCTTCCTCCTGCCTGATCACATGCATCGCCTTGTCCCTCGGGACGCCACCCAATGCGGGAGTGGGATGCAATTTTTCAACAAGGTTCAATAGCGACGTATTCTCGGATGCCTGTCCGATGACCGGTGTATAGAGATGCTGGATATCCTTCAGCTTCATAAGCTGTGGCGCAGAAGGAATGGTAAGTGTGTCACAAAATGGGCTCAAAGCTTGTTGGATGCTGTCCACCACAAGATGATGTTCGTATCGGTTTTTTTCATCCTCGAGCAGCTCTTCCCCAAGTTTCTCATCACTTTTCAAGGTATCCCCCCTTGCAATCGAACCCGCAAGGCAGGTGGAGAGGATTTCTTCCCCTGTTTTCTTTACGAGTCGTTCAGGAGTTGCACCGATAAAGCAGCTTCCTTCCCATTCAAAGCTGAATACGAAGCTGTCGGGTTGCTGCTTCCAGAGATTATCCAATACGAAATCAGATGTCACCTGTTGGTTGAATGACACTTCACATTTCCTCGCCAGGACGACTTTATCCATCTCACCCTTCTGAAGGCGATTCACTACACTCTGGACGGATTCCTTCCACTCTTCAGGTCTCACATCACGGTTCCCGATCCATTCAGGGCGCTCAGGAATGATGGCCTTTCGGGCGTTTGAAAGAAGTTCTTCCTTCAATCTGATACGTTCATGGAATAAGCGTTCATCCTCATCCGGATGACAGATGACATTCATCGTCAAATAATTCGTTTTTTCAGGCTTTGTTAACATGAACATCGGGAGTTGGAATGTCCCCGTAGAGAATTGATTCCACTCTTCACTGTTGACGTTCATCGGGTCGAAACGAAACCCGCCGTATAATAGTGGACCTGTTCCTGCCCATTTTTCCCCTGTCATGATCACAGATTCCCGGGTAAAGCGCTTCCACTCGTTCTCAACGGTAAAAAAGCGCCCTTCTTTTTCATCTGTAGACAGAATATGAGCCGCTCCGAGCCCTACCAGTGTGATGGTATGATCACGGTCCTTCCATAGAAAGCGTTCTCCATGAAAAGAGTTTCCTCCATAATAAAAAGAAAGAGGATCCACTGCATCCACTTCCTCCACTATACTGAGAAGGACGGGGCGATGTATTTGTTTAGCCTTCATTCTGGCTGTATCATATGCTTTTTCAATATTGGTTTTATGGATGGTAACCAATTGAATTCCCCCAAACAAAATCACGTACAATAGTCAAACTTACTATAAGATACACCTGTACTTATGGTGTGTCAACGGAGTTCAAGACATGTTTACACTATTTATCCTTATTATATATATAATAAACCCTTTTTCTTCTTTTGAGAAACCAAAAGCTTTGTAAAAGTCCTCAATTACTGGAAAATAGAACCTTCAAGAATTTGTAGAAAATGATTGACAGTCCCCTTCCCTTTACCTACACTTTAATCTGTAAAGGAATTGTAATGTTTTCTGAAAATTCCTTATTGCGTAAGGGAGAGAGAATGATGGAACAACAAGCATCCAACGTGTTGGAATCAGATAAAGGGTGGAAGATCTGGTGGCAATTGACCCGGCCCCACACTCTTACAGCAGCATTTGTACCTGTACTGTTAGGAACGGTACTCGCGCTGCAATTTACGAAAGTGAACTTTTGGCTGTTTGCAGCCATGCTGGTTGCCTGCCTGTTGATCCAGGCGGCCACGAATATGTTCAATGAATATTATGATTATAAAAGGGGCCTCGATACAGAGCACTCGGTCGGGATCGGCGGAGCGATCGTCCGTAATGGTGTCAAACCATCAACGGTCATCAACCTTGCCTTTTCACTATACGGGATCGCCCTTCTGTTAGGGATTTATATCTGCCTTAACAGTACATGGTGGCTGGCGCTCATAGGAATAGTGTGCATGGCAGCGGGGTACTTTTATACTGGCGGACCAATGCCAATTGCTTACACACCATTCGGCGAAATCGTAGCCGGATTTTTCATGGGATTTGTGATCATCCTCATCTCATTTTACATCCAGACCGGCTACATCAATGGGGACAGCGTCCTCATCTCGATTCCGGTTTCCATCTTGGTAGGTTCCATATTATTGGCCAACAATATCCGTGACCTCGATGGAGACAAAGAAAACGGACGCAAAACCATTGCAATCCTGTTAGGAAAAAAAGGCGCGATCATCCTCTTGGGCGGTATGTTCGTCGTATCCTACGCCTGGATCATCGGATTGGTCGTAACCGGGATCTCATCACCATGGCTGTTCGTATCCTTCTTGAGCATCCCAAAAGCCATCAAAGCCACAACAGGATTCATCGGGAAATCACTACCCATCGAAATGATGCCCGCCATGAAAGCAACGGCACAAACCAATACCATCTTTGGATTCCTATTATCCATTGGATTATTACTTGCATATATGCTGTAAAGAACACAAGAAGTCGACCCGACAAATCCGGGTCGACTCTTTTTTTATGTTTTAACCTTCCCACTTTCGGATAAAGTATGGTTAGGACAAGTTTTAAGCGAACATTATGAAGGATGTGAAGAAATTGCTGACAGACAGCCAAAAACAGACATTAAAAAAAGAATTGGTTCAACAAGAAAAGCAGTTAAAAGAACATTTACATCAGGATTTAGATAATCTTCACCATACAAACGAACGTGATAACTCAGGAGAACTCTCCCTTTACGATAACCATCCGGCCGATATGGGTACAGAGTTATATGAGCGGGAGAAGGATTACGCCATCGACGATCATGCGAAGCTGGAACTGGATAAAATCCAACAAGCCCTGCAGGCGATCGAAGCCGGTTCGTACGGAGAATGTAAAGAATGCGGACAGGATATCCCTTACGAGCGTCTAGAAGTCATTCCGACGACTCTTTATTGTAAGGACCATACACCGGAGAAGTCGACACCGCAGGATAGGCCGGTAGAAGAAGATGTACTGCAGCCCCCTGTCGATAACGAATTCAGACATGAAACGGATGGGAATGTGCGCGACGACCAGGACAGCTTCCAGGAAGTCGGCCGTTTCGGGACTTCTGAAACCCCATCCGACTTTGAAGGAGATCACGAGGATTACTCAGACCTGTATCAGGATGAGGACACATCAGAAGGGTTCACCGAGGATTTTGAATCCTTCGTTGGGACCGACATGGAAGGATCGAACCGTAAAGCCTATCCGTCAAAGACTCATGAAGAGTATGAGGACATGCTCGATGAAAACGATCTGGAATCTCCTCTGGGTGACATCCCTTATAAAGATGGTGACAGCTACGTATCCGATAAGAAGAAAAAATAAAAAAAACGCTTGGGATCCGATTCCCAAGCGTTTTTTCTATTTCGTTAAACTCCCCTGTGCAATGCCCCATATGTCCTTCGCATATTGCTCGATTGTCCGGTCACTGGAGAAATAGCCGGAATTGGCAATGTTCTGGAGGCACATCCGTGACCAGTGCTCTTTGTTTTCATACGCCTTTCCTGCCTGTTCATGAACCCTAACGTAGGAATCGAAATCCCTCAGGACAAAGAATTGGTCATTTTCAGTCAATAACGAGTCATAAATGGTTTCGAAATGATCACCTGCATCCGGCAGGGTATCATCGATCAATTGGTTCAACACCTTTTTGATCCTTGTATCGTAGTGGAAGTACTCCATGGCGTAATAGCCTCCATGGTTCTGATACTTCATCACTTCCTCAGCCGTTAATCCGAATATAAAGATATTGTCCCTCCCGACCTGTTCCAGGATCTCAATATTGGCCCCGTCAAGTGTCCCAAGGGTCAAAGCCCCGTTCATCATGAACTTCATATTCCCCGTACCCGACGCTTCCTTACTGGCCGTTGAAATCTGCTCGGACAAATCAGCTGCCGGGATGATCTCTTCTGCAAGGGACACCCGATAATTTTCAAGGAACACGACCTTAATGCGCCCTTTCACAAGCGGATGATCATTTACGAGATCGGCTACAGAATGGATCAACTTAATGATTTTTTTGGCATAATAGTAACCCGGCGACGCCTTTGCCCCGAAAATGAATGTCCGTGGATGAAAATCAAATCCCGGATCTTCCACACACCGATTGTACAGGTGAAGGATATGCAACACATTCATTAACTGACGTTTGTACGCATGAAGCCGCTTCACCTGGATATCAAATATCGAAGACGGATCGACAATGATACCATTGCTTTCATATATCAGCCCGGCAAGCTTTTGTTTATTTCCCTGCTTCACATCATACAGGTCTTTCAGGAATGCCGTATCATGGTGATACTCCTTCAGCTTCACCAGTTTGGAAGGGTTTTTGATCCAATCCTCCCCGATCGAAGAAGTAATCAGGTTCGAAAGGGATGGATTGCTGTTAAGGAGCCACCTTCTATGGGTGATCCCATTGGTCTTACTATTAAATTTCCCAGGATAATATTGATAAAATAAGTTCATTTCCCGCTGCTTCAGGATTTCTGTGTGGATCTTTGCCACACCGTTCACACTGAAGCTTCCAACAATCGCAAGATGGGCCATTTTGACTTCATCATGTGAGATGATCGCCATGTCCTCTATCCTCTTCCACTCACCAGGATACTCTTTCCATAATTCCCTGCAGAACCGTTCATTGATTTCATTCACAATCATATGGATGCGGGGCAGGAGGGGCTGGAATATACGGATCGGCCATCTCTCCAGTGCTTCAGACAGCGTCGTGTGGTTTGTGTAAGCGAATGTATTCGTCGTGATTTCCCATGCTTCCTCCCATTCAAAGGAGTATTCATCCAGAAGGACCCTCATCAGCTCCGGGATGGCAAGAACCGGATGGGTATCATTGATATGGATTGAAATATTCTCATGCAGTTCCTTCAGATCCCCATTTCGATATAAGTAAGAATCCAAAATGGAGCGGATACTTGCTGACACCAGGAAGTATTGCTGCTTCAGGCGCAGGATTTTCCCTTCCTCATGGGTGTCGTCAGGATATAGAAATTCCGTGATGGCTTCCGTATCACGTTTGTATTTCATCATATCTTTTCCCGCTTTATAGGCCGCAGGCTCGGCACTCCATAATCGAAGCGTATTGACCGTCGACGTTTCGAACCCCACGACAGGCATATCATAAGGAACCGCTGCGACGATTTCTGCATCTACATGTCGAAACCTTAAGACATCCTTTTCCGTATAGGATTCCACCTTCCCCCAGAATGGCACTTCGACGGTAAGATCTGATTTGCGGACTTCCCACACATGTCCATGACGCAGCCACTGTTCCGGAAGCTCCATCTGAAATCCGTTCACGATCTTCTGTTCAAACAATCCATGCTTATAACGGATACCATATCCATGGCCGGGTAGATTGAGGGAAGCCAGGGAATCCAGAAAACAGGCGGCTAAACGGCCAAGACCGCCATTTCCAAGTCCTGCGTCGTGCTCTACCTCTTCCATTTCCGCAAGGTCGATTCCAAGATCCTGAAGCCCTTTATCCACAATATCGTAAATCCCAAGATTCGTCAGATTTTGCCGGAGCAGACGCCCCAGCAGGAATTCGATGGATAAATAATACACCTGCTTTTGTTTATTGAACCGGTACTGCTCATTTGTATGGATCCAGTTCATCGAAATATATTCCCGTATCAAATGACCCAATGTGAAAAACTGATCCTGACTGGTGGACTCAGGAAACGTCTTACCATACATCATTTCAAGCTTCTTCAGAAACAATTCTTTGAATTCAATCGGATCAGAAAACATGGCTTTCACTCCTTGATACCAGGTCAGCGTATAGTTGATTATACTTAAAGGCCGATTGGGCCCAACTATAATCTTTATTCATTGCGTTACGTACAATATGATTCCATGTTTCCGGATCTTCGTGGAAATACGACAGGGCTCTTCGATAGGTGTAAAGCATATCGTGAGCATTGAAATTTTTGAATGAGAAGCCGTTGCCGCTCTTCGTCTCCTCATTGTAGGATTCAACGGTATCGTTCAGTCCACCTGTCTCCCTTACAAGAGGCAGGGCCCCATATCTCATGGCGATCAACTGTCCAAGCCCGCAAGGCTCGAACTTGGAAGGCATCAGGAACAGATCACTGGCGGAATAGATCTGTTTTGCCAATTCTTCATTGAAGCCGATCTGTACCCTGACCTTATCAGGATACGTCCACTCCATTTCCCTGAAGAACTGTTCAAACTCCCAATCACCTGTCCCCAACAGGACAAACTGGACATTTTCCTGGATCATCTCATGAAAGACGCCCCTGATGAGTTCAAGACCCTTTTGGTTCGTCAATCTCGAAATGATGGACACTAGAGGGATTCCTTCATTCTCCTCGAGTCCCAGGCTTTTTTGCAGATGCTGCTTCGCCTGCTTCTTTCCTTGAAGATTCCCGCTGAAGAAAGGAAACTCCCCGTCATCAGGATTATATACTTCATCATCAATCCCATTGAGGATGCCTAATAATTGGTTATACCGCTGGCCAAGTATATTATGAAGCTTTTCCCCATAATAAGGCGTGAGGATTTCTTCTTTATATGTAGGACTCACCGTGGTGACGAAATCCGAAGAAATGAGCGCACCTTTCATGAAATTGATATTCCCATAAAATTCGAGGTACTCATGGTGAAAATACTTCTCAGGGATAGCGAGTAAGTCCGTCATCACCTGTTTAGGGTAGATTCCTTGAAATTGCAGATTATGAATGGTGAATACGCTGCGGATGAATGAGTAGCCCGGTCTCTCCTGATACTCGCTCCGGAGCAGGAACGGCACCATGCCCGTGTGCCAATCATGACAATGAATTACATCAGGATAGAAATCAAGAACAGCGATACTTTCCAACACAGCCCTTGTAAAATAGGAAAATCTCTCCCCATCGTCAAAGTATCCGTATAAACGCTCCCGGTTAAAATAATATTCATTATCCACAAAATAATATGTCACACCATTTTCACTGTACTCTTCAATTCCACAATACTGATCTCTCCAGCCTACTGACACAAAAAACTCTTTTTTCCGTTTCATTTTTGAACGGAATTCGTGAGGGATCCCGCCGTATTTAGGCAGAATCACCCTGACATCCGTGCCTAAACTTCTTAACTCCTTGGGCAAAGCGCCTGCAACGTCGGCCAAGCCCCCGGATTTAATAAATGGGACACACTCAGATACTACAAATAACACTTTCACGAATTCATCAGCGCTCCTTGAATCATTCCTTTGCGAATGACAATTGGATTGTTTGCTTCCCCGATAAGTTTGACGCCATCTTCTATTCTCACATCTTTATCCAGAATCACATTCTCCAGTACACAGTTATCTCCAATTTGGCTCTTCTGCATAATGATGCTGTTAGAAATTGTAGTATTCCTGCCGACCTTCACCGCTCTGAACATGGTAGAATTTTTCACTTTACCCTCAATGAAGCATCCATTGGCGATAATGCTGTTTTTCACACTTGCAGCTGATGTGTACCGTGTCGGCGGCTCATCCTTCACTTTCGTATAAATGGGCATATCTTTCTTGAACAGCTCTTTCCAATAAGATAAGTTCATAAGCTTCATGCTTGCATCATAGTATTCTTCAATAGAATCAATCGTTTGAACAAATCCTTCATGCTCATATCCGCACACCTTAAATCCGCTGTCCATGTCGTCCACCACGTCCTGCATGCATGTATAGCCGGTTTCACGCCTGTTCTCGATCAAATCAATCAGTGCAGACGTTTTGACTAAGTACATGTCTAAGGAGCTGGCATTGTGACGCATTTCCGTTATATCACAACCGATACGGATGTGGCGTTCCAGTACGGGTTGATAATCGATGTTACACAACGTGAAGCAATTGCTGATTAAGGCATATTCCTGTGTACTGCGTCTGAAATAGTCCATGTGATGGGCAAAGTGATTAAAGGATCCAACACCCTCTTCATTCGCTTCCAATCCAGGAGCAGGAAAGAAAAACAAGCCATCCCGCTTCCGGTTCAGATCCCAGTTCTTCCCTGATCCGAGATGATCCATCAGCGATCTGTATTGAAACTTTGGAAAAATCGCCACACTGCCGATATCGGAATTCACCATATTGGAAAGGATAAAGTCAATCAACCGGTATCTTCCCGCAATGGGAAGGGCCGCTAATGAGCGATGTAACAATAAATCCTCCAGGGAATCGTAGTAACTCGTAGCATCAATAACACCAAGCATCGTATTTTTCAAAACACTTCTCCTCCTCTAATGTTGTTAAGATGGTCTTGAACCTTACACTCTTTCCTGTTCCAGCAGTGTTTCAATGAATGATTCCGTCACGAGGATCACTTCATCTGATCCTTCTTCCGGCATGATGCACAAGCCCTTAGGAACCCTTACATTCGAAGGCACGATTGCCTGCTCGATATAGGCATTTTCCTCAACGACAGCGTCCGGCATGATAACTGAACGGCTGACATGCGCTCCCTTTTTCACCGTCGTTCCCTGGAAGAGTACGGACTTTTGAATCGTTCCTTCTATCGTACACCCTTCATTTACAAGAGATCCCTCCACAAGGGCTTCTTCTGAAATATATTGAGGTGGCTCGTTCGGATTAACCGAATACACTCTCCAATCATGATCAAACAGGTTCAGTTCATTCTCTTCATCTATCAGGTCCATATTTGCTTCCCAAAGGCTCTTGACCGTACCGACATCCTTCCAATAGCCTTCAAATGGGTAAGCCATCAGTTTCTTCTTCTCATCAAGTAGGAGAGGAATGACATCCTTCCCAAAGTCATGGCTCGAATCCGGATTCCGTTCATCCATCTCGAGATAATCCTTCAGCACGGAATAATTGAAGATGTAAATACCCATCGAAGCAAGATTGCTTTTCGGGAAAGCTGGTTTTTCTTCAAACTCCGTGACACGCATATCCTCATTGGTGTTCATCAGTCCGAAACGGCTCGCTTCATCCCATCCCACTTCAATGACTGAAATCGAGACATCTGCTTTTTTCTCGATATGATAATCAAGCATTTTACTATAATCCATTTTGTAAATATGATCACCCGACAGAATCAATACGTACTCGGGATCGTATTGCTCAAGGTAATTCATATTTTGATAGATGGCACTGGCCGTCCCCGTATACCAGCGCATTTCGGAGGATTCAGCATATGGAGGCAACACGGTCACACCACCGTTTTTGCGGTCAAGATCCCACGCACTTCCGATCCCGATATAAGAATTCAATACCAGGGGCTGATACTGGGTAAGCACACCGACAGTGTCGATGCCTGAGTTCGTACAATTGCTCAGGGTAAAATCAATGATACGGTACTTTCCTCCAAACGGTACGGCCGGTTTCGCCAGACTCTTCGTCAATGAACTTAACCTGCTCCCTTTTCCACCTGCTAACAACATGGCCACACATCTACCTTTTGCCATTACTCTTCTCCCCTTTCACTCGATTGGTCTTAAATACACGGCTGCGTATGGTGGAATCGTCATTTCCACATACCCATCTCTTCCATGATACGGTTCATTGTGCACGGTAAGCGGGTTGGGATTCACCTGATGGGAACCTCCAAACCTTTCATCATCACTATTCCAAATCTCTTCATACGAAGAAACCTTATCTACTCCCACCTTATACTGATGATACACATGGGGACTGAAATTGCAGATCACCACAAGATGATCTCCCTTCTCTATCCCGTAACGGATGAAAGAGAAAATCTGCTGCTCTGCATTATTTACATCAACCCACTGGAATCCGTCTGAACGATGATCCATCTGAAATAATGGTTCAGCACCTTTATATAAATGCAGTAGCTCTTTAAAATATGAGTTGAATTTGTGATGAAATTCGTAATCCAGTAAATGCCAATCTAATTCCTCAAGGTCCTTCCATTCTGAAAATGGTGCCAGTTCACTTCCCATGAACAAAAGCTTTTTACCTGGATGAGCCATCATGAAGCTTAGAAGCAACCGGTATTGGGCGAATTTCTGCCAGTAATCCCCCGGCATTTTATTTAATAACGACTTCTTCCCATGCACCACTTCGTCATGGGAGAAGGGAAGAACATAATTCTCTGAAAAGGCATATAACAACGAGAACGTGATGAGAGAATGCACATGCCTTCGTTCAGATGGATCGGTTTCCATATATTTAAGGACGTCATTCATCCATCCCATATTCCACTTATAATTAAATCCAAGTCCTCCATAATGAACCGGAGACGTCACCTGTGGCCAGTCCGTAGAATCCTCTGCAATCATCAGAATCGAAGAATCAAACTCAAACACGGCCTTGTTCAAGTTTTTCAAAAACTGTATGGCACCTTCATTCGGGTTAAGCTCACCCTGATTCGCCCAATAGATGATGTTCGCCACCGCATCGATCCTGAAGCCATCGATATGATACTGCTCCATCCAAAAACGGGCGTTTGAAATCAGGAAGCTTCTCACTTCCCCTTTGCCTAAGTCAAAGTTCGCCGTACCCCACGTATAATTCTCCCGGTCCCTTTCCTCGCTGTACTCGTAGGCAAACGAACCATCAAACTCATATAACCCATGCGCATCCTTACAAAAGTGGCCTGGGACCCAATCCAGGATCACACCGATATTATGTAAATGACACTCATTCACAAATGCCATCAAATCATGTGGTGAGCCGTAGCGACTGGTAGGGGAGTAATAACCCGTACCCTGATAACCCCAGGACCGGTCAAATGGATGCTCCGTGACAGGCAGCAGCTCAATATGGGTGAATCCCTGCTCTTTCACATGGGGAATCAATTGCTGTGCTAATTCCCTATAAGAAAGAAACGTTCCTGCTTCTTTCTTCCACGTACCTAAATGGACTTCATAAATCGCCATTGGCTTGTCGTAGATGGTAGTGGATGAACGGTCCTCGAGCCACTTCTCATCTTCCCATTCAAAGCCATCCAGCTCATACACAACGCTTGCGGTATGAGGGCGCTTTTCAGAGGCAAACCCGTACGGATCCGCCTTCAGCTTCTTTGCCCCCAGGGAAGTCGTAATTTCGTACTTATACGTTTCTCCCGTCAGATCTTTATCGACCCGAATCGTCCACAGACCTTCACTGTTCCGTTTTTTTAAATCATATCCATTCCCATTCCATTGATTGAAGGATCCCACCAATGAAACATGCCTTGCTTTCGGTGCCCAAACGCAAAATTCTGTATAGGTCCCAGTGGAATCCCTTCTCACATGTGCACCCATAAACTGATAGGCCTGCTGCAAATTTCCCTCATGAAACAAAAACACATCGTAATCTGTTATGGTCATTGCGTTCATCATCTCACCTACATTTTTTCAATCTACATAACTACTTTCTAACAACATCACCAAAATCCTCTTTATAATCGTCGTTCAATTACGACAATTTACTACATGCTTATATGAAAAAGAGGTCGATTTGGAAAGTTATCCTAAATGGTAAGGTTTACATTGTAAAAACATAGGGGAATTACGTTGAATTCATAGCGTAATTTGTCGAAAGTTTTTTATGAAAAAGCTTAATATTTGTAGGAAATATAGAGGGATTCCGGTATTTTGTATAAGATTTTGTTAGATGAAAGATGGAGTAGCGGTGTCGAATGAAGGAAGGAAAGAGGTGTTAGAAAGAGTTAATAGAAAAAGAGGAAAACGTCGATCATATATCCATCGATGAAGAATTCAGGAACAAACATTTTTTATTATAAAACATGCTTATATCAGCTTCATAGCAAAGTACTGCTGTGTACAACAAAAAAAGACTATCAACAATGATAGTCTTTTCAGAATGACCCATACGGGATTCGAACCCGTGTTACCGCCGTGAAAGGGCGGTGTCTTAACCGCTTGACCAATGGGCCTTAATGGCGGAGAAGGAGGGATTTGAACCCTCGCGCCAGTTGCCCGACCTACACCCTTAGCAGGGGCGCCTCTTCAGCCACTTGAGTACTTCTCCAAATATGGCTCCGCAGGCAAGATTCGAACTTGCGACCGATCGGTTAACAGCCGATAGCTCTACCACTGAGCTACTGCGGAATAATGGAATGGTGGGCCTAAGTGGACTCGAACCACCGACCTCACGCTTATCAGGCGTGCGCTCTAACCAGCTGAGCTATAGGCCCAAAAATGAAATGGAGCGGGTGAAGGGAATCGAACCCTCATCATCAGCTTGGAAGGCTGAGGTTTTACCACTAAACTACACCCGCATAAAAACATGGGGCGACTGATGGGAATCGAACCCACGAATGCCTGAACCACAATCAGGTGCGTTAACCACTTCGCCACAATCGCCATAATGTGTCTAAATAGAAAAATGGTGGCTCAGGACGGAATCGAACCGCCGACACATGGATTTTCAGTCCATTGCTCTACCAACTGAGCTACTGAGCCTTACTGAGTTTTGAAAATAATAATACCATTATCTTTTAAAGAAAATGGCGGTCCGGACGGGACTCGAACCCGCGACCTCCTGCGTGACAGGCAGGCATTCTAACCAACTGAACTACCGGACCAGAGTTTTTTGCGTAAGCAAAATAACTTTCATTACCTTCGCGATAGCGAAAATAACTATCCTTACCTTGCGCTAGCAAAATAGGTTTCCATGCGTGACTCATGAAAGATTAACAATAACCTATCATAAAAATCAGTCAAAAATGGTATTGCGGGGACAGGATTTGAACCTGCGACCTTCGGGTTATGAGCCCGACGAGCTACCGAACTGCTCCACCCCGCGACGATAATATATTATTAAGTTTCCACTATCCCATTGTGCATCACGTAGATCCACCCCGACTTCAGTAAGCTCATTCAAGCTGCTGCTCAGTCGGTGCGCTGATGTGTAAGCTCCGAAGATTATTCGGCCGTGCTCCACCCCGCGACGATAATAATGGATTAAAATAAAATGGAGGAGGAAGGGGGATTCGAACCCCCGCGGGCTGTTACACCCCTGTCGGTTTTCAAGACCGATCCCTTCAGCCGGACTTGGGTATTCCTCCGTAATGAAAATGGTACTTGGTGGACCTTGTAGGACTCGAACCTACGACCGGACGGTTATGAGCCGTCTGCTCTAACCAACTGAGCTAAAGGTCCCTATTGGTAGCGGCGGAGGGGATCGAACCCCCGACCTCACGGGTATGAACCGTACGCTCTAGCCAGCTGAGCTACACCGCCAAGAAACTACTAGCTATTAGGCTTATGAATAAAACCAATGAAGTTTATTTTACTGTCGTAAAAAAACTTGGTGGAGCCTAGCGGGATCGAACCGCTGACCTCCTGCGTGCAAAGCAGGCGCTCTCCCAGCTGAGCTAAGGCCCCAAAGAAGTGGTCGGGAAGACAGGATTCGAACCTGCGACCCCTTGGTCCCAAACCAAGTGCTCTACCAAGCTGAGCTACTTCCCGATATATGGCGCGCCCGAGAGGAGTCGAACCCCTAACCTTTTGATCCGTAGTCAAACGCTCTATCCAATTGAGCTACGGGCGCTAAATGAAATCTATTTTTTAATAAGTAACGTAAGGAAAGATATTTTGCTGACGCAAAAATCTTTGGTGCCGAGGACCGGAATCGAACCGGTACGGTAGTCACCTACCGCAGGATTTTAAGTCCTGTGCGTCTGCCAGTTCCGCCACCCCGGCAAGTCTCTGGAGCGGAAGACGGGATTCGAACCCGCGACCCCCACCTTGGCAAGGTGGTGTTCTACCACTGAACTACTTCCGCAAAAGAAATGGTGCGGGTGAAGGGACTTGAACCCCCACGCCTTGCGGCGCCAGATCCTAAGTCTGGTGCGTCTGCCAATTCCGCCACACCCGCATATATTTTTGTTTTTCACATTGGAGAAAAACAATGGTAAGATATTTTGCCTTGGCAAAAATCTTTGGTGAGCCATGAAGGATTCGAACCTTCGACCCTCTGATTAAAAGTCAGATGCTCTACCAACTGAGCTAATGGCTCATCTCATAAAAAAACCAAATGGTGCCGGCAAGAGGACTTGAACCCCCAACCTACTGATTACAAGTCAGTTGCTCTACCAGTTGAGCTACACCGGCGTGTATAAATTTATGGTGAATACTGCGTAATGAACGCAGTTCAACGAAGCGATTATGGAAAGATATTTTGCTTACGCAAATTAATGAAGTTTATTTTACTTTCGTAAAAAAACTTGGTGGAGGATGACGGGATCGAACCGCCGACCCTCTGCTTGTAAGGCAGATGCTCTCCCAGCTGAGCTAATCCTCCATGATATATAGCCTGGCGACGTCCTACTCTCACAGGGGGAGATCCCCCAACTACCATCGGCGCTGAAGAGCTTAACTTCCGTGTTCGGCATGGGAACGGGTGTGACCTCTTCGCCATTGTCACCAGACTATGTCTTGTCTCATTTAAGGACAAGTATTATTATATCGTGTAGATATAATTTTTCAAGGCTTTTTTATATTTTCGTATAAAAATTATTCCCTGAAAACTAGATAAAGAATTGATGTCAAGAAAGCCGAATATCGACCAATGTTGTTCATTAAAATAATGACTCTTTGTGGTTAAGTCCTCGATCGATTAGTATCAGTCAACTCCACATGTCGCCATGCTTCCATCTCTGACCTATCTACCTAGTCATCTTCTAGGGATCTTACTCACTTACGTGATGGGAAATCTCATCTCGAGGGGGGCTTCATGCTTAGATGCTTTCAGCACTTATCCCTTCCGCACATAGCTACCCAGCGATGCCTTTGGCAAGACAACTGGTACACCAGCGGTGCGTCCATCCCGGTCCTCTCGTACTAAGGACAGCTCCTCTCAAATTTCCTGCGCCCACGACGGATAGGGACCGAACTGTCTCACGACGTTCTGAACCCAGCTCGCGTACCGCTTTAATGGGCGAACAGCCCAACCCTTGGGACCGACTACAGCCCCAGGATGCGATGAGCCGACATCGAGGTGCCAAACCTCCCCGTCGATGTGGACTCTTGGGGGAGATAAGCCTGTTATCCCCGGGGTAGCTTTTATCCGTTGAGCGATGGCCCTTCCATGCGGAACCACCGGATCACTAAGCCCGACTTTCGTCCCTGCTCGACTTGTAGGTCTCGCAGTCAAGCTCCCTTGTGCCTTTACACTCTGCGAATGATTTCCAACCATTCTGAGGGAACCTTTGGGCGCCTCCGTTACTCTTTAGGAGGCGACCGCCCCAGTCAAACTGCCCACCTGACACTGTCTCCCACCCCGATAAGGGGCGCGGGTTAGAATTTCAATACAGCCAGGGTAGTATCCCACCGATGCCTCCACCGAAGCTGGCGCTCCGGTTTCCAAGGCTCCTACCTATCCTGTACAAGCTGTACCAAAATTCAATATCAGGCTACAGTAAAGCTCCACGGGGTCTTTCCGTCCTGTCGCGGGTAACCTGCATCTTCACAGGTACTATAATTTCACCGAGTCTCTCGTTGAGACAGTGCCCAGATCGTTACGCCTTTCGTGCGGGTCGGAACTTACCCGACAAGGAATTTCGCTACCTTAGGACCGTTATAGTTACGGCCGCCGTTTACTGGGGCTTCGATTCGCACCTTCGCTTGCGCTAAGCACTCCTCTTAACCTTCCAGCACCGGGCAGGCGTCAGCCCCTATACTTCGCCTTACGGCTTCGCAGAGACCTGTGTTTTTGCTAAACAGTCGCCTGGGCCTATTCACTGCGGCTCTCTCGGGCTTGCACCCTACCAGAGCACCCCTTCTCCCGAAGTTACGGGGTCATTTTGCCGAGTTCCTTAACGAGAGTTCTCTCGCTCACCTTAGGATTCTCTCCTCGCCTACCTGTGTCGGTTTGCGGTACGGGCACCTTTTTCCTCGCTAGAGGCTTTTCTTGGCAGTGTGGAATCAGGAACTTCGCTACTATAATTCGCTCGCTATCACAGCTCAGCCTTCACGATGATGGGATTTGCCTCATCATCAGCCTAACTGCTTAGACGCACATATCCAGCAGTGCGCTTACCCTATCCTCCTGCGTCCCCCCATTGCTCAAACGGAAAAGAGGTGGTACAGGAATATCAACCTGTTGTCCATCGTCTACGCCTATCGGCCTCGACTTAGGTCCCGACTAACCCTGAGCGGACGAGCCTTCCTCAGGAAACCTTAGGCATTCGGTGGATGGGATTCTCACCCATCTTTCGCTACTCATACCGGCATTCTCACTTCTAAGCACTCCACCAGTCCTTACGGTCTAGCTTCGCAGTCCTTAGAACGCTCTCCTACCACTGACACCTAAAGGTGTCAATCCACAGCTTCGGTGATACGTTTAGCCCCGGTACATTTTCGGCGCAGAGTCACTCGACCAGTGAGCTATTACGCACTCTTTAAATGGTGGCTGCTTCTAAGCCAACATCCTGGTTGTCTAAGCAACTCCACATCCTTTTCCACTTAACGTATACTTTGGGACCTTAGCTGGTGGTCTGGGCTGTTTCCCTTTCGACTACGGATCTTATCACTCGCAGTCTGACTCCCATGGATAAGTCTTTGGCATTCGGAGTTTGTCTGAATTCGGTAACCCGATGAGGGCCCCTAGTCCAAACAGTGCTCTACCTCCAAGACTCTTACACATGAGGCTAGCCCTAAAGCTATTTCGGAGAGAACCAGCTATCTCCAAGTTCGATTGGAATTTCTCCGCTACCCACACCTCATCCCCGCACTTTTCAACGTGCGTGGGTTCGGACCTCCATTCAGTGTTACCTGAACTTCATCCTGGACATGGGTAGATCACCTGGTTTCGGGTCTACGACCACATACTCAAATCGCCCTATTCAGACTCGCTTTCGCTGCGGCTCCGTCTTATCAACTTAACCTTGCATGGGATCGTAACTCGCCGGTTCATTCTACAAAAGGCACGCCATCACCCGTTAACGGGCTCTGACTACTTGTAGGCACACGGTTTCAGGTTCTATTTCACTCCCCTTCCGGGGTGCTTTTCACCTTTCCCTCACGGTACTGGTTCACTATCGGTCACTAGGGAGTATTTAGCCTTGGGAGATGGTCCTCCCAGCTTCCGACGGGATTTCACGTGTCCCGCCGTACTCAGGATCCACTCAAGAGGGAATGAAGTTTCAACTACAGGGTTGTTACCTTCTTTGACGAGCCTTTCCAGACTTCTTCGTCTACTTCATTCCTTTGTAACTCCGTATAGAGTGTCCTACAACCCCAAGAGGCAAGCCTCTTGGTTTGGGCTATATCCCGTTTCGCTCGCCGCTACTCAGGGAATCGCAATTGCTTTCTCTTCCTCCAGGTACTTAGATGTTTCAGTTCCCTGGGTCTGCCTTCCATACTCTATGTATTCAAGTAAGGATATTGTTCCATTACGAACAATGGGTTCCCCCATTCGGAAATCTCTGGATCAAAGCTCACTTACAGCTCCCCAAAGCATATCGGTGTTAGTCCCGTCCTTCGTCGGCTCCTAGTGCCAAGGCATCCACCGTGCGCCCTTCATAACTTAACCGAATTGGTTGTTACATCAGGTTTAAAACCTAAAATGGCGATACTCGGTAATTTCTTGACTATCAATTTATCTTTATCTAGTTTTCAAAGAACAAACACAAATTCTCATCTCGTAAGAGATGAAAAATGTTTTGATGGTTGAACCATCAAAACTGAACAAAACTTCGACTGTCAAA